>MNRS01000018.1:0-214589 GCA_001916065.1 Clostridium sp. 28_17
ATCTTTTGGCTCAATAGCTATATCGATAACTGGTTCTGGGAATTCCATTGATTCTAGGATTATTGGATGATCTGGATCACATAAAGTATTTCCAGTTGTAACATCTTTTAAACCTACAGCTGCAGCAATATCACCAGCATATACTTTTTCTATATCTTCTCTGTGATTTGCATGCATTTGAAGAATTCTTCCTACTCTTTCTTTTTTGTCTTTGCTTGAATTTAGAACTGTTGATCCAGATTCAAGTGTTCCAGAGTAAACTCTGAAGAAACATAATTTTCCAACAAATGGGTCAGTAGCAATTTTAAATGCTAATGCTGCAAATGGAGCATCATCTGAAGTTTTAGCTTCTGTTTCTTCTCCGTCTAATGTTTCACCTTTGATATGTGGTATATCTAATGGTGATGGCATATAGTCAACAATTGCATCTAATAATTCTTGAACACCCTTATTTTTGTATGAAGAACCACATGTAACTGGTACTATTTTGTTAGCTAATGTTCCAGCTCTTAAACCTCTTTTGATTTCTTCTGGAGTTAATTCTTCACCGTCTAAGTATTTCATCATTAATTCTTCGTCTTGATCAGCAACAGCCTCGATCATATTAGCTCTCCATTTTTCAGCCTCTTCCTTCATATCTTCTGGAATATCTGTTTCAACAATGTGTTCACCTAATTTATCATCTTGGATGAATGCTCTCATTTTAATAAGATCAACTATACCTTGGAAGTTGTCTTCTGCACCAACTGGTAATTGGATTGGAACTGCATTAGCTTTTAATCTTGTTTTTAATTGTTCAACACAAAGCATAAAGTTAGCTCCAGTAATATCCATTTTATTTACATATACCATTCTTGGTACACTATATTTATCAGCTTGTCTCCAAACTGTCTCTGTTTGTGGTTGAACTCCACCTTTTGCTGCTAAAACTGTTACAGCTCCATCAAGAACTTTTAAAGATCTTTGAACCTCTACTGTAAAGTCAACGTGACCTGGAGTATCAATAATATTAATTCTATTATTTTTCCAGAAACATGTTGTACAAGCAGATGTAATTGTAATACCTCTTTCTTGTTCTTGTGCCATCCAGTCCATTGTAGCAGCACCTTCATGAACTTCACCTATTTTGTGAGTTTTACCTGTATAGAATAATATTCTCTCTGTTGTTGTTGTTTTACCAGCATCAATATGAGCCATTATTCCTATATTTCTTGTTCTCTCTAATGGGTATGCTCTTCCTGCCATCTATATTTCCCCCTCTCGGTTTCTTTTATAATTCTTTTTTATACTCTCAACTTCAAATTTTTGTTAAAAGTGATTAGCTGTGCATTTTTAAGATTAATTACAAGCCGAAGTCGTACGTAGGTACGTCAAGGTTTGGAATTAATATTGAAAATGTGCAGATGATTGCTTTTAACGGAAATTTTACCATTTATAATGAGCAAAAGCCTTATTAGCCTCAGCCATTCTATGAGTATCTTCTTTCTTCTTAAATGCTCCACCATTTCCAGCAACAGCATCCATAATTTCACCAGCTAATTTTTCAGCCATAGTTTTTTCATGTCTGTTTCTTGCATAAGAAACTAACCATCTTAAACCTAAAGTTTGTCTTCTTTCTGGTCTAATCTCTAATGGAACTTGGTATGTAGCTCCACCAACTCTTCTAGCCTTAACCTCTAGAACTGGCATTACGTTTTCTAAAGCTGCTTCAAAAACTTCTAAAGGATTTTTTCCTTCTTTTTCTTTTATGATATCAAATGCATCATATACTATGTTTTGAGCAACTGATTTTTTACCATCTAACATTATGTTGTTTACTAATTTTGTAACAACTTTACTATTGTATATTGGATCTGGTAAAACATCTCTTTTTGCTATATATCCTCTTCTTGGCACTATTCTTCCCTCCTTAAAAATTTTTATTAGATATTTATAAAATATCTTAGGTACTCTGATAGGATAACCTATCCGTATAGTGCATTATAATATATTCCTAAATTTAAGTACCTTTTTATGTTTATAAAAATAAACAACAAGTTCATTCTAAAAACACTTAGAAAAATTTAGTAAGTATTACAAGCACTAATTTTCAATTTCATGTTACTAATCTTCCTTTAATTTAAGAAAATTGAGTAAATTAGGTATATTGTGCATTTTTAATGTTTATTTCAAGACGAAGTCGTACGTCTGTACGTCGAGTTTTGGAATAAATATTAACAAATGTGCAAGATGCCTGATTTAATCGATTTTCCTATTTTTTAGGTCTCTTAGCCCCATACTTAGAACGAGCTTGCATTCTATCCTTAACACCAGCTGTATCTAATGTTCCTCTGATGATGTGGTATCTAACACCTGGAAGGTCTTTTACCCTACCACCTCTGATTAATACAACACTGTGTTCTTGTAAGTTATGTCCTATACCTGGGATATAAGATGTAACTTCATAACCATTAGAAAGTCTTACTCTGGCTACTTTTCTTAAAGCAGAGTTTGGCTTCTTAGGTGTAACTGTTTTAACTACTGTACATACACCTCTTTTTTGTGGAGCTCTATTATTTGTTAATTTTTTGTTTTTTGAGTTCCATCCATGTTGAAGAGCTGGCGCAGTTGATTTTGTTACTCCTGTTTGTCTTCCTTTTCTTACTAATTGATTAATTGTTGGCACTTAAATTTCACCTCCTACTTTTTATTTTTACATTTTTTCTGTGTAATATCTTTGAAATATTTCCGCCTTTAAAATGTATTTTACTGCTACGGATTTGCATATTTCACACAATTTACCATAGCAGTTTATATTGTATCATTTTTATGTCTATAAGTCAAGAAAAACTTGGAAATTTTTCAAATTCCAAGTTTTCAAAATTTATATTTTAAATTTTTCAGGTTATCTTTCCTATTTATCTAATTCATCACTTTCGTTTTCATCTATAGACATACTTTCAGAATTTTTGTTTTCTACGCTACCATCATCTTTAATTACAGTAATATTTCCATTTTTCCATGTAATAAGTTTATCTCCATATTTAACACGTCTATCCACCGCTTGTCCTGTTGCCTTAACTCTTTCTCTTAAGTTATTTTCCAAATTTTCTTTTTTTCTTTCTTCTGTAACAGATATTCCATTTTCCACACTACCAAAATCTAAATTAACATCTATATCATCATCTTGTTCTACCATTGGTGCAACATTTGCCCTTGTTCTTCTTAGTTCATCTGCTTTTTGTTTTTTGCTTGCCTCATTTAGTCTTTTTCTTCTTCCAAATTTACTCATGAAAAATTCTTTAATTTTTGTGAAAATATTTGATTTATTTTTTGAATCATGTTTTTCTTTTTCTTTCACTTTATCATATTCTCTTATCATCATATTTTTTTCTCTATTAAGCAATGTTTGTAAATTTTCATAGCATTTTTGCATTGCAACTTTTTGTTCAGGAGTTTTGTCTTTTAAATCTTTATAAAGTAACAATCTTTTCTTTTCAATATCAACATATTTTTCATCTATATTATCAATATTAGTCAAACATATAACTCCTCTTAATTCAAGTAGATGATTATGTGCAACATCTGGATTATTAGTTGCTTTTTCATATTCTTTTCCCTCTAAATAAGCATCTATCGTATCTTTTAGTTCTTGTCCAGCACATTTTATTTTTTCTTTTTCTTCTTGTATTTTTTGTTCTGCAAATTCATTATCTTTAATTTCTTTAAGAACCGCTAATTGTTCTTTTTTATTTGCAAATTGTTCAACTATTTGTATTTTTTCAAAAATTTCTTCCATATTTCTTCCCTTCTAATCAAATAAAGAGAAATCCGGAAAACCAAACTTCTCTTTATTATAATTATAATGTAAATTGATCTTCTTCCTCTATCTTTGGTTCACTTTCTTCTTTTGAAACTCCTGCATCTGATTTTTTTAGCACATAGTTTCCATTTTTCCATTCATATTTAGTTTTTACTGTCCTTTTTGTTTCTTCAGGTTTCATAACTTTTTTTACTTCTATTTTCATATCTTGTTCTTCTCTTGATTTAGGAACTACATTATTGTTTTTCCATTCAAAGTCACTTGAAGCATACATTTCACTTTGTTTTTTTGAAATTTTAGAAACTTCTTTAAAGTTCTCTCTTCCATCTTTATTAGTAACATATTCAGAGTCTTGATTTTCCTTTTCATATTCATCTAATAAATCTCCGACAGTTTTGTCTTCGATTTGAGCTCTTCATTTATCCATCACATATGGATCTTCTATACCAGCCTCTTTTTGTTTTTCATTTGATTTTTTTTCTATATCTGTCTTAGTTGCTTTTGCACTATTCATTAAACTTTGTAGTTCTGTTTTTGAAATCTTTCCATTTCTAGTTGCATCTTTAGCATTTTCAACAATTGTCTCTAATTCTTCTACACTTTTTCCTGCTAATATATCATCTCTTAATTGTTCAAAATCACTTTTTTGTGTTTCTTCTTTTATTCTCTTTTTGAATACATTTGATGCTTTTAGATTTTTTTCTTCACTATTTTTTTCTATTTCTTGTTCCTTACCTTTTCCTAATTTTTTTTGCCTTGCTCTAGCTATCATTCTTTTTATAGGATTTGGTTCATATTCTACTCCATCAGTAAATTCTGCAATTCCATTTTCTCTATTTTTTTCTGCTACTTTTACCACTTGGTCTCTTACTGTTCTATTCCATGGCCAAAATGCACCTCTTGATAAATCTTTCATATTATATTCAATTGTAAAATCCAAATTATCTTTGGTAGCACCTCCTGATGCCAAATAAATTATTGATCTTTGTGCTTGTACTTCTGTAAGCATATTCTTTTCTCTTAATTCAATAACACCTTCTATAATTGCAGGATCAACTTTTTCTGTTATTTCTTCTAATGTTTCTAATTTTCCTTTTGAATATATTTTTTTAAGTTTTGCTACTTTGTCTTCTTTATCTTTCTTGAATATTTTTCCTATTCTTCCTATTTCAAAAAAATTTTGATTTTTTGTAACAAAAACATTTCTTGCTATAACTATTCCTGGTTTTTCAGTTTTGTCTTCCCTATTTTCTTCGTCCTGTTTTCCTTCGTCCTGTTTTCCTTCATCCTGTCTTTCTTCATCCTGTCTTTCTTCGTCCTGTTTTCCTTCGTCCTGTTTTCCTTCATCCTGTCTTTCTTCATCCTGTTTTCCTTCATCCTGTCTTTCTTCATCCTTTTTTTCTTCATCCTGTCTTTCTTCGTCTTGTTGTTCTCCTTGTTCTTCTAACTCAGTTTGTTTTAATATATTTTCTTCTAATCCTTCTATATCTTTATCATCTTGTTTTCCAGCAGTACCTATAAATTCACCTTTTTCATTATATAAATCTGCCATTGTTCTTGGTTCTTCATTTTCTTCACTTTCATATTGTTCACCATTTTTTTCTTCTTCGCCTTTTTGTTGTTTTGATTCTTTTTCTCTTTTTTCTTTATCTTCTAATCTTTTCTCTATGCCATATTTTTTTATAGCTTCTTCAATTTTTTTATTTAATGTTTTTCTAAGTCTAAAGTTGTTAATCAAACTTTTTTGCACATTATCAAATTCTTTATTGATTTTTTCTAAATCAGTTCGTGCTTCTTCTTTTCCCGCTCCATCATCTCTAATTTCTTCTTCACACTCTTCTTTTCTTTCTAACAAATCATTTTGAGATTTAGTCAATTTTTCAATTTCGGATTGGACTTTTTTTCTCTCACTAAAAGTATCTTTTATTTCTTTTATTTCTTCTGAATTTTTTAATATTTCTTCATTTATTTTCTTTAAATCGTTTTCAACTTCTTTTAGTTCTTGTTCGTTTGTTTTTTTGTCAACTCTGCTATTTATTTCTGTCCAAACCTCAGTCATTTCATTTTTTCTTTTTTGTATCAAATCATTTTTTTCTTCAAAAACTTTATCAAACTCTTCTTCATATTTTTCATCCATTTTATTTTTCCTCCTTTGAAAGTTTCCTCACATTATATCACAAAATAATTATAACAAAAAGAAACAAAAAAAGCAATAATTTTATGTAAATTATTGCTTTTTTTAATAAAAATTTAATATATTTGTAACATTTTAGTAACATTACTCCTTAAAGCATTCCAAACTTCTTTCAGCCAATTTCGCATACCTTTCCCTTTTATCCCTAATCTTTTTGCCACCTAATTCTGGCAAAATTCCAAAATTAGCATTCATAGGTTGGAACTTATCATTTTCAGTTGAAATATATTTTGCCAATGCTCCAATTACTGTACATTCTGAAAACACAATCTTGTCTTCCAAAACAGTATCAGCATTATTTATGTCTTCTATTTTATTTACATTACTATCAACGTTCTTTTTAAATAATTTAACAGCATTTAAGGCTGCGACCATTCCAGAAGAAATAGATTCTACATATCCTTCTACCCCAGTTATTTGCCCTGCAAAGAAAATATTATGATTTGATTTTAAATTATATGTCTCGTCTAATAATTTAGTTGAATTGATATATGTATTTCTGTGCATTACACCATATTTTACAAACTCTGCATTTTCAAGTCCAGGAATCATACTAAACACTCTTTTTTGCTCTCCAAATTTCAAATTTGTTTGAAAACCAACCATATTATAGATATTTCCCTCAGAATTATCTTGACGCAATTGCACTACGGCATAAGGTCTTTTGGCATATCTTGGGTCATCAAATCCAACTGGTTTTAATGGTCCAAAACGTAAAGTGTCTATTCCTCTTTTTGCCATAATTTCTATTGGCATACATCCTTCAAAAATTTCTCTTTTTTCAAAATCATGTAAAGTAACAACTTCCGCTTCTGTTAGTTCTTTCCAAAAAGATTCATATTCTTCTTTATTCATAGGCAAATTGATATAACTTTTCTCTTGATTTTTTTGTTTTTCTTGCCATTCTTCTATTGTTTCATCTTTTTTCTTTTCTTGTTCATATCTATTTCCATAAAAAGCAATATTAAAATTAATACTATCTTTTGAGATTATAGGCGCAGCCGCATCATAAAAATATAATTTATCTTCACCTGTCAAATTAGAAATCTGCTTTGCCATTTTCTCTGAAGTCAACGGGCCTGTAGCAATTATAACTATTCCATCATCTGCATTTATTTCACTTTCTGAATCCACACTTTCTACCTCTTTGTGGATAATTTCTATTAATGGATTTTCTTCAATTTCCTCTGTTACTCTTTTGGCAAACAACTCCCTATCAACTGCTAAAGCCTGACCTGCAGGAACTTGAGTTTCGTCAGCAATTCTGATTAGCAGTGAATCTAATCTTCTCAATTCTTCTTTTAATAAGCCACAAGCATTTGTTAGCAAATTTGATTTAAATGAGTTACTACATACTATCTCTGCCAAATTCTGATTTGAATGTGCCTCAGAATATTTTACTGGCTTCATTTCATATAATTTAACTTTTATTCCTGCTTTTGCAATTTGATATGCAGCCTCACACCCTGCAAGGCCTCCACCTATAATTGTTATATAATCTTTCATTTTTACCCTTTTCCCTTCTTAAGCCACAATACTATCTTTCTTCTTCGTCATACCCCTCTTGTTCCTCTTCTTCTAACTCATTCCATGACTCTGATTCATGTGATTCCATATGTTCTCTTTTTTGAATTTCAAATCTCAACTCTGCTAATTGCTTCTTTTTTAAAATCATATCTTTTTTATCATATTCTAATCCTGATTTTTCTAGTTTTTCATATAGCTCTACAATACGTGTTAAAGCTTTTTCCATGTCAGTAACTCTATATATACTTGAATGATCAACCAAATCTAATAATGGATCTAACTCATCCCTTATTGTTTCTTCATATGTTTCTTCTTGTTTATTTTCAAATTTTTGCATCCAATTTTCCATAATATTTCCCCCATTACTATTATTTTATAACAATTCCAATATCCGTTTTGGAACCGATGTCTCAAACAAAACCGTCCCCAATGCGACATGACATTAACTAAACAAATTCATAATATCATCTTTTGATAATTTATTAATAAATGTAGTCTGTGTATTAAGCATATTATCAGTAAGTTCAGCCTTACGCTGTTGAAGCTCATAAATTTTCTCTTCAATTGAATCTTTTGTTATAAGTTTGTACACTTGAACATTATTTTTCTGACCAATTCTATATGCTCTATCAGTTGCCTGATTTTCTGCTGATAAATTCCACCATGGATCATAATGTATAACCATATCTGCGCCAATTAAATTTAGTCCTGTTCCACCTGCTTTTAATGATATTAAAAATACACTTATATCTTTATTTTGATTAAACTCGTCAACCAATTCTATTCTTTCGTCAACTTTTGTACTTCCTGTTAATTTAAAATATTTGATGTCTCTTTTATTAAGTTCTTTTTCTAATATTTCAAACATTGAAGTATATGTTGAAAATAGTAAAATTTTGTGTCCTGCAGTTATACCATCCTCAACAATTTCCATACATTGGTCTAATTTACTACTTCCGCCTGTATAATCTTCTATAAACAAACCTGGATGGCAACATATCTGTCTTAATCTTGTAAGTGCAGCAAGTATTTTTATTTGGCTTCTTTCATATCCATTTGCACTAATTTCATCTTGCAATTCCTGTTTTGCTTGAACCAAATATGATAAATAAATATTTCTTTGTTCTTCTTCCATTTCATTATTTAAAACTGTAATTGTTTTTTCTGGCAATTCTGTTAAAACTTCTTTTTTAGTTCTTCTTAATACAAATGGTTCTATCAACATTTTTAATTTATTCATTGCATCTCGGTCTTCATCTCTTACAATTGGCATTTCATATGTTGATTTAAATTCCTTATAACTAAATAGATATCCAGGCATTATTAAATCAAATATTGACCACAATTCTGCTAATGAATTTTCAATTGGTGTTCCTGTTAATGCAAATCTTGTTTCTGCATTTAACATTTTTATTGCCTTTGCATTTTTGGTTGTATTATTTTTCAAATACTGTGCCTCGTCTGCAATTATATATTTAAAGCAATATTTTTTATCTTTGTACACATCAATATCTCTTTTTAACAAATCATATGATGTTATTATTACATCATATTTTTCCAATTGGTTAATTTCCATTTTTCTTTCTGATGCAGTTCCCCTAATTACTTTTATTTTTAAATCTGGTGCAAATTTTTCTATTTCATTTTTCCAGTTTAATGATAATGAACTTGGTGATACTACTATACTTGTTTTTGCCTCTTCTGTATTTTGCTTATAATCTAATAAAATTGATATAATTTGAATTGTTTTTCCAAGTCCCATATCATCTGCAAGTATGCCTCCAAATTTATATCTATCAAGTGTTTTTAACCATTTAAAACCTGTTTTTTGATATGGTCTTAATATTGTTTCAACTTCTTCTGGTATTTTTTCGTCTTCATCCAATAAGTTTTTATCTAACCCATTTATGATGTTTTTATATTCTTTATTTTTTACTATTTCTGTGCCTTTTATTTCTTTTAAAAGCTGATTTAAATACAATGTTCTATTTACTGGCAGTCTAATTGTTCCACTCTCTAATTCTTTATAATCAACATCTGTTCCTGAAATTAACTTATCAATAAAATCAATTTCATTACTTTCTTGTAAATCAAGAAAACTTCCATCTTTTAATCTATAATACTTTTTCTTTAATTTATATTTTTGCAATATATCTTCTAATTGGTTCAAATCTATATTTAACTTGTCCATATCAATTTCTAGAAGATTATTTTCAACTCTTACACCAACTGTTCCTATTTTAGGTTTTGCAACCTCTTTTGATTTGAAATTTTCTGTTGCTAATACTTCAAATTTTTTCATATAATAATTGATATCATTTGTTAAAAATTCATAGATTTTATCCTCATCTGGTAATATGAATTTAAGATTTTGAACATCAAACATAAAACCTGTTTTTCTGAAAATATTCATTGCTTTTGTTTCTTCAATAAGATTTCTTGAGTATTTAAATTCTTTTTCTTCTTGTGAATTCAATGGATTAAATTCATTCTCTCCATAGCATAGTCTTACATCTGCTACAAGATAATTATTTTTGTCATAGTCTAAAAATACTTTTACTCCTAATTTCTCAGGTTCATATTCTTTTATCTCTTCCAATAATTCAGGTTCTATTTTTATAGCATTTTTTACTTTTGAAAGTACAACTGAAAATAATTCACCTAGTTCATCTTTTCCAAGTGATATCTGTGTTAAAAAATTTTCTCTAAAAACTTTTAATAATCTTAAAGTTGTTTTTTCAAATTCCTTGTTACATCTATATAGATTTTCATCTGTTAAAACATATTTATATTTTTTTCCATTTAAAATTACAATTTTGAAAACATCAAAATCTGCTATAATTCTATATTCGTCATTGTCTATCTTTTCTAGTCTAAATGTTAAATCTGGATTTTGGTCTATAAATTTTATATTTTGTTTTTCATATTCTCTTGTAATTAAAACTGTTTTATTTTCTAATGTATCAAATAATTCGTCAATCGCTGTATTCCCAATTATTATTGAACTTTCATTTAAAGCTTTTCCGTAATATCTATAATTTGAATTTGCTGAAGAATTTGTGTATGCAATTACTTCTGCATATTTCATTATAAAATCCAACATTTTCTGGCTATTTTCTTCAAACACTTCTTGTGTATGTACAAATTCTAATTTATCACCATATTTATAGAATTCTTTGTTCATCATTCTTACATAAAATTCTGCTAAATTTTTAAGTTTGTACATTCTTTTATTTCCGATTTTAAATTCAATTTTCATTTCTCTAGTAAACTTGTCATATATTATTTGTGGTTCTATTTTTATAGTTCCTTTATTTTTTAATTCGACATCTATGTCTGAATCTATTTCATCTAATTCTTCGTTATATAGTGTTTTTACAATTTGATGGAAACTGTTGTATTTGTTTGCATTTTTGCTGTTACTTCTTTGAATACTGTTTTGCTTTTGGTTTCCATCTGGCATTACATTACTTTCTGAATTTCTTATATCTTGAAAACCTGCTTTATTAAATTCCAATACTGACGCTAAACTGTGTTTGCATACTCCATATGTGTTGTAATAGTCTGGGCAGTCACAATTTATTTCTTCGACTTCTCCATTTTTTACTTCTACATATGTGTCATATTGTTCTGTTCCAAATACTTTTGCATGTATTTCAAAGTTGTTTTCGTTTTCGTATTCTACTTTTGTAATTTGCACTTTTCCCATCATTTGATATTTTTTTGCTTTTTGCGTTCTTGTGCTTCCTGCGTCTACACATAATTGTTCTATTACATTTTCGTTTACTAGCATTTTTATTCCCCTCTCAATGCACATAATTTTATTAAAGATATGCTTTTTTCTCCTTTTCTTGATATACTATTATATAATATTTTCGTGGTTTTAGCAAGGGGAAGAAAAAGAAAAAAGTTTCAACATTTTTTCTGTCAAAACTTTTTACTCATCAAACATTTGCTTTATCATAGTTCTTTTTACCATCTCTATAATATTTTGCAATAAGCTCATCTAACTCAACACTTAATTTATATGTAATTGCATAATCGTCACCATTTTCAATACTCTTATTCAATTTATCTCTTAATTTACAAATTTCTTCATTTAACATACTCATCTCTCCTTTTTCAATTTTTCTCATTCGTATATTTATAAAATAACACATAAAAATCTCCAAGTCAAGTATTTTCAACGGTTTTTAGCAACTTTCGTACAAGTATTTTCAACATATTTCGACACAGAAAATCAAAAGAAAACAGCATAAAATTTTTTTCAATTTTTATGCTGTTCATTCAACAAAATTTTTATCTAATTTTTTACAACAGATAATATCATATTTTTTTCATTAAACACATCTTTTAACACTTGATTTAAATATTCTACATTTATAGTGTTTATTTCTTCTAAATAGTCAAAACTATTTATGCCTTTAAAATAATCTGACAAAAACATTCTAGAAATATTGACAACATCGTCATATTCTTTTACATATTCACCATAAATCATTTTTTTAGTTCTTACAAAATCATCTTCATTTACACCTTTTTGTATAAATTTTTCAACTTCTTCTTTGAACATTTCATACAATTCTTCCGGTTCATTTGATTGTCCGATTATCAAAATATGTGCATAATTTTTATCGAATTCATATTCAATACTTGGTACTGAGAAACAATTTCCCATATCATATAATTTTTTGTACAACTCAGAACTTGCTCCAATTAGCAGATTCAACAATATTTCTATTGATATATGTTTTTTAACTTTTTCTTTTTGTTCTGCAGGTACATCTTTTATTCCAATTGCATACAGTGGTTTGCTTACTTCCATATTTTGAACTGCTTTTTCTTTTACAATTTCTTTTGGTTCCTCTTCAAAAATTCTCTTTATTTCACCATTTGCTTTTTTGTTAATTAATCTTTTCTTTATTTCTTCTAATAATTTTTCTGGTTCAAAATCTCCAGATACAACCATTGCCATATTTGATGGGTTATAGAAAGTATTATAACATTTATATAAAATATCTTTATCAATATGACTTATTGTTTCAACAGTTCCAGTAATATCAAGTTTTACCGGATTTTTATGATACATACATTCTAATGCATTTAAATACACTTTCCAGTCTGGATAATCATCATACATCATAATTTCTTGACCAATTATGCCTTTTTCTTTTTCAACATTTTCATCTGTAAAATATGGATGTTGAACATAGTTCATAAATTCATCTAATGCTTCATAAAAGTTGTCTGTACATTCATATAAATATGCTGTATGATTATTTGTAGTATAAGCATTTGCATTAACGCCGAGCGCAGTAAGCACATCCAGACTATTTTTACCATTTTCTTGTTCAAACATTTTGTGCTCTAAGAAGTGCGCTACACCTTTTGGTACTTCTGTAACTTCTGTTTCTCCTGGTACTATAAATTTATTATCATTTGAACCATAGTTTGTTCCCCATATAATATATTTTTTCTGGATTCCTTTTTTAGGAATTATCATTACTGTTAAGCCATTTTCTAATTTTTCTATATATAATTTTTCCTTAACTTTTGAATTCTCAATTATTTGCATTTTTTCGTTCTCCTCTCAATGTATATGTCCTGCTAACACAGTCAAAATTATAATTATTTTTTACTAATCCTTTAAAAAATATACAGTATTAATACTAACCTTATTAGCAACATCAACAACCTTATCTTTAGTAACCTCAGATATTCTCTGCATATATTGTTCAATATTACACTTGCTCTTTGATAATTCTTGACTAAAGAAATATGTTATTTCTGTATCTTGCTCATCATCAATTGTTTTAATTGAAGCTATTATTCCTTTTTTAGCATTCTCAACTTCTTCGTCTGTGAAGTCACCTTTTTTCATATCCTCGATTTGTTGTTTGATTATTTCTAATGCTTTCTCATAATTTTTAATTTCAATTCCACAATTAATAAAAATGTTATTTTTGAATCTATAATAACTTGAACTTGCTGTATATGCAAGGCTTGCTTTTTCACGTACATTTTGGAATAGTTTTGAGTTTGCACTTCCACCAAAAATACTATTATAAATCATTACATCAAATCTTAGATTATCATCATCAATGTCTAAATCCATTCCAATAATAAGTTTTCCTTGTGTTACATCCATTGATTCTTGAACATCGTTTTCTTTTTCTGTTCTTTTTGCTATAATTTCAGGCTCATTATATTGTGGCTCTCTATCTTTTAATTTAATGATGTTTTCATTATTTTTTATGATATTTTCAGTTTCTTCGTCTATTATTCCAGATACAAAAATATCAATTTTACATTCATTTATTAATTGTTGATAATATTCATATAGATTTTTTTCGTTGATATTTTTCATATCTTCTACATATCCATATTTATATAGTCCATATGGTTTATCTTTGTACATTTCTTCTATACATCTATCTAGTGAATATCTTGCCTTGTTGTCTATCTTTCCATCTATAATCTGTTTTATATTTTCTTTTTCCTGTTCCACATATTCTTTTTTGAAACATCCATTTTCTAGATATGGGTTAAATACAAATTCAAATATCTTTTCTAAAGATGTTTTCAACATATTTTCCGCTTCTTGTGGTAAAAATTCATCATTTACTGTTTCGATATAAAATTTCAAAACTTGATTATCTCCAGTTTTATCAAGTCCACAGTCCAAACTTGCTCCATACATTTCTTCTAACTTTTTGTTGATTTCCTCTTGTGTTGTTAAGTTCTTTGTTCCTCTTCTTAAAACTGCCGGTACTAATGCATTTTTAGTAACATTTTCTCTATTTAATTTTGTTGTTAACATTATTGCTATTAAATTTGTTTTGAATTTTTCAGTTTTTATTGTATGAAGTTTGATTCCTTTTTTTATTTCTGTTTGTTTATATTCCACTAATATCATTCCCTTCTTTTGCATTTCTATATCAAAATTTTTAGGGATTGGGGGACGGGTCTCCAATCCCTTTTTATTTCCATTTCTATTTTATCCCAAATGAGTTTTTTTAATACAAAAAAGGCAGAAGTTTTGGATATACTACTCCTATATAAACTTCCACCTTTTTTTATGTAATTAAAATTTTCTTTTTCTTGCTGCCTCTGATTTTTTCTTTCTTTTTACACTTGGTTTTTCATAATGTTCTCTTTTACGAACTTCTTGTAAAACTCCGTTACGAGCACATTGTCTTTTAAACCTTTTTAAGGCATCTTCTATATTTCCATTATTAACTTTGATTTCTGACATTTATATTCCCCTCCTTCCGGTCATACGAAAATGTATGTGGGATTTTTTCTTTTCTTACCCTATATACGTTACTCATTATACATTATTATGGGGTATATTGTCAATAGTTTGAATATTTTATTTTTAATTATTAATACTTTAACATTAATATTTTATATGATATAATACAAAAAACAAGGAGTAAAAAATGAAAGTATTATATAAAAACAAAACAAAATACACAAAAGAGACATATGCAAAATATTTACAATTTCATCAAAATAAATTTGGAACTAAATATAGATTTATAACCATACTAATTATAGTACTATTATGTTTTTTTATTATCACAAACTTTAAGTATGCAAATAAAACTACTGGATTTATCTTATTATTGGCTTTATTAGTTTTCTGCCTTTATAGATTTTTTCAACCAATTAGTCTTGTAAAAAAAGAATTAAAAACAGAAAAGTTTGAAAAGGAAAAAGAGTTTACTTTCAAATTTTATGAAAAATATTTTACTATTTCTGATTCAAATAATTTTGAAAAAATAAAATATTGGAAGTTGTATAAAATATATGAGACAAATGATTTTTTCTATCTTTACATCAATAAAGACCATGCTTTTTTATTAGAGAAAAATACATTTACTAAAGGAGATATTTCAACTTTTTATATATTTGTAAAAAGAAAAATTTGGTTTAAGATGATATAAAACAAAAACGGAAAATATCAATTTTCCGTTTTTACATTATTTTTTTCATAATGACTTAAGGAGATATATTTTAATTTTTGACCTCCATACACATATTATAAGCCAAATGTGTATAGTGGTCAAGAAATCATTAAAATTTTTTCTTTTTTAATAATAATTAACAATTTCAAATTTTTGTACGGTGTAATCATTTCAATTTTTGGTCTAATTTCCATATAATCATTGGATGTTCTTTTACTCTCTTTATTATTTCTTCATCCGCAAATAATAATTCCGGCTCATAAATTCCATTTTGAAATTTATCATAAAATTCTTTTGCTTTATCATCAACAATCAAAATATCTTCTAAATATTCCTTTACGTATCTTTTCATTTCATCAATATTACTTTTTCTTGGATTTCTATCTTTTAGCGTAGGCAATAGCCTTGTTTTTATATCTTGTTTATCTAATCTTTCTATTCTTTCAATGTTCATATCGTCAAATGTATAATTATTAACTGCAATATATTCCAACAAAAAACATTGTTTCAATAATTTTTTATCTTTATAATCAAATAAATTATATTTGCTTAATGTATATACATCAAATAAATCTCTTGCAGTTGTTCTACTTAATAATGCACATATTTTGGTAGCATAAATTTCTATTGGGTTAACACAATGAATTTTAAAGTTTTTATCTTCAAATACATCTGTATCTATTTTTAATCTTTTTGTTTCTAAAATATGTACTCTATTCATATAATTAATCTCTATTTTTATATTATCAACATTTCCATTTATATCTTGATACTCTGCAACAATTGAATCCAATGCATACACATTTTTTGATTTTCCAATATTTACAATATATCCATTGGCATTTAAAAACTGAATAATTAGATTATATATCTTTTTTCGTTCTTTTATCATTTCATCTTTTGTTAAATTTTCTGTTAAATCTAAATCAATATCAACTGATAGTCTTGGAAAATTAAATATTACTGTATTTATTGCAGTTCCTCCTTTTAAAGCAAGTAATCTTCCTAATTTTTCATGGTTGTTAATCCATTCCAAAATATCTAGTAATCTTTCTACTTTTTCCAAGGTTGACCTTATAAAACCAGTTCTTACTGCAATTTTTTCTATATTTTTTTTATAATTTTCTACCAATATAAAGTTCTCCCTCTATTTAAAAATATTTCAGGAACTATCAAATTCCATTTACTCACATATTTATTTTTATTTTTCTTTGTTTCTTCATCAAAATAATATGTTCTTTTATTTATTTTTTTTCTGCATTCTTCTATTACTTGTTTTTTCACTCCAAATCCATCATTAAAAAGTTCAAGCATAAAACCAACTTTTGCATATAATTTTTGAGAATTATAATATTTCAAATATTCTAGTATTTTATTACCGTCTAATTTACCAAATAATTCTAAACATAAAAGTAACTCTTCATTTCCACCTGCAAGTTCAACTTTGTTTATACAATCTATTATCGTTCTTTCTTTATCTGTAACTTTTACATTTTCTTTTTGTATTATCCCAAAATCATATTTACTATTAACAAATGTATAATTATATCCATCAAATTCAAAGTTTTCAAATCTCTTCTTGCTCGAAACATATACTACATAAAACATCTGGTTTTTTACACCATAGTATTCAAGTGCCGAATGATATGATATATAAGAATCATCTTTTATTTTAGATGCTATCATATACTGGTCGGCTATAACACTTTTAAATTCTATATCACAAACAACGTATAAATTGTGTTTTACTCTTTTTATATAGTTATTTATTAATAAATTTCTTACTAAACTTTTTGCCGTATTCATATTTTTGGTTAACATACATATATCTTGCAAAGTAAATACCTTTAACTCTAATATTCTTTCATAATTTTTCATATTTCTCATCCTTGTTATTATTTTTGTATCAAAAATATTATTTTTTAAATACTTTTAATACATTTCTAATAACATTATAATATTTTTAGAGTACCAAGTCAAGTTTTTTTCGTATTTCTCTTATTATTTATGTATTAAAAGTATTGTTTTTTTAATACTTTTAATACATTATCAATAAATTAATACCCAGTTTTAGGCAACACCTTTTGAACATGTTTCAACGGCTTAGGACTTTCCTCTACAGGCTTAATCATTTCATTTTCAAACTCTATTTTCTTAACATTGCCACCATCGACTTTAACCTCAATTGGAGTATCATTTAAAACATATCCATCTGGAGCCTCAATCTCCTTTAAAAAATAAGTTTTAGAAGCACTTAATCCTTCAATAGAATATGGTTTTTCAGCAGAAATCCACGTAGCAATTTCATTACCATCGGAATCATATAATACAAATTTTGCACCTTTTAGTTTTTCTTTAGACTCTTTATCTATTTTGTATATCTGCACAAAAGTAGTTTTATTTTTTATATTAATTTCTTTCTTATAAATTTTTGTTGTACCATCTTGTTTTTTAAATGCAATTTCAATTGGTTCCTTATTTATCACCAAACCATCTATTGTTTTAGTTTCTTCCAAATTATATGTTCCAATTGGAAGATTATTTATTTCCAATTTTCCTTCTTTTGATAAATTATAATTTCCAACTACATCGCCTTTTTTGTAAATAACAGAATTATCCGCTTTATCCAAAATATCTTCTTTTGCCGTAATTTTAAACTCAATTTTTGATAAATCCGAAATATCCACTAATGACAAATCCACATCTTCTTTATTTCTAAATACAATTTCTTTTGTTAAGTCAATATTCGCTTTTGGTTGCTCATTTAAAACTTCTATTGTTTTTATGTAATCACCGTCTTTGTCTTTGTCATAATCTTTTATACTAGAAATTTCAAATTGAATATTTTCTTCTAAGTCTAAAAATCCTTCTGGTGCCTCAATTTCTTCAATTTGATAATTTCCAACTGGAAGTTTAAGTGGTGTTACTACCGTTCCTAAATCATCGAAAATACTACTAAATGAATGTTTCTTTTCTGATATTATTAAATTTTTTGAATTTGTTGTAAAAATATCATAAGTTGTTATTCCTATTTTTTGTGTTATATAGTCACCTTTATGCCAAATAATTTCTTTTGTTGCTCTGTCTATTATGTCTTCTGTTGCTTTAATTTTAAATGATGCAGAACTTACTGTAACTATCTTTCCTGTTGTCTTATCCTTTTTTACTAATTTTAAATAACTTTCTAATTGCTCATTATTTACAACTATTCTTAATGTTTTTTGAGCATTATTTTTTATTTCTGATTCATCTTGTGATATTGTAAATGTAAAATCTGTTGCAGTTTCATAATCATTTGGAGTGTATGTTTCTTTTACCACATATTTACCATATGGTAACATTTCTGTATAAGCATTTCCCGTTTTGTCTGTTTTAATTTGTGAGACTGTTGGAGCTATTTTTTGTGCCTCTTGAACACGTTTTGAGTCGACTTCGACCTTATTTCCATACATATCAATTCCATTCCAAATTTCTGCATATGAATATCCTTGTGCTAATGCCTTTTCCACATTACTATTAAGTTTTATTGTGAACCTCACTCCTTCTAAGCCTGGGACCACCCCTGATAAAATTTTAATTCCTGATTTAAATATATTTACTTGTCTTTTCTTAACATTGTCCTTACTTATTATTGATTTTGAAACTATTTTTGAATTTTGGTCTTTATATGATAAATCAACATTATATGTATTATTATCTAATAGATATCCTTCTGGTGCTTGGGTTTCTTTTACATAGTAATTTCCAAGTGGCAAGCCTACTACATCATCTGTTGTTCCATCATTTTTTATAATTCTTGTTGCAACAATATCATTTTTTGAATAAATCTTTTTAGTCTTTGATGCATTGTAAATATCCTCTGTTGCATAAACTTTATATTCTGCACCTTCTAAGTTACTATCTCCTTGTGCTATGCTTCCTGTTTCTGTATCTTGCTTTACAATAGTAATTTTTCCTGTTGGCTCCTCATCACCAAATTGTATATTGATATTTGCTCCGTTTTCTTTTATTTCAAAAGATATTGTATCTTTTTCATTTATTACATAACCATATGGTGCCTTATCTTCTTTTGCTATATATTTTCCCGGAATTAATCCTGTTACAGTAACAATCCCTTCATTATTTGTAGCACTTGTTTTACTTACAAATATATCTTGTCCATCATATTTTTGATTTGCATTTGCATCTTTATAAATGTTGAATTCTGCCCCGCAAAGTGGTGTATTAGTATTTTTGTCTACTTTTTTAATATTTACAGATGGAATAGTAATTTTTAAAGATGTAGAAGCCTGTGTTGCTTCAAATGGATATGAAGATAAACAGTAATTCTGTGTTCCTGGAATACTTGTTGCTCCATATAAAATTGGATATGTTTTTATTGTTGCTTGTGCATTCAATTCCACTTGTATATCCTGTTTTAAATTTTCTTTTGGAATTGCTAATTTAAAACTTCCATTTCCCTTATAATTTTTTTGTTCTTGATTTTGCATATTTAATATAATTCCTTGTGTACTTGTAACTGAAAATGATGGCATTTCATTATTTCCAGAAAAGTTATATTTTTGAACACAATATTCTTTTCCATTTATTTTTTCTGAATATATATCTCCATCTGCTTTCATATTACATATTGGACTTACGTATGCCTTGTTATTATTTTTTGATGCATTGTATAACCTCCATATACAGTCGACAATTTCTTGTCCATTAGAATTATAAGCATAAAATTCTTCTGGTTTTCTTTGTCCTGTTACACAATATACTGCCATTTTTGTTGCCTGGTACGCATGGTCTACACTAGATACTCCCATTTGCTCCGGTGTATTATATGGGTACCCTGCCATCATGACTCTCCAGATTTTGTTATATGTTTCTGTGTCCTTCATTATATATCCTACATCTAAATCATATGTAAAATCTGTTGTAACGCCTTTTTGCTCTCTCTCCAAACAATATGCAGGATAAAATTCTCCATTTTGATAATATCCTACTTTATTAGTTACTACATATCCATTATTTACTCCTAAATCATGGGGACATTCTCCTAAAGATACCAAATTTACCTTTTCCCCAACATTTGCTGCTTTTACATTTGAAAGTATTGGCATAAAATTGCTTAATATAAGCATTATTGCCATTAATATTATTTTTACTTTTTTCATTTAATCACCTTTCTATTTTTTAATTTTTCACACTAATTTTAATGTAATTTTATATATTAGGAAAGTTACATAATTTTCTAATATATAAAAGACTTTTTATTTTGTGTCGTAAAATAAATATTTTCTATTTAGTTAATATGTGCATTATTTTTCTAGTTTATTTTTTATGTATTTACGTTTTATAGGCACAAAAAATAATCTTCCCTCCTTTCATTTTTTATTTTTGTTTTTTGGATTGTTTTTTCGAATAAAATTTTTATTTTGAATTTTTGATTTAAAATTTTTAAGTCACTATTGGACTAAATAGAATATATTATTTATATCATAAAATTTTATATTTGTAAATAGTTTTGTAAAATTTTTATGTCAATTATATTATAAGAAGGTTACTAATCACAGTCCATAAAATTATCATTTGTGTGTTTCCCGTCCTCCCTTGGGCATATGTATATGATTTTAAACTTTTCGAATGTGATTGGAGCAATATTAAAAATTCTTAAATAAATTTATGGAAAGGGTTCGCGTCGAACACAGTGAGGACTAAGCGGAAGGGTGCCATAAATTTATTTTAGAAATTCTTGTGTTGCGTATTGAGCCGAGAAAACGTTTCCAATCATATACATATGCCCAAGGGAGGATGGGAATACACAAACAATAATTTTTTGAACTGTAACAATAAAAAGATGAAGTTTCCTCCACCTTTTTATAAATTTTATATAATTTTTTAATACTATTCACCTTGAAAAATTCTTTCAAACTCATCTGCCTCAATTTTCTCTTTTTCAAGTAAAACTGCAGCAACCGCATGTAATTTATCAATATGGTCAGTAAGAATTTGTTTAGCCCTATTATAACCTTTATCAATAATAGCCTTTGTTTCCTCATCTATTATACCTGCAGTCTCTTCAGAATATTCTTTAGATTGAGCAAAATCTCTACCCAAGAACACTTCACTTTGATCAGAACCAAGCATTAAAGTACCAATTCTTTCGCTCATACCATATTTTGTAACCATACTTCTAGCAATTTTTGTTGCTCTTTCTATATCATTACTTGCACCTGTTGAAACATCATTTAATATTAATGCTTCTGCAACTCTACCACCTAAAAGTGATACAATATTTTCTTCCATTTCTGTTTTCGACATAAAGTTTTTATCTTCTGTTGGTCTGTACATTGTATAACCACCAGCCATGCCTCTTGGTACAATTGATATTTGATGTACAGGATCTTGTGTCTCTAAATAATGACTTACTACTGCATGACCCGCTTCATGGTATGATACAAGTCTATTTTCTTTTTCACTTCTAACTCTTGTTTTCTTTTCAGGTCCCATAGTTACTTTAACCATAGCATCTTCAATTTCTTTCATTCCAATTTCAGTTAGATTTCTTCTTGCTGCAAGTAATGCTGCTTCATTCAATACGTTTTCTAGGTCTGCACCTGCAAATCCAGATGTATTTTTTGCAATTACTTTTAAGTCGACATCGTCTGCTAATCTTTTCTTTCTAGAATGAACCTCTAATATTTGCTCTCTTGCTTTAACATCAGGAGCTCCAACAACTATTTGTCTATCAAATCTTCCAGCTCTTAATAAAGCTTTGTCTAATACGTCAGGTCTATTTGTTGCGGCTAAAACAATAACACCTTCATTATCTGAGAAACCATCCATTTCAACTAATAATTGGTTTAATGTTTGTTCTCTTTCATCATGTCCTCCACCTAGACCAGCACCTCTTTGACGTCCAACTGCATCAATTTCGTCTATAAATATGATACATGGTGCATTTTTCTTGGCTTGTTCAAATAAATCTCTAACTCTTGAAGCACCAACACCTACGAACATTTCAACAAAGTCTGAACCACTTATAATAAAGAATGGTACACCTGCTTCACCTGCAACTGCTTTTGCAAGTAATGTTTTACCTGTTCCTGGTTGCCCAACTAATAAAACACCTTTTGGTATTCTAGCTCCCATGTCTGTAAATTTCTTTGGATTTCTTAAAAATTCAACAATTTCTTGTAATTCTTCTTTTTCTTCATCAACACCTGCAACATCATCAAAAGAAATTTTGTTTCTATCTGCTGGTGTCATCATTCTGGCTTTACTCTTACCAAATGACATTGATTTTCCACCATTTTGTCCATTTGCTGCTCCACCCATCATAAAGAACCAGAATATAAAGAATATTATCAAAATTCCAAATGGTGTAAGTAAACCTAATATAATTGATAATACTGATTCAGAACTTTCTTCTAAAGTAAATGCTCCGTTTTTAATAAATTCATCAGTATAATTCATAAAGTTTTCCATGTTTGGAATGTTTACTTGTTTTTTTACTTTATCATCAGATAGTTGAACTGTTGCAGAAGTTCCATCTGCATCTATAACTATTGATTCTACTTTCCCTTCATTTATTTTCGCAATTAATTCTGAATATTTTAGTTTTGTATTTGTGTTTGTCATTATTGATGACAACAATACTATAAATATTACTCCGATTATTAACCACATTGCCAATGTTTTAATTCCGTTTTTCAAAATAATTCCTCCTTCTGCTTGCTTTTAATAATTTTGCTTTTTATTTTTGTTGCAAAATTTATTAAAGTATTCGCACTACTATCAACTATAAAAATTTTATAACACATATATTTTTGTTTTGCAAGGATTTTTGTATTACTTTTTTGTTACAAAAAATCGTTGTCTCTCTAAGTATTACGGATAGTCAACTTAAGCCAAATTTTGGTTTATAAAATAAATTTTATTATTTTTTTTAGCAATTTTATTATTGTATCAAATTTATAAAATAAATTTTTTGATTTTTTACTAAAACTTTTATATTTTTATTTGGAGTTAAATATTTATTACCTATATTTTTTTCACATAATTTTATAATATCTTCTATATGTATTTTTTCTATTCCTTTTGTTGTTCCAAAAAGTCTTGATATAATATATAGCAATAGTCTTGATTTTATAACCTTTTCTTGCTTATTAAAGCCTTTTAAATCCATTACAATTTGCTTTTTATCTTCTTGTTGTACATATTCTTTATACTTTTCTTCAACTACTTTTTCTAAATATTCATCTTCTTCTTTTACTAAATCTGATAGTCTATCCATTGTTTGAATTATATTTGGATTAAATTCTTCCTTAATGAATGGGATAACAATATTTCTTACTTTGTTTCTAGTATATACATTCTCAAAATTTGTTCTATCAATTCTTGGTTCAATTTCATTTTGAGCACAATATTCTTCTATTTCAAATCTTTCACACTCAATTAAAGGTCTAATATATTTGTTATTTTTTATTGGTTCAATTCCCTTCAAACCCGCTACTCCGCTACCTCTTAGCATATTCATAATAATAGTCTCTATCTTATCATTTTTGTTGTGAGCAATAGCAATTTTGTTTGCATTCTCTTTTTCTAAAATTTCATCAAAAAATTCATATCGTGCATTTCTTCCTGCTTCTTCTGTTCCTATTTTTTTATTATTAGCAATTTTTTGAACATCTATACTTTTTGAGTAAAAAGTAACTCCTATTTTTTTGCAAAAATTTTCAACAAATTTTTGGTCTTCTATTGCTTCTTCCCTTATCATATGATTTACATGTGCTACTATTATATCAAAGTTCATATGTAGTTTTTTGTCATTTCTTATGTCATTTAAAATATTTAACATAGCA
Organism: Clostridium sp. 28_17; assembly: GCA_001916065.1. Classification (GTDB taxonomy): domain Bacteria; phylum Bacillota; class Clostridia; order TANB77; family CAG-508; genus CAG-269. Next base: position 24,346 of record MNRS01000018.1, read on the forward strand.
ATAGAGTCTGGCCCTCCTGAAACTCCAAGAACTAGCCTATCACCATCTTTTATTAAATTATATTTTTTTATTGTTTCTAAAACTTTTTCTTTCATTCTATATTTCTCCTAAAAAAAACGGGATTGGGGGACGGGTCTTTAATCCCTATTTTTTAAAATTTTTTTATGTTTAAATTATTTAGGGATTGAAGACCCGTCACCCAATCCCGTTTTTTTAATCGTCATATCTTCTTTCCAAATTAACAAATTTAGTATAACTTCCAAGCCATCCTAAATCTACAGTTCCAGTTGAACCACCTCTGTGTTTAGCAATAATGACTTCTGCTACATTCTTCTTTTCACTATCTTCGTTATAATAATCATCTCTATATAAGAACATAACAATATCAGCATCTTGCTCAATTGCTCCGGATTCACGCAAATCTGAAAGCATAGGTCTATGGTCTGGTCTTTGTTCAACCGCTCTTGATAACTGTGAAAGTGCAATTACAGGAACGTCTAATTCTTTTGCTAATATTTTTAAAGACCTACTTATTTCTGATATTTCTTGTTCACGGCTACCATTACGTTTATTGCTTCCTTGTACCAATTGTAAATAGTCTATTACAACAAGTCCAATATTTTTTTCTAACTTAAGTTTTCTACACTTTGCTCTTATTTCCATTACTGATATACCAGGTGTATCGTCTATATAAATTCCTGTTTCTGAAAGTGGTCCAATTGCTTCTGCTAATTTTCCCCAATCTTCATCTTCTAGTTTACCAGTTCTTACTTTGTTACTATCTACCATTGCCTCACTACATAAAATTCTGTTTACCAATTGTGCTTTTGACATTTCCAAACTGAATATTGCAACTGGTGTGTTTCCTCTCATCGCTGCATTTGTAGCAATATTTAATGCAAATGCAGATTTACCCATAGCAGGTCTTGCGGCAACAAGTATAAGTTCTGAACCGTGTAAACCTGCAGTTCTATAATCTAAATCAGCAAATCCAGTTGGTACACCTGTTATATGTTCTTTTCTATTATACAATTCTTCCAATTCTGTAAAACTATCAACCAAAATATCTTTTATAGGAGAATATCCTTTTTGATTTTTGTCTTGCATTATATTAAAAATCTTTTTTTCTGCACCTTCCATAATTGCTTCTACATCTTCAGTTGGGTCATATCCTAAGTCTATTATTTCATTTGCAGTTTTTATCAAATTTCTTAATACAGATTTTTCCTCAACAATTTTGATGTATTTAGTTGCATTTGCTGTTGTTGGAACTTTTTCAGGTAATTCTGCCAAATACTCGAAACCACCTACTTGCTCAAATTTTCCCATTGATTCTAATTCTGCTTTTAATGTTATTAAATCAATTGGTTCTGCTCTATTGTACAAGTTTAACATTGCTGAATATATTATTCTATTATCTTCTCTATAAAAGTCTTCTTCTTTTAAGACTTCTATACTGCTTGCCACTGCTTCTTTATCTGTAAGCATGCTTCCTATTACTGCTTGCTCTGCTTCTACATCATGTGGTGGTATTTTTCCTATATCCATTGCTATTCCCCCAAAATTTTTTGTTTTTTTGATTAATTTTTTATTGTAATTTGATAATATATTTTTTGTCATACCGCGTAAGCATCCAAAATTACTCAGAAATTATATCTACTTTAACTTTTCCAATTACTCCTTCAAACAATTTAATATCAACAGTGATTGTTCCTAAAGTTTTTATTGTTTCTTTTAAATCAATTTTCTTTTTATCAACTTTTATTTGATATTGTTTTTCTAAGTTTTCTGCTATTTCTTTTGAAGAAACTCCTCCAAATATTTTTCCATTTGCTCCTGATTTTACTTTTATTTTTAATAAAATTTTTGATAGTTTATTTGCTATTCTTTCTGCTTCTTCTTTTTCTTGTGATTTTTTAAATGCTTTTGAGTCTTGCATTCCTTTTAATTTGCTCATGTTTTCTGCATTTGCTTCTACTGCTAAATTTTTTGGAAATAAAAAGTTTCTAGCATATCCGTCTGATGCGTTTATTACTTGGTCTTTTTTTCCTACTCCTTTTATATCTGCTTTTAATATTACTTTCATTAAAATCACAACCTTTCGCTTTTTTCTAACTTTGTATATTTTACACTATTTTTGAGGATTTTTCAACCGAACAACATAACTTTTGTTTAAATAAATTATTAGTTGTTACAGTTTGCAAAATATTTACCAATACATATTGTATTTATATATAAATTATAGTATAATATTTTTGTCATTTTTATTCCTCCAATTTTAAAAGAAAGGAGGATGCAATACAAATGAAAAAAATCCTTAAAATTTTAATTAAACTTTATGTTATTAAATCTCTTAAAGACATTCTAAAAATGTTCGATTAATACATAAAGTAAAAAATACTAGAGTTTGCCGACTCTAGTATTTTTGTCATTTTTACAAATAAAAATTTCCTTAAAATTTTATTTTAGAAATGAGTTTTCATTTTCTAATCTATTATAATAGTTAACTTCCCATTTCTCTTTAACCATTATATTATATATTTTTATATTTGTAAAGATATTTTTTATATTTTTTTGATTAAACCCCTAATTTTCTATCTCTGTAAAATATTCATTAATTCTAATAATCAATTCCTGTTTAACCTCTTCAATAGTCATACCCTCAACTTGAGCACCAGCCAAAGTAATATGACCACCACCACCAAGTTTTTCTAAGATAACTTGAACATTTATATCTCCAATAGAACGACCACTAATACAGATTTTTTCACCAGTATCACCTAAAACAAATGACGCAGTAACATCACTTATTGTAAGTAATTCGTCTGCTGCCTTAGCACACAATAAACTGATATCCTTAGATTTTTCATTTTCACATAAAGCAATTGCTATTGAATCATTAACAATTTCTGCTTTTTTAACTATATCTGCTATTTTGTTAAATGATTCTAAGTCGCTTTGGAACCATTTTTTAACTCTTATAATGTCAACACCACATTTACGTAAATATGCTGCCGCTTCAAAAGTTCTTACACCTGTTTTAAATGTGAAACTTTTTGTGTCCATCATAATTCCCGCATATAGTGCTTCCGCTTCTATTTTCTTTAATTCAACATTAACTTCTGCATATTGTAATAACTCTGTTACAAGTTCTGCTGCAGATGATGCATACACTTCTTGGAATGTTAGTGTTGCATTTTCGATATAGTCTGCACTTCTTCTATGATGGTCTATTATAACTATTTTACTAGCCTTTTTCAATACTTCTTCAGATTCAACATAAGTAACCTTATGAGTGTCCACAACTACCAATAAAGTGTCTTCATCTATGTTTTCCTCAGCAACTTCTTTGCTAATTATTACATCCTCATATTCTGGTTCCTCTTTTAAGCTCTCCATAAAATTCTGCAATGCTGGTCTTTTATTTGAAATAATATATGCATTTTTGTCAAGACTCTTAGCAAGTCTATATACACCTATTGCAGACCCTATTGCATCTATATCAGGATTTGTGTGTCCCATAACCATTACTTTGCTTGATTCTTTTATAAGATTCTCTAATGCATGTGCTACAACTCTTGCCTTTACTTTAGTTCTCTTTTCAACTTCTTGTGACCTACCACCAAAGAATTTATAAATATCATTTTGTCTTACAACTGCTTGGTCTCCGCCTCTACCTAGTACAATGTCCATTGCAGTTTGTGCAGATTTATATTTGTCTTTATCAACTTCGCCTTCATTTGAAATTGCAATACTTAATGTGAATTGTACTTTTTGTTTTGGGTCCAAGTCCTTTATTTTATCCAATATACTGAATTTGTCTTCTTTTATTTTTTCCAAATATCTTTGCTCAAAAATATAAATGTACCTATCTCTGTCTGATTTTATCAATATACCATTTGTTTCATTTGTCCATTCATAAATTACTTTATCAATTTCTGCAATATATTGCGCTTTTTCTTCACTTTCTAGCATTTGCATATTTTCTTCATAGTTGTCTATCATAATAATTCCAACACATGATTTTGAATCATTATATTCATTTTGTAATTTGATGTTTTCTGTTTCGTCTATAAAGTACAAAATTGCCATATATTCATTTTTTTCGTTTTTTGAATATCTTTTTGAATTGACAAATTTTCCTACCATTCTGTATTGTCTTTTATTTACTTGGATATTTTTTAATATTGATTTGTCTGTACTATTTTTTTTGTTTTTGATTTCGTCTTTTAAATCGTATATTAAATCATTTACAAAAGTGTTTATGTCTATATCTTCGAATTCTGTTGCAAATTTTGAACTTTTCCATACTACATTTCCGTCTGTTTCTAATATGATTAGTGGAAATGGTGAGTTTATTAAACTTGTTTTTGCTGCAGAGTCTACTGTTAGTGTTAAGTCTTGCAATGTTTCTGATATTTCGCTTTTTCTTTTATTGTTTGCGAAGTATGTGTATCCTAGTATTAGCGCATATAATATTACTGATGGTATTATTAGTATTTTGTTTTGCCAACTGATTCCTATTAGTAAGATTAATATTATTACTAAGTATATTTTTGTTCTTGATACTAAGTTATCAAAGATTTTTTTGTTACTTGTTTGCATAAATCTCTCCTTTTACATATTCTATTTTACTTCGATTTTGGAGATTTGTCAATATCGTTTCACTTTAGAGTTTATTTAAACTAAAAAAGTTGTTATTGGGTTTGAGACCTTTTAACAACTTTTTGTACTTTGAATTAACTTTAATATTTTTAAATTATTTTAAAAATAATGTAACTCGAAATCCACAATTATTATTAGCACCATTTACATGTCCATCTCCACGGTTGCCTGCAGGAGAATTATAATTATAAGCACCTCCACGGAACATAATAGGCTCAATATCAATTGTATCATTGATATTAGGATTAACTTCTGTTGTAAATTCCGCAACATTTCCACCCATATCATAAATATTACATTTTGGAGTAGTTTTTCCCGTCAAAAGTCTTTGTGACGTTCCCATCGGTTTGGTTACCCCGTCATATCTTACTATTTTATCACTCCAATTTTCATTATATTTATCATCTCTTATTTTTGCATAATTAGGAAATCCATTATTTTGTATAAAATTAATTGCTGTATCCCATGCATAACTTGAACATAAATGTATTTTTGCTCCATTACCTCCATTCATTTCTTTAGCTATTCTATAAGCAGTACTCCAATTAATATTTGTCTTAGGATTTTGATTTGCTTTTACCACTGCCGTTTCTTTTTCATCGCCAACCTCGTATCTGCCTATATAATATCCTCCATTTTTATATACACTCTCTCTTTCCGTTTTTACCTGTAATACAATTTCTTCTAGTTTTTCATCTGTAAGTCCATTTGTTTTATCAACCTCACTACATTTTGCATCTGTTAAAGTCAACTCATCTTTTGATGCCTTTGTACCATTATCACCTTCAACTTCCCATTCAGTTCTTTCAAATTTCAATTTTGTATTTTTTTCCTCCGTTGTACATGGTATCCATACATATTGATTGCCTTTTTCATCCTCTACAACAATCCCTTTTTCAACTGTCAAATTTCCTATATTTAATACTTTAAACCCTGCTGGAACAACTATTCTAACACCATTTTCATCTTGCAATTCAATATTTTCTGTTTTACTTAATACTTTTTCCGTATTATCCAAAGTTAATTTCATAACTGAAAATTTGTTTAATTCCGCTTCATATTCATCTAATATTTTATTCTGCTCATTTTCAGCATCTTCAAATTTTTGTTTTGCATCCTTTGCCTTTTTAAATATCCCCGTATTAGATAAAGTAGATATTGAAATCCCTGCCAAAATCAATAAAATAACAATAGTGACAACCAATGCTACAAGTGTTATTCCTCTTTCTTTCATTCCTTTTATTTCTCTCAAACCAAACATAAAAATTCTCCTTTTCTCTTGTGATAATCCAATTATATAACAATTTGTTTTAAAATACAATATAACATTTTGTTTTATTTTATAATTTTTTCAGATTTTATTTTTAGTTATTATTACCAACTATACAAATTTTTATAAGGAAGGATTTTAAAAATGGAAACACGAATAAAAAATTTAAGAGAAGATAATGATTATACTCAAAAACAAATTAGCAAATTTCTTAATATTTCACAAGTTGCTTACTCCTACTATGAGTTAAACAAAAGAAGTATTCCTTTAGAACTGCTATGCAAATTAGCAGATTTCTACAATACAAGCGTTGATTATCTATTATACAGAACAAATATCCGCACTCCTTATAGCGACATTTCTATCATAAAAAAATCAAATAAAGATTCAATAACAATATAATATCACCCACCATTTGCACAAAATCAAAAATAGTGTTGTACTCATTTTGCACAAAATCAAAGATAGTGTTTTATTCATTTTGCACAAAATCAAAAATAATATCATTCAAGATTTACACAAAATCAAGAATAATATTATTTTTATTGAACTATCTCAAGATAGTATATTATTTATTTTCATCATTAATTACATTAGTACTTAAAACTGCCTCTTCCTTATTTTGTTCACTATCCTCTTGTTTTTTAACAGCATCTGCTATCATAATAAACTTAACCTCGCCATCATTTTCACCATCAAGCATTGTGAAATTATTATAATCTTTAGATAAATCAGTTAATTTTTGAACTCTTGTAGTTAAATCTTTAACATCACCATTAATATAATTACAAATTTTCTTGATTCCTTCTTCATTAAATGTCTTAATGCCCTCTGCTAAAGTTGTTGCTCCATCATTAACTTGATTTGTTCCATTTGCTAATGTTGTAGCACCATTATTTAATTCTGATAATCCTGATGTCAATTGATTTAAGCCATTTCCTAAAGTGCTCATTTGAGAAACAACTTGATTTGTAAATGTCTTTTTAGCTTGATTTCCAACTTGTTTTGCTACTGTTGTTGAAGTTTGCATTGCTGTTGTAGTTGCAGTACTTTGAGCGGTTGTTAAAGCGGTTGTTATTGCTGTTTGTGTTGCTATTTGTTGTGCTGTTTCAATAGCAGTTGTTTCTGCAGTTTGTGTTGCAACTTGTTGTGCTACATTTAAAGCAGTTGCTACTGCAGTTAGTTCTGCTGTAGTTTTTGCTGTTGCTAAAGCAGTATTTACCGCTGTTTGTGTTGCTGTGCTTTGTGCTGTTGCAATAAGTAATTTTTTTTCGGCTTCTGTTAATGCTGGATAACTTGCTTGTGCATTTGTTATTATTGTAGTTTTTTGTGCTTCTGTCAATCGTGCTCCATCTTTGGCTTTTTCTGTAATTTGTGCTTTTTGCTCTTCTGTTAATGCTGCACCTTTTTTTGCTAATGCAGTAATTTCTGCACTTTGAGCCTCTGTTAATTTAGCTTTTTTAGCGGCTTGAGCCTTAATTTGTGTTTTTTGCTCATCTGTTAAAACTGCACTTGTTTGGGCTTGTGCTTTTATTTGAGCCTTTTGTTCTTCTGTTAATTTACTACTTTCGGCTGCTTGTTGTTTTATTGATTCTAAAGTTTTGCTATCTAATGCTTCTGACTTATCATTTTTTAAACTTTGTGTTGATTTTGCTACTTCTGAAGATATTGTTTGTGCACCATTATATGCTGTTGTAACACCATCTTTTAAAGTATTTGCACCTGTTGCTAATTCTGTAGTTCCATCTTTTAATGTGTTAGCTCCATTTTGAATTTGATTCATTGAAGTTTGTAATGTATTTACTTGACCATATATTTCATCCAAATTATCAAAAACTTTTAAATCATCTTCTTCTAAAACTTTAGGTGTAACATAAGACATTATACTACTTGTTTCAAAATTTGTTGCATCCATTGTAATTTCTACATTACTTGGAATTTCAACTTCGTCATCAGATAATCCTAAACTTTCTTGTAGACCTGGCATAGCCATACCAACTACAACAGTTTTTGAACCATCATCAACAACTTTACCTGAAGAAACTCCTATATTTCTTGCATTTTCGTTTTCAATTATAGTTCCTGCAACTACTACAAATGGTACATACATTTTAACTTTTTTACCATTTATATCAACAGTTCTTTCTTCTTTATTTGTATATTGTAATGTAATTTTAACTTTACCACTTTTTCCGGCAATTTCGTTTGCAGAAAGTTCTTTTCCATCTAACTCATATTTAACATTACATTCAATTGGTAACTCTTTTGAAGATTCTCCTTGATAATAAATATCGTTTTTATTAGCATTCCATGCAAATTTGTTACCATCTTGTGTATAAGTTTCGTCCCCACTTGTGTTTTTAACATTTAATAAATCTGATAAATCATTAATTAAATCTACATTTTCAGTATTTTTAATATGTGTACTTACTATTGTTTTATAATTTTTTCCATTACTGTCCATTTTTGAATAAACAGTTTCATCTTTTGTGTAAGCAAATACAGGAAGTGTGTATCCAACCATAGAGCATAACAATGTACCTGAAATTATTTTTGAAATTACTTTATTATTCATTTTTTATACCTCCAATTTTATTATACATTAAGTTGAAAAATTTCGAATTCGCCACGTACACAGCCAAAATTGTAATTATTTTTCAACGCTTTGTTTCATCTTTAAAGTCGTCTTGCAAATCATCTTATCAAACAACAATAAGAATGCTGGTAATACCATAATAACTGTAAACATACTTATAATTGCACCTCTAGACATAAGCGTACATAATGATGCAATCATTCCAATTTTTGAAACAACGCCAACCCCAAATGTTGCACCAAAGAAACATAATCCACTAACAATAATTGAACTTATTGATGTTCCTAATGCTTCTGAAACCGCTTCTTTTTTGTCTTTTCCTTCTTTTCTGAAATTTATATATTTTGTTGTTATCAATATTGCATAATCTATTGTAGCCCCCAATTGAATTGTTCCAATAACTATTGAAGCAATAAATGGTAAAGTAGTATTTGTATATGTTGATATTCCCATATTTAGGAATATAGCAAATTCAATTACCACCATCAAAATTACTGGTAAAGAAATTGATTTTAAAACAAATATCATAATTACAAATATAACTACAATTGAAACACTATTTACACTATTAAAATCATGGTCACTAATCTCAACTAAGTCTTTCATTAATGGTCCTTCACCTGCAAGTAAAGCACTATCATCATACTCTTTAATTATTGAATTGATTTTATCAACTTGTTCATTCAATTCATCTGTTGCAAGTTCATATTTTGAACTAATTACAACTAATTGATATTTATCATTTTTAAGCATTGACTTAATACTATCTGGTATTACTTCTTCTGGAATTCCGTTATCTGCAAGTGATGAATATCCCAACGCAAATTCAACTCCATCTAAGTCTTGAATTTTATCTAACATCTCATTTACTTTGTAACTTGGAACATCTTTATTTACTAAAGCAAGTTCAGTTGAAACCATATTAAACTTATCTTCCAAAGTATTTGATGCTTCTATACTTGGCAATGTTTGTGGTAGTGTTTTGTTTAAATCATAATAAACACTTATTTTTGAGTAACCATAAACTGCTACCGGTAATATTACTAAGAATGTAACAATTATTGCTTTATAATGTTTAATATTAAAGTTTTTCCATTTTTCAAATCTTGGTAATATTTCTTTATGTTTTGTTTTTTCAATAGCCTTATCAAATATCAATAACATTGCTGGTAATACTGTAACAACAGAAACAACTCCTAAGAATACACCTTTTGCCATTACAATTCCTATATCTTTTCCAAGTGTTAAGTTCATACTGCAAAGTGCTAAAAACCCTGCTATTGTAGTTAATGAACTTCCTACAACTGATACTAATGTTTTTGATATTGCATGAGCCATTGCATCATCATTATCACTATAATTTTGTTTTTCTGCTTTATAACTGTGGTATAAGAATATCGCGAAATCCATTGTTACACCAAGTTGTAAAACAGCACTAATTGCTTTTGTTATATAAGATATTTCTCCTAAGAAAATATTTGAACCCATATTATATAAAATTGCAATTCCTATACTTGCTAAAAGAAACACTGGAGCTAAATATGAGTCTAATGCAAATTGTAAAACTAACATACATAAGATTACTGCTATAACTACATATATTGCGATTTCTGAATTAGCAATATTTTTTGTATCTAGTACTAAAGCAGACATTCCACTTATTTTACATTGTTTATCGGCAATTTTTCTTAATTGTTCTATTGATTCTAATGTTTTATCTGAAGAAATTCCCTCTTTGAAAGTTACTAAAATTGCTGTATCCCCATCTTTATATGCTATATCTTTTACTTCGTCTGGTAGCATTTCTTCTGGTATATTTGAACCAAGTAAATCTGCCACACTTGCTACTTTTTCTACATTATCTAATTCTTTAAATTTACCCTCTAATTTTTGAATATCTTTTGTACTCATATTTTCTGTAATTACAATTGAATATGAACCCATATTAAATTCATTTGTTAATATGTTTTCACCCTTAACTGTATCTACATCATCTGGTAAGTATGCCAATATATCATAATTGATTCTTGTTTCTTGCATTCCTATAAATGATAGTATTAGTAACAATAATGCAATTATGAGAATGATTTTTTTATGCTTACATATTTTCTCTGCAAATTTTAACATTTTTTTACTCCTTTCGAATTTAGGGATTGGGGGACGGGTCTTCAATCCCTATTTTTTTTCGGGATTGAAGACCCGTCCCCCTAATCCCTAATTTTTATGACCGTTAGTCACTTTCTATATAATACTACTTTTATGACCATTGGTCAATACTTTTTACAAAATTTATATAAATTTATTGACCAAAAGTCAAATTTATGCAATAATATTTATATATTAAATACAAAATCTAAAAAATTGTATCTCATGGAAGGAATGAAATTCACTATGAAAAATGATAAAGAAGGAAAAGAAAATAGACTACTAAACACGGCTTTTAAATTATTTACTGAAAAAGGAATAAAAGATACATCAATACAAGAAATAGTTGATAATGCAAGTGTTGCAAAGGGTACTTTTTACTTATATTTTAAAGATAAATATGAAATACGAGATATTTTGATTGCTAAAAAATCTCAAAAACTTTTCTCTGATGCTTTAAAATCTCTTAGAAAAAATTACATTTCAGATTTTTCTGATTGTATTATTTATATTATAAATTATGTTATTGATGAATTAACTAAAAATCCTTTGCTTTTAAAATTTATTTCTAAAAATTTGTCTTGGGGGGTTTTTAGTAAGACTGTTTTAAATTTGCACGATAAAGGTGCTGATGATGAAGATTCTGTTTATGATTTGTTTATTAGGGGTATTGAAGAGAATAATATAAAATTAAGTAATCCTGATGTAACTTTGTTTATGATTATTGAACTTGTTGGCTCTACTTGCTTTAATTCTATTTTGTATAAAGAGCCTTTGCCTATTGAAGATTATAAACCATATCTGTATAGAACTATTCGTAATTTGATAAAAGATGAGGAAATTAAAAAATAATCAAATTTTTTATCCAACAACTCTAAAAGATGTAACGAGTACTTAAATTTTCATTACATCTTTTTTGTTTTCATATGTTAATTTTTATATTTTTAGCATCCTCTTCTCTTATAGCAATAATAGTACCTCTAACAAGAAATGCTCTTGGATCTCCAGATGGACTTATTAATATAGGCGTAATTTCTGTCCCTTTAACAAGTCCCATATCTAGTAATCTTCTTTTTATTCCTTCACCACATTCAATTTTATTTATTTTTCCACTTTTATTTAATGGTAATTGATTTAAGTTTTCTATTTTCATATGTGTTCCTCCAAAATACAATTTCCTACTATATTATATTTTGTCGAAATATAAATGTGACAAACTATCTTTTATGCTCTCTTTCCAGGTTTTCTGCATCTAAGTTCATTTCTTCTTTAACACCCTGAATAATTTGGTCTTGTGATAATTGATTTCCTTTTTCTTTCAATTCTCTTAATAATTTTTCTCTAACCTCATTTGCAGTAAATACCTCTTTTATTTGTTCTTCACCTTGATCATTTTCGTAATTTAATATTTCTTGTACATAATATTCCAAATCAAAATGTTCATGAGTTACTGTATTTTCATCTCCATCAAAATCCTTTACATCCTTTGGTTTACATCCTTCATCAGTATGTTCTTGTATTTCATCTTGAACTTTGTCTCCTTGATATGTACCTCTATTTTTATTCATTATTTCTCTTGTTTCAACGGGAATAACTTGTGTTTTAGATGTTTCTATTTGAATTCCAACATTTTCATTTTCTTCTTTTGTTTTTTGATATAAGAACATATTAACATTTCCCATATCATTTTCACATCCAATGCTCATTCCATTTGATTTTCTAGTATATACAGAAACATCTTTATTGTCTCTTGTTGCCGTACTATCTGCTCTAACCTTAGTTTGATTTCTTGTTGCTCCATTTCCTACTGATTTGTCCATTTCGAATTCATCGTTTAACACTGTTGCAGTACCATCGCTTTTAACTCCTACTAATGAATATGTCGTATTATTCTTTTTAGTTCCTGGAGTAATTTCTTCTACATTTTCTGAATATACAACATACATACTTTCATAGCCTTTTAAATCTAAACGATTTCCAAGAGTTTGCTTTCCGTCTACCTTTTTATTTAAATCAACTTTTTGTATTCCATTTACTTTTATTTTTTCTGTTTGCTTTTTATTCAATTTATTTTTCTTTTCTTCTGGTTCTTTTTCTTCTTTCTCTTCTTGTTCTTCAGAAAGTTCTTCTATTTCTTGCTTATCCATATCTTCCATTAATTTTTGAACTTCCTCTTCTGCAACTGTTCTTCCAAGATGTGCTGATAAAATTTCTGCCATCTCTTTTGTTTGTAATTTGTTCAAAGAATTTTTTTCTATTTCTTCCTCTGGTGTTGCCTCCAACAATTCATTTATTGCTTTCATTTTGTCTGGTTCAGAAATTGCAAATGTGTTGTTATATATAATTTGATTGTTTCCTAATGTTCCTGCTATGCATTTGATTCCTAAATAATAGTTTTTTTGCTCTGTTGTTCTTTCTTTTCCATTTTCGTCTTTTTCTGTTATTTCTTTTTCTACTATTAATACTACGTCTGCTCTTTTTTGTCCATTTATTTTGTCGTTCCATTCTGCTGAACCTACAAGTTTTATGTCTTTTATTTTTATTTTTTTGTTTTCTGTTTGTTGCTTTAGGATGTCGTTTTCTATTGTGTCTCTAAAACTTTCTTCTAGTTTTAATATTTTTCTTTCTTTTTGATTCATGTTTTTTCCCCTCCTAGGATTTTATTGTTTGTGCTTTTTGTTTTTGCATTGTTTACATTGTTTGCAAAAAAGCTCAAAAAATCACTCTTTTCTAGAACTTATTATATCACATTGATATTGTTTTTTCTAGATTTTAGAGTGATTTTTGTTTTTTACCTTTTAAATAATTAGCTTTTCCATTTGTATCAATACATCTCAAAATTTTTCATCTTGATATTCGTCAGCAAATTTTGTCATATTTAAATACGATATTTATCATTTTTAAAATCATTCACAAAAATAGTATAAAATATTATAGTAATATATAGAAAAGAGGAAAAATTATGGAAAAAACAAACATAACAAAACACATAGGAAACAAATTTCAAGAATATAGATTAAAAAATAACTTAACACAAAATCAAGTTGCAGAAATAACAGGGCTAGAACCACGACATATCAGCCAAATAGAAAGAGGACTTTCAAAAGGAAGTATAGACACTTTGCTAAAACTATGTAATGCCTATAAAATTACACCTGATATTATTTTATACGATTTATTAGATGAAGATTTAAAAAAAGATGTTTCAATATATGCAGAAAATTTCAAAAAATTGAATCAAAAAGATAAAAAAAGTATACTACATTTTATTGACTATTTTCTTTCAAGATAAAAACTTATAAAAAAATTTATAAGTTTTTTAAATCGTTTCCATATTTTAATCCCAACGAATATGCCAGTGCAAAATAATATTCTTCCACTTCATAAAATAACTGTATAACTTCATTAAATTTAGACTTTTGCTTATCATCAAAAAGTAATTCAATTTCATCTATTAAATCGTACAATTTTTCATACTTTTTATTAAAATCCTTACATTCTTTTAGTTTATCCATTCTTTCGTTTATTAGATTTGTAATAAATTTATAATCTCCATTTTCAAAAAATTCAATTTTATTATCCATTTTTAACGCCCTTCTTTCAATTTTTTATATTCTATATTTTAGTATATCTAATTTTATTTATTTTAGTCATTTTAAATTTATGTATAAATGTTTATATATTATTAAACAATATTATACTTTTTATCGCAATATATGTCAATATTTATTTTGAAGTAAACACAATTTATTTTTACCTTTATTTAGTATTGACACATATACTATTATATACTAAAATAAAATATAGAGTTAAATAATTTATTTCACTAAAGGAGAACTATGGAAAGTTTATTAGAAAAAATTTATGCAGACAATAAATTTATATATATAATTAAAGATTTGATAGAAAATGAAACAGTTCAAAAAATGAAAAATTATAAGCAACATTATGAAACAACATGTTTTGAGCATTGTTTAACCGCATCATACTACTGCTACAAAATTTGCAAAAAATTTGGTCTGGATTACATATCTTGCAGTAGGGCCGCTATGTTACATGATTTGTTTTTGTATAATTGGCGAAAAAGAGAGAATGGTAGAAAGGGCTTGCATGCTTTTACCCACCCAAGAACTGCATACGAAAATGCTTCTAAATTGTTTAATTTGAATGATATAGAAACTGATATTATTTTAAAGCATATGTGGCCAGTTACTTTCTTTTCTGTTCCAAAATATAAAGAGAGTTTTATTTTAACTTTAGTCGACAAGTATTGTGCTTTAAATGAATCACGCGATGAAATTTATAACCGTTTTTGCCAGAAAAAGGCTTTTAGATATGCTTACGTATTTTTATGTTTATTATTTATAAAAGTTTAAAAGTGAGACACTTACTGTCCCACTTTTTTTATTATTCTGCTTTGTTTTCTGTTGTTTCAGCAACTGGTGTTTCAACAACTTCTTCTTTAACTTCTTCAGCAACTGGTTCTTCTGCTAAATCTTCTTTAATAGTAATTTCTCTATTTTCGATTCTAGCTCCAACCATTTCTTTAGTTTTAGCGGCTTTACCTACTCTGTCTCTTAGGTAGAATAGTCTAGCTCTTCTTGCTTTACCTACTCTAACTAATTCAACTTTTTCAACTAATGGTGAATGGATTAAGAATGTTTTTTCTACACCAACACCGTAAGATGTTTTTCTTACTGTAAATGTTTGGTTAACTCCTCCACCTTGAACTTTAATTATAATTCCTTCGAAAACTTGGATTCTTTCTTTGTTTCCTTCTTTAATTCTAACATGTACTTTTACTGTATTACCAACTTTTAATTCTGGTATTTTATTCTTAAGTTGTTCGTGTTCTATTGATTTAATAATATCCATTTTACATTCCTTTCTTGAGGCACTATTCGTTTGGAAAAAGAATTGTTATTTGACTAGGCAAACAAAATTTAAATTTATGATACGTGCGTTTGCACGTTGATTAAATTTAAATTGAAGTTTAACGACGTCAAATGATAATTATTTTTTCAAACTTTACCTCCTTCGTTTTTTATGAGCGGTGCCTACTTGGTTTGGCACATCATTCCTATTTTTTCTAAAATTTTCTTATCCTCATCAGATAAATCAACTTTTTCCAAAAGGTCTGGCCTTTTTTCTAAAGTTCTTTTCAAACTTTGCTCTCTTCTCCACTTGTCTATCATTTGATGGTTACCTGAGCGTAATACTTCTGGCACCTGTTGTCCTTCAAAAACCTCTGGTCTTGTATACTGTGGATATTCTAAAAGTCCTTGTGAAAATGATTCTTCTGTTGTCGAACCATCTTTCAAAACTCCTTCTACATATCTACTTACAGAATCGATTAATACCATTGCTGGTAACTCTCCTCCTGTTAATACATAATCACCAATTGAAATTTCTTCGTCAACTATGCTGTCCAGTACTCTCTGGTCAATTCCCTCATAATGACCACATAGAAGAATTAAGTGTTCTTGTTTTGATAGTTCCTCTACTTTTTGTTGGTCTAATTTTTTTCCTTGTGGCGACATATAGATAACTCTTGTTCTTGTTAATTTTTCAACATTTTCTGTATTTTCTATTTTCTTTGAATTTGTAACATTCATTACATCTTTAATATTTGAAATAACAGATTTATATGCATCATAAACAACATCTGGTTGAATTACCATTCCAGCACCACCACCATAAGGAGTATCATCAACTTTTTTGTGTTTATTTTTTGAAAAATCTCTAATATTTATTAAATTAACATTTATTAGTCCTTTTTCTTTTGCTCTTCCAATTATGCTCTCATTTAAAATATTGAACATTTCCGGAAAAAGTGTTAAAACATCAAATTGCATTTAATTTATACCCCCATAACAACGCTAAACGGCAGTTATTTTTTAAACTAACCCTTTAAGCAAATGTGCAACTATCTTCTTTTCTTCTAAATTAATTTCTTTAATTACATCAGATATTGCAGGCAATAATAATTGTTTTCCAAGTTCGTCTTTTACAACATATATGTCACAACTTCCACTATTAAAAACATCATCCAATTTTCCAAGCAATTTGCTTTCATCAGAATAAACATCTAATCCAATTAAATCAACAATATAATATGTACCTTCTTCAAGTTCAGGTTCATCTTGTCTATTAACTTTCAAATATGAATTACGCAACAATTCTGCATCTTCCACTCTGTCTATCCCTTTGAATTTGATTAATACCATATCTTTATGATATTTTACTTCTTCAATTTCATATTGTTTTTTAGTTTTATTTGATTCAACATATACTTTTTCTAAGTTATCAAATCTGGTTATATCATCTGTAAAAGGTTTGACTTTGACCATTCCTTTTATTCCAAATGTATTAACTATTTGACCTATTTCTAAAAATTCTTGCATTAAAATTATTTCCTTTTTTATAAATTTAAATTTTGAAAAAATTGTTATTTGACTTATACCAAATGGCAATTATTTTTTCAAATTTCTAATCAATAAATTCTACAGAAACTTTCTTATGTTCTCTAGCACCAACTGATTTTGCAACAGTTCTTATAGATTTTGCAAGTCTTCCTTGTTTACCAATTACTTTACCCATATCTTCATTTGCAACTTTTACTTCAAATACTACAGATTTTTCATCTTGCTTTTCAGTTATTTCAACTGCATCTTTGTTATCAACAAGATTTAAAATTATAGTTTCAATAATTTCTTTCATAGCTAAATATCCTTTCACTACGTCTCAATTTATCATTGCATTAAACTCTAATGACAATAACAAAATTATTTTGCTGCATTTTCAATTAATTTTTTAACAGTATCTGTTGGTTTTGCACCATTTTTAATCCATTGTGCAACTTTTTCTTGATCTAAAACTATTGTAGATGGTTCTGTCATTGGGTTGTATGTTCCTATTTTTTCGATTATTTTACCATCTCTTGGAGATTTAGAATCAGCAACTACTATATGATAGAAAGGAGCTTTTTTCTTTCCTTCTCTTTGTAATC
This sequence comes from Clostridium sp. 28_17, assembly GCA_001916065.1. Lineage (GTDB taxonomy): Bacteria > Bacillota > Clostridia > TANB77 > CAG-508 > CAG-269. The sequence goes on from MNRS01000018.1 coordinate 42,031, forward strand.
TGATTTTTACCATTTTAATTTCACCTCCCGGAATTGATGGACATTCCTTAAAATTCCCTTTTAAAGGGATTACGGGTCAGTCCTCTAATTTTTTATATAAACTTAAAAAGTTAATAACTATATTTTAAAATTTTTCAAAGCATTTTCATCAATACCATTCATAAATTTTTTCATTCCACCTTTACTCTTCATTTGCTTCATCATTTTTTGTGTCATTTCATAAGATTTAATGAATTTATTTATATCTTGTACTGTTGTTCCACTACCCTTTGCAATTCTAATTCTTCTACTTGCATTTAAAAGTTTTGTATTTCTTTTTTCCTTAGGTGTCATAGAACAAATAATTGCTTCTATTTTACCAAATTCCTTGTCATCAACTTTGATATCTTTAAATTGATTCATACCAGGAATTAGTTTTAATAATGATGAAAAAGAACCCATTTTTTTCATTTGTCTGATTTGAGCCAAATAGTCATCTAAATCTAACTCACTCTTTCTCATCTTCTTTTCTAATTTTTCTGCTTCTTCTAAATCAAAAGCCTCTTCTGCTTTTTCTATAACTGCTAAAATGTCACCCATTCCTAAAATTCTTGATGCCATTCTATCTGGATGGAAAACTTCTATATCACTCATTTTCTCACCAGTTGCAGCAAATTTTATAGGTCTGCCAGTAACTTTTTTAACTGAAAGTGCCGCACCACCACGAGTATCACCATCTAACTTTGTTAGAACAATTCCATCTATTCCAACTTTTTCGTTAAATGTTTCTGCAACATTTACTGCTTCTTGACCAGTCATAGAATCTACAACTAATAGTATTTCGTGAGGTTTTACACTCTTTTTAACATTTTGTAATTCTTCCATTAACTGCTCGTCTATTTGTAAACGTCCAGCCGTATCTAGAATAATTACATCATTCAATTTTGACATTGCCACATTTATTGCTTGTTTTGCAATATGTACAACATCTTTTGATTGTTCATTTGCATATACAGGGATATTTAATTGTGCTCCAACAACTTGTAATTGCTTGATAGCCGCTGGCCTATAAACATCACATGCAACTAATAATGGCTTTTTTCCTTGTTTTCTAAATAAATTTGCAAGTTTTCCAGATGTTGTTGTTTTACCTGAACCTTGAAGTCCAACCATCATTATTATTGTTGGTGGATTTGGTGAAAAATTAACTTTGCTTTCTGTTCCACCTAAAAGTTCAACTAATTCGTCTTTAACTATTTTTACAACTTGTTGTCCTGGAGTTAATGATTTTAAAACATCTTGCCCCAAGGCTTTTTCTTGAATATTTGCTATAAATTCTTTTACGATTTTATAGTTTACATCCGCTTCTAATAATGCAAGTTTGACTTCTCTTAGCATTTCTTTTAAGTCTGAGTCTGTAATTCTTGCTTTACCTTTAAATTTTCTTGTTATTTCTTGCAATCTAGAAGATAATCCTTCAAAAGCCATTTGATTTCCTCCCTATATTATACTAAACAATTTAATTCTTTTTTAACACTCTCTAAGATTTGGGCAACTTTTTTATCAGATGAAGTTTTTTCTATTTTTGTTAGTTCTGATAATACGTGCTCTATTGTTTTTTCTTGATTCGACATCCTTTTCATAAATAACAACTTCTCTTCATATTCGAAAAGCTTTTTCTCCCCTTTCTTTATTATGTCTCTAACCGCTTGTCTTGTTATTTGGTTGTTTTCTGCTATTTCTGATAGTGACAAGTCGTTATTGTAGTAGTCATTTAAGAAGTCAAATTGTTTTTGGGTTAACAATTTTCCATATAAATCACACAATATACTTATTTCTACGTTTTTTTCCATAATAACTACCTTCTTTTTTGTAATGCTATTATACTTTACACCATTTTTGTTCATTTGTCAAGGGTTTTATACAATTTTTCGGTATTCTCCGTGTTTTTCCATATTACTTTATATTTTTTGTAATATTTTTCTAAAAGTCTTGTGTTTATATTTACTTTAATATATAATACATTCAATCCTTTTATAGAGGAAATCTAAGAAAGGAGGAATTCGTATTATGACATCCTACGACTTAATTTGGTTATTATTACAAGAAATATTGAAAAATAATTCCAGTAAAGATAATCAAAACTACAACAAAAAATAGGTTACAAAATCTATTTTAGAGCAGTCTGATCAACTGCTCTTTTTTTATTCAATAAAAAAAGAGATATGTGATCAGCATATCCCATTCATATCATGTTTTCCTACGATAAACAACGCCACTCGAGTTGTTAAATATAGTATACTACCATTTTTAGTATATGTCAAATTATTTTTTTAATTCATCTTTATAAAAATTTATATATTTCTATACCATTTTTTTCAAATACCTAAATTTTCCATTATTATTTTTCCAATTTTCTTTTTTGTACTATATACGTAATTTTCGCAACAAAACTACTAGGCACAAAATGACTAAAGAAAATCCCAAACTTTACATCCAAACCAGGTATAATATAAAATCTTCCCTTAAGCAATTTTTTTATTGCAAAATTAGCAACATTATAGCTATTAGACTCTCTCATATGAAACTTAACATTTGCAACATTATTAAAATTAGTATTTACTGGACCTGGGCACAAAATACTAATTTGAACATTTGATTTTTCCTTTTTTAACTCTTCTCTAATAGATTCTGAAAGTCTTACAACATACGCCTTTGTTGAATAATAAGTTGCCATTAATGGTCCAGGCATAAATCCTGCAATTGATGCAACATTTAAAATCTTACCACTATTTTTTGCTTTCATATCAACTAAATATAGTTTTGTTAAAATATGATATGCAATAATATTTGTTTTTATCATTGTTAATTCTTTGTTTAAATCTGTATGTGTAAAATTTCCACAATCACCAAAACCTGCATTATTGATTAAGATATCCACATCTTTTACACTTTTGTGCAAATCTTTACAATTTTGTTCTATTGATAAATCCATTGATATTACTTGAGTTTCTATTTTATTTTCTTTTCGTAATTCTTCTGCTAATTCATTTAATTTTTGTTCGTCTCTTGCAACTAATACTAAATTGTATCCTTTTTTTGCTAATACTCTCGCCATATCTCTTCCTATTCCAGAAGATGCTCCTGTTATTAATGCTTTCATAAATTCCCTCCGTTTTTTTATGATATTGTATCAAAAATATTGTGCTTAAACAATAAATTTTATAAATTTTCTCTCAACCACTTGTATTATGTAAAATAATATGATATAAATATATTATTAATTCATTTATTTAATTCTACTATAATTCTATAGTAAATTTTTCATTTTTATTGATTTTAATATTTTAAAATGCTATACTAAAGGAGGTGAAGCCTATTGCCTATAGTTTCACAATTCTATGGTATCATTATCAGTATGTACTTTAATGATACTGATAGACATCATTTACCACATATCCATGTACAATATGCAGAATATAGATGTAGTGTTGATTTTGACGGTAACATATTGTCTGGTACAATTCCCAACAAGCAAAAAAAATTAATCGTTGCTTGGATTGAACTTAGAAAAGAAGAATTAATTACTTTATGGAATATGCTACAATCTGGAAATGGTACTTTTACAATTGAGCCTTTAAAATAATATTTATATTAGGGGGAAATATAATATGAAAAATAAAATAGAAGAATTACCTATTGAAGTAAAACCATTAGAAGGATATTTACTTTATATAAAATTCAAAAATAATGAAGAAAAAATATATGATATGAAAGAAATGTTAAAATTTGATTATTATAAAAACTTAAAAAACAAAGAAAATTTCAAAAAAGTTAAAGTTTATGGGATAACTCTAAAATGGAGTACTGGTGAAGATATTGCACCAGAAAAAATATATTTTAATAGCATACCTTTAAAAGATTATAAATTTGAAATAAAAGAAATGAATTAAATTGTCAATAGGGACGCCTCTTCTTGACAAGTGCTAGCAAGACATTTGTCAAAAAAAGGCGTCCCTATTGACAATCTATTTTTTACTAAATTTGTTCAAAACAATACCAACTTTATGCACAATTTCAGTAGACTTTTTATTAGCAATATCCTTACCAAAAGCCTTACCACTAACTGTAAAAGCAGATACCAAAGCACTCAAAACAAACTGAATATCAAATGGCAAATTCATTTGAGTTGAAATCTTTATAGAAATCAACGCACTTATAGAACCACTTAATACACCACAAATATCACCAATAACATCTGCACAAATATTTGCAACTTTGGGAGCATTTTTTATCAATTTAATCGAATCTTTTGAACCTTTTACTTTTTTAGTTGCTTTTGCATGAAATTCCTCTTCATTAGCAACTGTAACTGCTACACCTATAATATCAAACAATATTCCTAAAAATACTACTAATATCAATATTAAAAGTGCAGGTATTAAACTTAGATTTGATACTCCATTTGTTGATACATATGCAAATATCATTGATAAAATAAATGTCATTATAAATGATTGTATAACCCATTTCATATTCGAGTGTTCCTTTTTACTTTCCTTATTATTTTTCATTAATATTATTTCCCTCTTTCTTGCTATTTATTAATTATTATATACTTATCATATATTAATATTTAAAGAAAAAGTCCTTATGGAAGACCATATGCCTCATTTTTTCTAAAATATTAATATATAAAATTAAAACAAGCACTAAGGCTTGCCATTAATTTCTAAATTAAAATATAGATGGTAAAAATCTAAGTAAATTTTACGGTTTAGGTCTGGTTGAATTTCTCTACTTCCCGCTTAGCATTACTGCTAGAACCGTTTCCGTTTAAGGGAACCAGCTAAATTTATTTTAGCCACCAGATCGCCACTTAAATCCGTACCTTAATCCCCAGATTTTCAAGCTTTTGATAAAGCAAACATTCTAGAAGTTTTCCTTGACATACTTTTACAAACTTACTAGTCTTTTTTGCAAGTATAATTTCATAATCCAGAATAAAAATTATTTGGCCGAACAATCTTCATTCCCGTCAAATTAATCCCAATACACTCACTCGAGACAGGCTACACTATGTATTTTGTGTCTTGGCACTCAACATAGGTTTAACTTAAATTTTTCTATTTAAGCCTCCGCGAAACTAGGGAATCACATATATGCCATTATATATTACCCTAACCCCTTTACTCCCTGGTTACACACAAAACTGGCATTTCGCGCACAAACAAGAAACTTCAACGATGTGCCCTTTAGTGGATTTTTAGCCCCACCCTCGTAAGTTTAAGTACGACTAGAATAATGCACCATCAATTAATATTATAACTTATTTCTGAAAATATTCCAATTTCTTTTAAATCTTTTCTTTAACTTTTAATGTATTTGTAGATTATATTTTTGTTATTTATATCATTTTTTCTTTTAATATCTAATCAAATCTAATTTTATCTCTGTTTTTTGTTATTATTAAGTTTCATATAATTAATATTTCAAAAAGTCTCTTAATTCCTTTTTTGTATCTTCCAAATTTTTATCATTTGCTAACTTCAAAACATTTATATTTGGATAGTTCTTTTTTATTTCATCTGCCATTTCTAAGTAAACTCTTTGTTGTTTTATACTATTTTCTGCTTTGAATTCCGCTCCTTTAAAAACGGCTTTTCCATCTCTTTTCAATCTTTCAATATACTCATCTTCATCTTCCAAATATAATGTTATATAATATATATCAAAATCCAAACTAGCAAATTTATTCAGCAACTTTTCATAAACATCTGTAAATGTGTATTCCTTTATCCCAAGTCTACAATAATTTTCTTCTGTAAAAAAAGTTCTATCAAAAATCAAATTGATACTTTTGTTTTCCATCTTTTCAATATACTCAAGTAAGTCAACATACATGTCTTCTGCTTTTTTCTTTCCCGTTACTGTACTGTCAGATGTTCCACATAATCTATATAAATTTGAATATGGTAATGTGTGTCTTAAAAAATCTGTTATTGTTGTTTTTCCAGCTCCCTGTGGTCCCTCTACTACTATTATTTTTGAATTTGTCATTTTATTCTTTTCCTTCTTTCTTTGCCTCTTCTGTTTCTTCATTTTCTGTATTGTTTTCTAACATTTTATTAATTGAATTCATTATATCTTCCATATTATCATCAAAATCGTCTTTTACTAAATTGAACATTTTAAAAAACTCCTTTCATTTAATTTTAAAATTATTATACTATTTTATATTTCTGATTTCAATAAATTTATAGATTTTTATCAAGATTTGTAGTAAAATATAGTTACAGTTCGCATTTTAATGAATTATATTATATAAGAACAATGGAGGCAAAAATGAAAAAATTTGAAAAATATTCTGCAAATCCAGAAAATCCTAACTGGAAAAACTATATCAAAAGAGAAACACCTTTATATCCAAGAAATAATGATATAAGAAATGATTTTGAAAGAGATTACACAAGAATAATACATAGCAATGCATATAGAAGATTAAAACATAAAACTCAGGTATTTTTTTCACCTGAAAACGATCACATCTGCACAAGAATTGAACATGTAACACATGTAGAATCAATAAGTTACACTATTGCAAAATATCTAGGTTTAAATACTGAACTTACAAAAGCAATTGCTACTGCACATGATATCGGTCACAGTCCATTTGGTCATCAAGGAGAAAGAATATTATCCGAAATTTCACAAAGAGATTTAAGTTACTCTTTTTGGCATGAAAAAAATGGACTTGAATTTGTTGACAATGTTGAACTTTTGGAAGATAACAATAAATATATGCAAAATCTAGATTTAACATATGCAGTTAGAGATGGCATAATTTCTCATTGCGGAGAAATTAATGAAAATTGTATACGTCCCAGAGAAGAATATATTGATTTAAAAGATTATTCATTTCCAAATCAGTATGCACCTTACACTTGGGAAGGATGTGTTGTTAAAATATCAGACAAAATCTCTTACATCTGCCGTGATATAGAAGATGCCATAACTTTGGGAATTTTGGATGAACATGTTGACGAACTTTTCTCTTTGCTAAATATTACTTCAAATAGTGAGCAAATAAATAATACAATTATAATTAATAATTTGATACATGATTTATGTGAAAATTCTTCACCAGAAAAAGGTTTATGTTTTTCAAAAGAAGCCTTGAACTTGTTGGATAAAATTAAGGAGTTCAATTATAAAAATATTTACGCTTGTACTAGATTAGAACCTTCAAATAGATATTTTAATTTAGTTATTAATGAGATTTACAATTTATTAAAATCTACTTATGATGGTTCTAATACATTGAATAATTTGAAAGATCTAAGCATTACATATCCAAAATTAGGAAACGGTTTTATTAATTTTATTTATAATTATTATGATTTTGGAAATAGAGAAAACTTGAAATTGAAAAATAAAATTTTGTTTTCTATTGATAATGTAAGAGATTTCTATAAGGCTATTATTTACTATATTTCTGGTATGACTGATAATTTTGCTATAGAAATTTATAATGAAATTATAAATTTTTAGGGATTTTAAGACCTGTCCCCCAATCCCTAAATTTTACCAAAGTAAGGAGGTATATATATGGACAAAATCGCAATTATTTCTGATATTCATGGAAATATAACTGCATTAGAGGCCGTATTAAAAGATATAAAAAATAGAGAAATAAATAGAATTTTTTGTTTAGGTGATTGCGTAACCAAATGCACTCATCCTGATTTAGTAATAGATAAAATAAGAGAAATATGTGATGTAATTTTAATAGGTAATTGCGATTACGTCGTTTGCAAACCTTCTTCTAAAGGAAAGGATTTTTGGACAAGAAATAAAATCGGTGAAGAAAGGGCAGAATTTATGTCATCACTTCCAATATCATATGAATTTTATATGAGTGGACATCTAATTAGACTTTTTCATGCTTCTCCATACAGTCTTGATGAAATATATAATCCAATGTTTTCTAACAAAAATTCAAAATATAGTCATCTTGAAATTGAAAAACCTGATAGACTTTTTGAAAATACACCTTTCATTGGCAAGACAGCGTCTGATCCAGTTCCTGATATTGTAGGATATGGTCATATTCATACGCCATATTGTGTGAGATTTAAAAATAAAACTCTTTTTAATACTGGAAGTGTTGGAATTCCTGTAGAAATGCACAATGATATTATAGATGATCCAAATAATAAATTTTCTACACTTGCATCATATATTATATTAGAAGGATATTTTGGAAGTAAAAATTTAAACTCTATATCATTTAACTTAGTTAGAGTTCTATATAATATTCAAAGGGAAATTGAAGATTTAGAGGTTTCTGATATTCCAAATAAGGAAACCATTATAAGAACCCTAAAATCTGCAATATCAAATAATATATAAAATCTTTATATTGATTTTATGAAGTACGAAAGGAATGAATCCCTCAATGGAAGATAAATTAGAAATCGCAAAAGAAATATTAAAAAAATATAATCAAGAACATTTATTGCATTTTTATGATGAACTTTCTAAAGATGAAAAAAATAGGTTACTTGATCAAATATTAACAATAAACTTTGAAAAAATTTTGACCGTTTATAAGCAATCATTAAATTTTCGTTATGATCCAAATGTTAAAGTTTCACCTATTCCGCATATTGAAAAAGATAAGCTTTCTTTTAAAGAAATAGAACATTACTCAAAAATTGGTGAAGCAATTATAAAAAGTAATCAATTTGCTGTTGTCACTATGGCGGGCGGCCAAGGTACTAGACTTGGTTATAAAGGTCCTAAAGGTACATATATGCTAAACTTAAAACCTGTTAAGAAATCTCTTTTTCAGATAATGGCAGAAAATATAATGGATAATAATAAGAAATATAATGTTATTCTACCTTGGTACATAATGACAAGTGAAGAAAATGACGCACCAACTAAAGCATTTTTTGAAATTAATAATTTTTTTGAATATCCAAAAGAAAAAATAAAATTTTTCAAACAAAACAAACTTCCAATTATAAACATAGAAGGAAAACTAATTCTGCAAGAACCTTATTTAATTAAAGAAGCCTCAAATGGAAACGGTAATGTTTTTAAATCTATGAAAAATAATGGAATTATAGATGACTTAGAAAATCAAAATATAAAATGGGTTTCTTTTGGTGGAATTGATAATGTTTTGCTTAAAAACTTTGACCCTTTATTTTTAGGACTAACAATTTCGAACAATCTATCTATTGGTTCAAAATCAATATTTAAAAAAGAACCTTTGGAAAAAACCGCGGTATATTGTTTAAAAAATGACAAACCTGCAATTTTAGATTATGATTGTATAGATTTGGAATTGTCTGAAAGTAAAATATCTAGTACAAATACTTATCTTTTTAGAGAGGCAAATATCTTATCTCATATTATGAGTTTAGATGCAATAAAAAAGTCTACAACTATAGATTTGTACTATCATAGAGCATTCAAGAAAAACTCTTTTGTAAATGAGGAAGGTGTTAAACAGGTTCCTGATAAGCCTAATACTTTTAAATTTGAGAATTTCATTTTTGATGCTTTCGCTCTTTTTGATGGAATGCTTCTTCTTCGTGTTGATGAAAATGAAGAATTTGCTCCTATTAAAGATTTCACAGGTATTTATAATCCCGATACTGCAATTGAAAAATATAATAACTATTACAAAATTTAAAAAATCGGGATCGGGGGACGGGTCTCTCAATCCCGATTTATAATACAATAAAAAAACGGGATTGAGAGACCCGTCCCCCAATCCCGATTTTTTTCTATCCTAATCATATTCCATTATTTTTCTTTGCTTTGAAAAGCATTCTTCCCATCAACCATTCTAGTAACCATCATTGAAGAAACATCATCTCCAACAACATTTAAAACAGTTGCAGGCATATCTATTATAGTCGCAATTATTGTCAAAATTGGCAAAACAGCAACTGGATAACCCAACATAGTTATAATTAACATTTCTGAAATAGTTCCACCACCTATTGGAACTGCAGTTATTAGTAAATTTGCAAGTAATGCAACACCTAAAACTCCTAAAACATCACCTGTTGTTGCTAAACTTGTTCCAAATAAACCTACTAAAAACATAATTTTAAATACTGAACCTATTATAGACCCATCTTTGTGGAAACTTGTTCCTAAAGGTATTGTTGTTTCTGCAATATCGTCTGGGACTCCCATTTTCTTTGTTGATTCTATATTTATTGGAATACATGCTGCACTAGAACATGTTCCCATTGCAGTGACTGTTGCAGGTATAACATTTTTCCAAAAGTCTTTTACTCCCTTTTTTCCGTTTGCAATAAATGCATATACGCTATACATTACAAAATAGTATAAAATAGCAACTACCAAATATACTAAAAATGTTTTTAAGTATCCAACTGCAATTGATGTTCCAAAACTTCCTATAAATGAAGCCATATAACATCCAAGTCCAATTGGAGCATAGTACATTATTATTTTTACTATGTTTTCCATTACACTATTTGCTGATTCTAATACTTTTCTAAATGGTTCTCCCTTTTCTCCTGACATATTTATTGCAATTCCTACTATTATTGAAAATACTAATAGTGCAATTATATTGTCTTTTGAAAATAGTTTTGAAAAGTCATTTACTGTAAGTAATTTTACAGTTCTATCTGCAATTGTCATATCGTCTTCTTCTGTACTTTCAGTATCTGCCACATCTTCTGCACTTTCTAATGTTGCTCTTATTTGCTCTCCATCTTCAGTATTTATTAGTTTTACAAAATATGTACTTGCAAATCCTATTAATACTGCTACTATAGATGTTAAAACAAATACTAGCAATATTGAACCTATTATTTTTCCTATTCTCTTTGGTTGCTTCATTTTTGATATTGCGGTGGTTATGTTTAAAAATATTAGTGGGATAATTATAACTAATAATAGATTTAAGAATAAATCACCCAATGGGCTTAATATAGTTGCTTTTTCTTTAAAGATTATTCCAATGATGCTTCCAACAATTATTGCAACTAGAAGTATAATTGTTGATTTGTAATTTGATAAAAATTTTTTCATAATACTACCTTTCCGTTCGCTTTTTTCTTTCTTTTTGAATTTTCTAAATATTTATTTTATTTTTAGGAGTTTTTATTATTTTTTAGAATTTCATTGCGAACTCTTTTTTAGGTAACTCAAAATATAATTATATTTTGAGGATTTGTTTTATTATATAATAAAAGTATTCTAAATTTCAAGTTTTTAGAATACTTTTTAATTAATTTAATTATGATGCATAGTAATTTCGTAAAATAGCCTTAATTATAATAATAAAATTATTGTCAAAAAAATATATCTATGTTAAAATATTTTTATACGAGAAAGGAGGAGAAAAATGGAAAAAAAGGAAATAAAAATAGGTTTATCAACATTTTTCTTGATTTTGACACTTATTGCAATAGTTGTAATGGGTATATTCATGTATAAATTTTACAATGAAAAAACAGAGCAAACTCGAAAAGCGAATGAATTAGAAAATCAAGTAAACATATTAAATAATTCAATAAATAACTTGCAAGGAAAGATAAATACTATATCAACTACAATTGCTTCTAATTCTTCAACAGAAAATACAACATCAAATACATCTATAAGTACTACTAACACCAACAATTCCACATCAGACAATACTATAAATGCTATAACAGGTGATTTTTATCCCCAAATAGATGGTGCAAATGATGCAAGTTATTTTTCTTTTAATTCAAATGGAACTGTAAACCTAGAAGGAAATGCAACTATGTCTGGAACATATTCAATTGAAAACAACACAATAAAAATCAAATACACCAAATTGACAGAACCAGGCATGGAAAGTACAACAATAAATGAAGAAGAAAACTTAACTATTGTTGATAAAACTACATTATTTGACAATAAAACCAACACAACATACAAAAAATAAAACAAACTTTATTACTAACAAAAGGGCATACGCGTTTCATTACGCTGTATGCCTTTTATATCAATTCTATTGGAATATAATTATTTTCTCTATCAATTGGAAATATTTCATTTTTCATACAAATAACTCCTCCATTTCCAATTTCTAGTCCAAATTTATTAACAACAGAGAAATTTTTAATTGATTCCTTTCCTGGATTAGCACTTTTCTTTATCTCTATTGGATAAACTACATTATTTTTTATAATAAGTAAATCAATTTCTCTTCCATTATTATCTCTATAATAATACAAATATTTTTTTGCATCTAATCCATTATTTATATAAGATTTTATAATTTCACTTATAATATATGTTTCAAATATAGCACCATTGAAAGCACTTTTTTCCAAAGTTATACTATCCATATATCCTGCCAAATAACATGCTAAACCTGTATCCATAAAATAAACCTTAGGTTTTTTTACAATTCTAGCAACATTATTATTTGAATAAGGTTGCAATAAATAAATAATTCCAGTATTTTTTAAAATAGAAAGCCATTTTTCAGCAGTTACACTTGTTATTCCAATTCCATTGCAAATATCGGATAAATTAAGTTCTTGACCAGTTCTAACAGCAACATTACTAATAAATTTTAAAAATTTTATCTCATCTTGTACATTTATTAATTGTCTTATATCCCTTTCAATATATGTTCTTATATATGTTTCAAAATACTCATTTCTATCTATATCTTTATTCTTATATATTTCAGGATAACTCCCTTTTATAATTTTATCAAAGACTTTTATTGTAGATATTGTTTCAGTTTTCTTTTTATTTTTTAATGTTTCAAAATCTGGAATAAAAATATCATCTTCCACATTTTCTATTTCTCTATTTGTTAGACCATTCATATCCAAAACAGCAATTCTTCCTGCCAAAGATTCTGTAACGTTTTCCATTGTTTCAAATGCTTGTGAACCAGTTAAATAAAATAATCCATTACATTTAACGCTATTATCTTTTAAATTGTCTAATCTTTTTTTATCTACTATTATTTTTATATATGATAATAAATTAGGAGCATATTGAAATTCGTCTATTATCAGTGGCATTTCATATGTTCTTAAAAATAGTTCTGGATCTTCTATTGCCAATGTTCTTGCATTTAAATCATCAAGAGATATAAAATTTATTTTTTCATTTTTATTATTTTCAGCCATAATATTTAATAATGTTGTTTTACCAACTTGTCTTGGCCCAGTAATCATAATTACAGGAAACGACTTTTTCATCTTCTCTACTGTTTTTTCCATCGTTCTTTTAATATAATCACTCATAATTATTCACCTCTAGTATAATTATACTATTTTATTTTATATTTTTCAATACTTTTTATACTTTTTTAAAGCACAGATTTAGAAATGTATAAATTTTAGTTATTAAAATCTATACATTTCTAACATCTTTAATATTTATTTTTTATTCTTACGCAATTTTTTAAAAAATTCTTTTAAAATGTTTTCACACTCTTCTTGCATAACTCCTTTTTCATATTCAACTTTGTGATTAAATGTATAATCTTCTAATAAATTAAATACTGAACCAACTGCACCAGTTTTTTGGTCACTTGCACCAATATAGACCTTTTTTATTCTAGAATTTATCAATGCACCTGCACACATTGAACAAGGCTCAAGTGTTACATACATCTCACAGTCTATTAATCTCCATGAATTCAACTTTTTACTTGCTTTTTGTATTGCTAATATTTCTGCATGTTTTGTTGTATCATTTTTTGTTTCTTTTAAATTATGCGCTCTAGCTATAATTTTTCTGTCTTTTACTATTACTGCTCCTACTGGTACTTCTAACTTATCATATGCTTTTTTTGCCTCTTTTAAAGCGGCTTTCATAAACTTTTCTTCCATTTTCTAAAATTCCTTCTAAAATATTGATTTTTATTATTATAATGATACAATTAATTTTTACAAAAATCAATATTTACATTGAAATTATTTTATTTTTTATAGTTTCCTTTCTTTTACAACTTGCATTTACTTTACAGAATTGCATTTAACTTTTCACTTGACGTTTTTTATAGTTCTTCAAAAATTGCATTTGCAAATTATCTTCAATATATTGTTCTTCGTTTGTTCTGGAATTTTTAGTAGATATTAATAATATCCATAAGAATAAAAAAATAAGAATTATAAAAATACTTGATATAAAAATTGTCATAAGCACCTCCTCTTTTATAAAATTAAGATATTCATTGAAATAAAAATTATTCAAAAATGTGAAATAAATTAATTATATTATAGCATCATAAAGATTTTTTGTCGTGCAAAATTTGTCGAAAAAATAAAATTTTTTAAATATTTATGTTACTATTCACAGTCAGTAAATAGTAACAATATTTGTTGTATTTTTTTAATATTCACCAAAAAAAGAATTTACAAAAAATTTGTAAATTCTTTTTTCTATATTATTCTTCAGTTGTGTCTGCAACTTCTTCAAGTTTCTTTTCTGTACTAATATGAAGATCTTGATATTTTTTCATACCTGTACCCGCTGGAATTAATCTACCAATAATAACATTTTCTTTTAATCCAACTAAATCATCAACTTTACCTTTGATTGCTGCTTCAGTAAGAACTCTTGTTGTCTCTTGGAATGAAGCCGCTGATAAGAAACTGTCTGTTGCAAGAGATGCTTTAGTAATACCAAGTAATACTCTCTTACCTGTTGCTGGACGTTTTCCTTCTGCAATTGCTTCATTATTAATATCTTCGAATTCATACATATCAACTAAAGAACCTGGGAACATATGTGTATCTCCATTATCTTCAACTCTAACCTTTTTAAGCATTTGTCTACCAATAACTTCAACGTGTTTGTCGTTGATATCAACACCTTGGTTTCTATATACTTTTTGAACTTCTGATGTTAAGTATTCAAATACTCCTTCTGGTCCTTTTAATTCAAGTACTTCTGATGGATTTATTGAACCTTCAATAAGTGGTTGAGCAACTTCTACCATATCTCCATCTTTTACTTTCATTTTTGAACCAAATGGTATTGTATATGTTCTTGAATCGTCTTTAGAAGTTACAACAACTTCTTTCTTCTTCTTTGTTTCTTTTATTTTAACTTTACCTGCAATTTCAGAAATTATTGCAACACCCTTTGGTTTTCTTGCTTCAAATAATTCCTCAACCCTTGGAAGACCTTGAGTAATATCTGCTACACCGGCAACACCACCAGAGTGGATAGTTCTCATTGTAAGCTGTGTACCAGGCTCACCAATTGATTGAGCGGCTATAATACCTACTGATTCACCTATAGATACTAGACTTCTTCTTGCTAATCCCATACCATAACATTTTTGACATACACCATGTTTTGATCTACATGCTAGAACTGAACGTACTTCTAGTTTTTCAATTCCTGCATTTACTATTTTATCTGCTATTTCTTCTGTTATCATAGTTTCAGTGTCAACTATAAGTTCTTTTGTATTTGGATCGTATACATCATTAACCACATATCTACCAATAATTCTTTCTTGCATTTTTTCGATTATTTGATTTCCATCTTTAATATCATAAACAATTAGACCTTCGTGTGTTCCACAGTCATGTTCTCTAACTATAATATCTTGTGATACATCAACTAATCTTCTTGTTAAGTAACCTGAATCGGCTGTTCTTAACGCTGTATCTGAAAGTCCTTTACGCGCTCCATGGGCAGAAATGAAGTATTCTAGGGCATCTAGACCTTCTGCGAATGATGATTTGATAGGAATTTCTACTGCCTTACCTGTTGTACTAGCCATAAGTCCACGTATACCAGCAATTTGTCTTAATTGGTTCATATTACCTCTGGCTCCAGATTTAACCATCATATAAATTGGGTTTAGGTCATCAAAGTTGTCTTCCATTGCTTGTGTTATTTTCTTTGTTGCTTCTTCCCAAACTTTAATTACTGAGTTATATCTTTCATCATTTGTAATTAAACCTCTTGCATATTGTTTTCTTATAGTTTCTATCTTCTTATCTGCTTCTTCTAGTAATCCTTTTTTAGCAGGTGGTACTTTTACATCACTCATAGAGAATGTAATACCAGCAAGTGTAGAATATTTAAATCCTAATGCTTTGATGTAATCTATTACTTCTGCAGATTCAATTACACCATGTACTCTTATTGCTCTTTCGATTATTTGTCCCATATTTTTCTTAACAACTGGGAAGTTAATTTCATATTGTAACGGTTCTTTTTCTCTGTCTATGAATCCTAAATCTTGAGGTATTCCTTGGTTGAATATAATTCTACCAACACTTGTCTCAATTTTTCCTGTCATCATTTCTCCATTAACTTCTTTTGTTACTCTAACAAATATTTTTGCATGCATTCCTACATCATGATTTTCATAAGCCATTATTGCTTCATCTGGATCTTTAAAGTATTTTCCTTCTCCTTTTTCCCCTTCTAGAATCATTGTTAAATAATAACTTCCTAAAACCATGTCTAGTCTAGGTACTGCAACTGGTTTACCATCTTGTGGCTTTAATAGGTTGTTTGTAGCAAGCATTAAATATCTTGATTCTGCTTGTGCTTCTGGTGATAATGGTAAATGTACAGCCATTTGGTCACCGTCGAAGTCGGCATTGAACGCTTCACATACTAATGGGTGAAGTTTTATTGCTCTACCTTCAACAAGAACTGGTTCAAATGCTTGAATACCAAGTCTATGTAGTGTTGGTGCACGGTTTAACATTACAGGATGGTCTTTTATAACATCTTCTAATATTCCCCATACTTCTGGTTTTAATCTTTCTACCATTCTTTTTGCACTTTTGATATTTTGTGCTATTCCTCTACCAACCAATTCTTTCATAACAAATGGTTTAAATAATTCTACTGCCATTTCTTTTGGAAGTCCACATTGATAAATTTTAAGTTCTGGTCCAACAACTATAACTGAACGTCCAGAATAGTCAACCCTCTTACCTAATAAGTTTTGACGGAATCTACCTTGTTTTCCTTTTAACATATCAGATAATGATTTTAAAGGTCTATTTCCTGCACCTGTTACAGGTCTACCTCTTCTACTATTATCAATTAAAGCATCAACAGATTCTTGTAACATACGTTTTTCGTTTCTTACAATTATTTCTGGTGCACCCAATTCTAATAATCTTTTTAATCTGTTATTTCTGTTTATAACTCTTCTATATAAGTCATTTAGGTCAGATGTTGCAAATCTACCACCATCTAATTGAACCATAGGTCTTAATTCTGGTGGAATAACTGGTACAACTGACATTATCATCCATTCAGGTCTTGTATTAGAAAGTCTGAAAGAATCAACTGTATCAAGTCTTTTTACAAGTTTACCTTTCTTTTGTTCACTTGCAGATTCTAATTCTTTTCTAATTTCTTTAGAAAGTTTATCTAAATCAACTTTTTCTAATAATTCTTTTAAAGCCTCTGCTCCCATTCTTGCTTTAAATGAACCTCTACCAAATTTTTCTTCTGCTTCATGGTATTCTTTTTCTGTTAAAACTTGGCAGTTTGCTAAATCTGTTGTTCCTTTATCTGTTACAATGTAAGATGCAAAGTATACAACTTTTTCTAGGTTTCTTGGTGAAACGTCTAATATTAAAGCAATTCTACTTGGTATACCTTTGAAATACCAAATATGAGCAACTGGAGCAGCAAGCTCAATGTGTCCCATTCTTTCTCTTCTTACTTTAGATTTTGTGACTTCAACACCACATCTGTCACAAACTATTCCTTTATATCTAACCCTTTTATATTTACCACAGTGACATTCCCAGTCTTTTGTAGGTCCAAATATTTTTTCACAGAATAGACCATCTTTTTCTGGTTTTAATGTTCTATAATTGATAGTCTCAGGTTTTTTAACTTCACCTTTTGACCATTCTCTTATTTTTTCATCTGATGCCACTCCTATTTTTATTTTATTAAAAATATCTAATTCGTCCACTATATTTCCCCCTAATAATATTTTTGGGTAATCATAAAACAGAGCAAAAGCACTATCCACCGCACGAGCAATTCCTTCCTGTCGGCTTTTCTCTTTTTACGATTTATTAAATTAATACACTTTTTAATTTTTACATTAAAGTCTTTATTTTTTCCAATATACTGTTGGAAAAGAATTAAATTTTGGCACGCACTGATGCTGTTAAAGCTTGCTTGTTACAGCATCAGTATGTGTAACTGAAAATTTTATTTAAAAGGCAAGGGCGCATACGCGGTGTATGTAACCGCGTTTTAAATGAAATTTGACACAGCCAAAATTGTAATTATTTTTCAACCCTCTATTCTTCATCGAAGATCTCATCCTCGCCCTCATCATCTAAATCCTCAAAAAGCTCATCACTATCTTCAATTTCTTCTTCATCTAACAACTTATCATCACTAATATCCTCTGTATAGCCATCAGATAAATCATCTTCTGCAACAACTTCCTCTTCAGCCAAAATATCTTTATTTTTTTCTGGGTCAAAATCAATACCATCTTCGATATTTTCTTTTAACTCAAGCTCTTGATTATCTTCTGAATATAGACGAACATCTAATCCTAAAGATTGCAATTCTTTAACAAGAACTTTAAAGCTTTCTGGAACTCCTGGTTCAGGGATATTTTCACCTTTAACAATCGCTTCATATGTTTTAACTCTACCTACAACGTCATCAGATTTAACTGTTAACATTTCTTGTAATGTATACGCTGCTCCATATGCCTCTAATGCCCAAACTTCCATTTCACCGAAACGTTGACCACCAAATTGTGCTTTACCACCAAGAGGTTGTTGTGTAACTAATGAGTATGGTCCAGTTGAACGAGCATGTATTTTATCATCTACTAAGTGATGTAGTTTTAACATGTACATTACACCAACTGTAATTGGTTTATCAAATGGATCACCAGTTCTACCATCATATAGAATTGATTTACCATCTGGGCTCATACCTGCTTGTTGTAGCAATTCTTCAACATCTTCTTGTGTCGCTCCATCAAATACCGGTGTTGATACATGCCATCCTAATGCTTTAGCGGCTCCACCTAAGTGAACTTCTAGGATTTGTCCTAAGTTCATACGTGATGGTAGTCCTAATGGGTTAAGTAAAATATCTATTGGTGTACCATCTGGTAAGAATGGCATATCTTCTTCTGGTAATACTCTTGAAATAACACCTTTGTTACCATGACGTCCGGCCATTTTATCACCAACTGATATTTTTCTCTTTGTTGCAATATAACATCTAATTATTTGATTTACACCAGGTCCTAATTCGTCTGAATTATCTCTAGTAAATATCTTAACATCTACTATTGTTCCTGCTTCTCCGTGAGGTACTCTTAATGATGTATCTCTAACTTCTCTAGCTTTTTCACCAAAGATAGCTCTTAATAATCTTTCTTCTGCTGTTAGTTCTGTTTCTCCTTTTGGAGTAACTTTACCAACCAAGATATCTCCTGGTCTAACTTCAGCACCAATTCTAATAATTCCGTTTTCGTCAAGATCTTTTAATACATCTTCACCAACATTTGGAATATCTCTTGTTATTTCTTCTGGTCCTAATTTTGTGTCACGGCATTCACAATCATATTCTTCAATATGTATTGATGTGAATACATCTTCTTTTACAAGTCTTTCATTTAAAAGAATAGCATCCTCGTAGTTATAACCTTCCCATGTTGAGAAAGCAACTAAACAGTTTTTACCAAGTGACATTTCTCCATCTTTTGTTGCTGGTCCATCAGCAATGGCATCACCTTTTTTAACTATTTCGCCTTTTTTAACTATAGGTCTTTGGTTGATACATGTACCACCATTTGTTCTTTTAAATTTACGTAGTTTATGTACTACTGTTTTTCCATTATTATATTTAACTGTAATAGCGTCACCTGTAACTCTTTCGATAACACCATCATCTTCTGCTAAAATTAATATTCCTGAGTCTTTTGCGGCTCTATATTCAATACCTGTTGCAACTATTGGTCTTTCAGATATCATTAGAGGAACCGCTTGTCTTTGCATGTTTGATCCCATTAATGACCTTTTTGCATCATCATGCTCTAAGAATGGAATCATTGCTGCTGCTACAGAAACTAATTGTTTTGGTGAAACATCCATATATTGAACTTTGTTTTTTTCAACTTCGATAATTTCATTTCTGTATCTAACTCTTATTCTTTCATTTATGAATTCTCCATTTTCGTCCATTGGTTCAGATGCTTGGGCAATTATGTAATTATCTTCTACATCTGCACTCATATATTCAACAATATCAGTTGCTCTATGTGTTTCTGGATCTATTTTTCTATATGGTGTTTCAATAAATCCATATTCATTTATACTAGCAAATGATGAAAGTGCTGAAATAAGTCCAATGTTTGGTCCTTCTGGAGATTCAATTGGGCACAATCTACCATAGTGTGTATAATGAACGTCTCTAACCTCGAATCCTGCTCTTTCTCTTGTAAGACCACCAGGTCCTAATGCAGAAATCCTTCTTTTATGTGTTAATTCTGAAAGTGGGTTTGTTTGGTCCATAAATTGTGATAATTGTGAACTTCCAAAGAATTCTCTAATTGATGATGTTATTGGTTTTGTGTTGATTAATGTTTGTGGTGTTACAACGTCTAAGTCTTGAATTGTCATTCTTTCTCTTACGACTCTTTCAAGTCTTGTTAAACCAATTCTGAATTGATTTTGTAATAATTCACCAACACATCTAATTCTACGGTTAGCCAAATGGTCAATATCATCTACTTTTCCAACTCCATGTGATAAATCTAATAAATAACTAATAGATGCTATCATGTCTTCTGTTGTGATATGTTTTGGTACTAATTCATCTATTCTTTCACCTATAGTTTTTACTAAATCTTTCTCGTCAGTTGTATCAATTATATTTTTTAATACTTGATAATTTACATTTTCTTTTATTTCTAATTCACTTAAATCTAATGTTGGTAAAACTGCGTGGATATCAACTGTTCCATTTCCTATAACTTTTACAATTCTTTCTCCAACTGTTACTTCTACCATATTAATTCCAGAGTTTTGGATATCTTTGGCAACTTCTTCTGTTATTACTTCTCCAGCTTGTACAAATACTTCACCTGTTTCGGAATCAATTATGTCTTTAGAAGCAACTTTACCTGTAATTCTTGTTGCTAAACTTAATTTTTGGTCAAATTTATATCTACCAACTTTTGCTAAGTCATATCTTCTATTATCATAGAATAATCCATCAAATAAACTTCTTGCTGCTTCTACTGTAGGAAGTTCTCCTGGTCTTAATTTTTTGTAAATTTCAATTAACGCTTCTTCTTGAGTTTTAATTGGATCTTTTGCAATTGTTGCTTCAATTAATTCTTCATTTCCAAATAAATCTCTTATTTGGTCATCTGTTACTAATCCAATTGCTCTTAATAGTGTTGTTACTGGTACTTTTCTTGTTCTATCAACACGTACATAGAAAATGTCGTTTCCGTCTGTTTCATATTCTAGCCATGCACCTCTTAATGGCATAACTGTTGATGTATATGTTCTTTTTCCTGTTTTTGTATCAAATACATCTGCATAGTAACATCCTGGTGAACGTACTAATTGGCTTACAACAACTCTTTCTGCACCATTTATAATAAATGTTCCACTATCTGTCATAAGTGGGAAATCACCTAAGTAAATTTCTTGTTCTTTAATTTCTCCTGTTTCACGGTTAATTAAACGAACTTTTACGTGTAGTCTTGTTGAATATGTTGCATCTCTTTCTTTTGCTTCTTCGATTGAATATTTTGTTTTGTCTTCCATGTAGTAGTCAAAAAATTCAAGAACTAGATTTCCAGAATAGTCTTCTATTGGTGATATGTCTTTTAATACTTCTCCTAATCCTTCTTTGATGAACCAATCATATGAGTCTTTTTGTACTTTGATTAGGTTTGGCATTTCGATAAAATCTCCAACTTTTGCGAAATCTTTTCTTGAAGCTTTTTCGTATTGAATGTCTCTAATTTTCAAATAAATCACTCCTTATAAATTTTTGAAGCAGTTTGTAATTCTAGGATTGTGCTTTTAGCACTTAGAATTGAATTTTATTTGATTTTAAGAAAAGTCCTTCTTAGAATATAATTACTTTTTTAAGTTCTATAATTTGCCTGCTTTTTCAAATTATAACCCTTAATTTTTCGTTATATTTAATTCCTCTTTTCTTAAATTTTTAACTTAGTATTTTGATTTTGTTTCTTTTGAATTAAATTTTACTGAATGTTAAATTTTTCGTATAAATTCACTTTATATGATACCACAAATCATCTACGGAAGTCAAGGTTTTTTAGACATTTTTCAAATTTATTTTTTGGAAAAAATTGTAAATAATATTGATTTTTTATGTTAATTATGATATACTAGTTAAAGTAATAAAAATTTATTCACATTTATTACTATAAGAGGTCTCTAATAGAAAAGGAGACAGAATGAAACAAGATTTAAAACGGTTATTTTCAAGTACCATTCTTTTTACTGGTTTAATGGTTTGCCTAACAGACCAAAACACTTGTGAAGTAACCGCAAAGTCCACTAATAGTATTCAAACTACAGAATCTGAAGATGATGTAGTTAAAATTAAAATACCTGCAGTGGCTGGAGTAACTATTAACAATGCAAAGTCTGTATCAAATGAAAAAAATGATACCAACATGGTAACATCTTCTTCATTTGATATAGAAGAAAACACAGAACCTTCAGCAGAAGACGTCATCGCAAGTCATAATGACAGATGGCAAGATGTCAGATTTGATTATGCAAGTATGGAAGATATCTTTTATGATATGACATATCCATTGGCAAAAATCATATATGCAGAAGGCGGTGGTCAAAGTGACGAGTGCCAACAATATATTGGTTACGTTGTCATAAATAGGATAGAATCAAAATACTATCCTAACACTTTAAAAAGAGTATTTTTTAGTGGAGGTTATGCTCCTGAATCTCAGGAAAAGTACCGAAATGGAGAATGCTCTGACCGGGCAATAGAAAACGCTAAAATTGTAGTAAACAATTACTACAATGATACCATGCCCGTATCCCCTGCACTAGTATATCAATCGAAATTCAGTCAGGGAATAAACCAGTTCCAAATTGATGGAGAAGAATTTGGCTATAGCCAAAGAATTCTTCGTGATTTGGAGCAATAATAGAAACCTCTTCACCCCCTGTGTTTTTTTGCAGGGGGATTTCTTTTTTTGTAAAATATGTAGACATTTTTTATATTCTATAGTAAAATACTTAATGTTTAATAATAACAATTTCGAAAATTGAAAGGAGAAAACTAAATGTCAAGTTTACCACTTATTGTAAAATACATAATAGTAGCATTTGTAAGTATGGTACCAATAGTAGAACTAAGAGGAGCCATACCAATTGCAGAAGGCTTAGGTTTAAATATATTTTTATACTATCCAATAGCAATTATATTTAATATGTTGCCAGTTCCTATTATTTACTTATTTGCAAGAAAAGTTCTTGAATGGGGAAAAGATAAAAAGATTATTGGAAGATTTTTTACATGGTGTTTAGAAAAAGGTGAAAAAGGTGGAAAAAAATTAAAAGAAACTGCAGGAAATAAGGGTATTTTCTTTGCATTATTACTTTTTGTTGGTATACCACTTCCCGGAACAGGTGCTTGGACTGGAACATTAGCTGCTAGTTTCTTAAATTTGGATTTTAAAACTAGCGTAAGTGCTGTTGCCCTAGGTGTAATTCTTGCTGGAATTATTATGTCTTTAGGTAGCAAATTTGTTGCTATTTTAGGTTGGCCTGGATTAATTGCAATTATTGCAGTTATATTAGTTGCAATAATTATTTCTGTTTTAGTTAGAAAAAAGAAAAATAAATAAAAAATAAATACCATATAAGTTCCAAAAAATCAATTCCAATTATTACTTTTTAGAACTTATACGGTATTATTCATTTTTTACAATTTTATTCATTTTTTTCTATTAATTTTTCTTGTTCATCTCTAAATTTATTTTTGTTTTCAATCCAATCATTTAAAATCGTTTTTATAACAACTGCAATTGGTACACCTAAAAACATACCCATTATGCCAAAATATGCTCCACCGACTGTTACAGAGAATATAACAAGTAATGGACTAACTTCCAAAGAAACTCCTATTATTTTAGGATTTATAATATTTGCATCAATTTGTTGTAAAATTATAACAACAATAGCCATAGCAATAGCCTTTCCGAACCCGCCTGTTATAAATGTAATCAAAATTCCTATTCCAACTGCTACAATTGCACCTATATATGGAATCATATTAAATAATCCAATTGTAAAACCTATTAAAGGTGCATATTTTACTTTTATTATTAGCATTGCAACTGTTGTTAAAATTCCGACTATCACCGCATCTAACAATTGGCTTGATATGAATGTAAAGAAAACTTCATTTGCTTTTGTGAAATATTTATTTACTGCTTCATATGTATTCTTTTTAAACATCGCTCTTGCAAATCTTCTTAAAAATCTCATAATTGTTGTTCTTTGTAACAATATATATACTGAAACTATTATTGATACAAATACATCAAAAATTCCTGAGAATATGTTTATAATATTTTTTACATATTCTATTATTTTTTCATTGTTTATGCTTAAAAATTGCTTCATGTCTATATTTGATAATTCTATCATTTTATCTTTTATAATATCATTTTTTAGCACTGAATCTTCTGGTAATTCTTTATATTTACTAACTAAAGTTTCATAATATCCTGGTATATTGCTAACCAATTCAACTACACTTTCTTTTAAAATTGGGAAAATGCAGTTTATTATAATTATTATTATCAAAATAAAAATTATATATGTTGCAATTACTGATAATCCTCTTGCTCTCTTTTTTACAAATTTTAGTTTTGATTTTTCTAATGCCCCTTCTATTTTTTTACATGGCATAAATAATATATATGATATTAATAATCCTGCTAAAAATGGTTTTAGTATTCTAAAAAATGTTCCAAACCATTCTGTAACATTTGAAAAATTGTCTAACATCTTATATACAATTACTACAGTTAGTGCTATTAATAACCACGATATTCTTTTTTTCCATCCTTGTTTTATTTCTTCCATTTAATTCCCTCCTTAAAAAATTTCTAATCCAACTGGGCAATGGTCACTTCCCATTATTTCTGGATATATTTTTGCTTCTTTTATCTGGTTTTCTATTGATTTTGATACAATAAAATAATCGATTCTCCATCCTACATTTTTTTCTCTTGCGTGTCCCATATAAGACCACCAACTATATGCATTATCTTTGTCTGGATATAAATATCTAAATGAGTCGGTAAATCCTGCATCAAGTAATTCTGTCATTTTTTGACGTTCTTCATCTGTGAAGCCTGCGTTGTGTCTGTTTGTTTTTGGATTTTTTAAGTCAATTTCTTTATGTGCTACATTTAAATCTCCACACATTATTACGGGTTTTGTTTCGTTTAGTTTTAATAAGTATTTTCTAATTTCGTCTTCCCATATTTGCCTATAATCAAGTCTTTCTAATTCTCTTTTTGAATTTGGAGTATAAATATCTACCATATAGAATTTTTCAAATTCTAGTGTTATTACTCTTCCTTCTTTATCGTGTTCTTCTATTCCTATTCCATAAGTTACATTTAGTGGTTTTTGTTTTGTAAATATTGCTGTTCCTGAATATCCTTTTTTCTCTGCACTATTCCAGTAACTTGTGTATCCTTCGAATTCTAATTTTATTTGCTCTGGTTGGCATTTTGTTTCTTGTATACAAAATATGTCTGCATCTAGTTGTTTAAATGATTCTGCAAATCCTTTGTTTAGGCATGCTCTTATTCCATTTACATTCCATGATATTAATTTCATATTTTTTCCTTTCTAATATCTACTATTATGATTTTTTATTTAACAAAATTAAAATTACCAAAAATATTGACTTTTGCTTTTATTATGAGTATAATAATTATAGAAAGATAAGCGACCACAGATTGTGGCGTGTCGCTAAATATAATTTTAAAAGTTAAAATACATCTCTAACGACCAGACAGAGATGTGTTTTTTTCGTTGTCTAATTTACTCATTGTAACAACTAACGCCACAAATAAGGCAATAGCGACAACAGTTACCATTGCAAGTACTATAAATAATATGTATATAAATAGCATATAACCTTGTATTAATAACATATGCACCGCCCCCTTTCATTAAGGAGCGACACGCACACTCTGTTTTGCTTATCTTGTAAAAGATTATACTAATTTTTTCATTACAAATCAAGCGAACAAAACAAATATTTTAAAGTTTTTATTATTTATTAATTCACTGAATAAAGCATAAATTATGATTATTTTTCAACAAAGTAAAAAGAACTCTATTTCTAGAGTTCCTATAAATCATATGTTATTATTGAGCAACACTTACTGGTAAATATCTTACACCCCAAGCCAATGCTTCTGCGTGAGAATTTACATATATATCTATTTTGTTTCCGTTTATTGCTCCACCTCTGTCTTCTACAGTATATACATGACCATTAATATTTAATTTTGTTCCAAATGCAAATTTTCCAGATGCCGCAACTGTTCTTCCAGCTGTTGCTTTAGTTCCCATTGCAGTTCTTCCTGTTGCTTTTCCACAACATTTTGCACATGAACAATATGCAGTTATTTTATATACTTGTGTTCCAGATGTTGTTGTAGCGGCTGTAGCTACAGTTGCTCTTGTTGTTTTTCCTGATCTTGATGTTACTTTATTTACCTGTACTATTTTGTTTACAGGTTCTGTTATTACCTTTTCAGATAATTGTGTTTTTTCAATTTCTACGTCATTTTGATATTTTATTTTATATGTTACTTCTTTAAGTCCATTTTTTCCTTGTTGTAACACTTTATTTGTTGTGTTTGTACTTGTACCTGCTGAATTTTTTGTTACTGTTTCATAAGGTATCTCTACTTGTTCTGTAACAACTTTTTCTGTGATTGGTGCATAATTGTTTAATAAGTCTTCTAGTGTTGTTTGTACACCTTCTTCAGAAACTTTTGCTATTTGAACTTCATTATATGATTTGTCTACTATTTTTATAACAGCTCCAGCTGTTACTTCTTCATTTGCTTCTGGTATTGTTTTTTGATTTTCATCTAAAACAATATTGTTTTCTTCTAATACTTCACTAACAGTTGATTTTGATGTTAATGCTGTTAACTCATATCCATTTTGTAATACTATTTTAATATCTTTTAAGTTTGTGTTTACTGCCATTACTCCTATTCCAGATATTAGTATTAATATTATACTTATACATATGATTTTCATTATAGAAATTGAAGCTTTTTCTTCTTTTTTCATAAATTTTTAATACCTCCTTTTGGCATCGATTTTAATTATACTATATTTTTTTGTTTTTGTCAAATTTGTACAAGCTTAGAACTACAAGTGGTTCATTATAGTATATGTTGTAAGCCTTGGAAATAGTACACATTTTTTTGAATATTTTTTATATTATTTTCAAAATCTCTTGTTAAAAAACTCAAATTATGTTATTATCAATTTGTAAATTGTATATAATAAAAAAGGAGGCAAAACTATGGGATGGATTATATTAGTAATAGTAGTATTAATCGTAATTGCAATAATATCAATGTACAATGGATTAGTATCTGCTAGAGTAAAAGTAGACAATGCATGGAGTCAAATTGATGTTCAATTACAAAGAAGATTTGACTTAATTCCAAACTTTGTTGAAACTGTAAAAGGATATGCAGCACACGAGTCAGAAACTTTTGAAAAAATTGCACAATTAAGAACTTCTTGGGCAAACGCTGGAACAGTTGCAGAAAAAGCAGAACTAGATAATCAACTTTCAGGAGCATTAAAAACAATAATGGCCGTTTCAGAAGGTTATCCAGAATTAAAAGCAAATCAAAACTTTTCTGAATTATCTGAAGAATTAAGAAATACAGAAAATAAAATTTCTTTTTCTAGACAATTCTACAATGATAGTGTAACAATGTATAATCAAAAATTACAACTTTTCCCTTCAAATATAATTGCTGGAATGTTTAATTTCCAACCTCGTGAATTATTTGCAGTAGAAAATGCAGAAGTAAGAAAAAATGTAAAAGTTGATTTTGGTAAAAATGCATAAGAATTTTAAGGGGGTTGTCTTATGGACTTCCCTTTTTGCTTTTTTTAAATTAATATAGAAGAAAGGAGTTTTCTATGTTTGCAACTAGTAAAAAAAATAAAATCGAATCTGGTATAATTGTTGGAATTTTTATACTTGTAATAACTTTAATTGTATATTATATCTGTAATGCACTAGATTTAGGAAGTTTGTCTATAGTAATTGCTTTAGTTTTTTCTATTGCAAGTGCCTGGGGTTCTTACTATTATAGTGATAAAATTGTTTTAACTTCTTGTCATGCACGTCCTGCAACAACGGAAGAAGATTTGAAACTTGTTAATATTCTTGACGCACTAATGGTTACTGCAGGATTACCAAAAAAGCCAGATTTATATGTAGTAGAAGATGCTCAACCAAATGCATTTGCAACAGGAAGAAATCCTGAACATGCTATAATTTGTGTTACTACTGGTTTATTAGAAAAATTAGATTATTACGAATTAGAAGGTGTTATTGCTCATGAAATGAGTCATATCAAAAATTATGATATTCTTTTAAGTGCTGTTGTTTCAGTATTTGTTGGTCTTATTGTAATGCTTTCTGATATGTTTTCTAGAATTCTTTTCTGGGGTGGTGCAAAGGATAGAGATAGTGATAGTAAGGCAAATGGTATTTTAATGTTGTTAGGTCTTATATGTTTAATATTATCACCTATTTTTGGTACTTTAATGCAACTTGCTATTTCTAGAAAAAGAGAATTTTTAGCAGATAGTACTGCAGTTGAGTTTACTCGTAATCCAGATGGTTTAATTTCTGCTTTACAAAAACTTGATAGTGATCCAAATGAATTGCAGTCTGCAAATTCTGCAACTGCAAATATGTACATTGTTAATCCATTTAAGAAAAATGGAGAAAAGGGTAAAAATAAAACTTCTAACATATGGTCAACACACCCTAGTACAGAAGCAAGAATTGAAGCATTAAGAAATATTAGATAAAAAACCAGAATTAAGATTTTGTACGCAGTGCAAACTGCTACAAAATCTTAATTCTGCCATATTTATATTCTAAGAAAGTTTCATAATTTACTAATATATAAAATATTTTTTGTGTTTTCAAAAGTTATTTTTTCAACTTCTTCTAAAGTTAAGCCTTTCACATCAGCAATTTTTTGTGCTATATATTTAACATTTGCTGGTGTATTGCGAGTTCCTCTAACAGGTTCTGGTGCAAGATATGGACTATCTGTTTCTATTAATATTCTATCATTTGGAACTAAATTAATCATTTCTTCTGCATTTTTTGAGTTTTTAAACGTTATTGGTCCTGCAAAAGATATATAGAATCCAAGTTTTAGTCCTTCTTTTATTAATTCTCTATTTTGTGGACAACAGTGAAATACACCTGTTTTCGTTACTTTATTTTCTTTTAAAATTTGTAATGTATCCATAACTGCTTCTCTTGTATGAATAACAATTGGCAAATTATATTTATTTGCTATTTTTATTTGTTCAATAAAAGCCTTTTTTTGTAGTTCTTTATTATCTGTATTCCAATAATAGTCAAGTCCTATTTCGCCTATAGCACAAATTTTTTCTTTATTTTTTTCAACAATTTTTTCTATTTCTGCTAATTGTTTCCACAATTCTTCTTCGGTTTGTGGAATATCATTTGGCGAAACCCCTGCAGTTGTGTATATAAAGTCATATTTTTTTGCAATTTCTAATGCCTTTTTTGAACTTTCTACACTATACCCTGCAGTAATAAAATTTGATACACCAGATTCATGTATTTTTTTTATTTGTTCTTCCCTATCTTCATCAAATTTTTCATCATTTAGATGACTATGACTATCAAATAATCCCATTTTTATTCCTTCCTTAATTATAAATCTGGTTTAAAAATAAAAACCAGATTTTATATCATTTAAATAAAATTACTACATTTGCTATTGCATATTCCTTGCAATGTGAAATACTTACATCTATACTTTCAATTTTTTCAGTGTTAATATTATGCAAAATTATACTTGGTCTACCTTGGCCATCATTTATTGTTTCAAAATCTTTCCAACATACAGAATATTTATCATCTAGTATTTTTGAAATTGCTTTAAATGCCGCTTCTTTGGCAGCAAATCTTCCTGCATAGTGTTGATATTTTTGTTTTTTTCTTGATTCGCAATATTCAATTTCTTTTTCTGTATAAACTCTCTCAATAAATTTAGTTCCAACATTTTCGATGCTTTCTTTAACTCTTTCAATTTCAATTATGTCAGTTCCACATGTAATTTTCATATAGTTTTGCTCCTCTTTTAATAGTTACCTTTAAAACATTCTTGTTCACTGCTTTATAAACGAATTAAGTAATCAATTTTATTTTATAATATTTATATAATTTAATACATTAAAAACAAGTGATACTCCCAAAATAATAGCAACCACAAGCATTATCTTAGAATTGTTTTCAATGTTTGATTCTTTATACAAAACATCATATTTAGTTTTTATTTCTGTAAATAATCTATCCAACTCAAAAGTTTTTCCAATTATCAAATTTATTTTTGAACCAACCTCATCTGTTGTTATATCAAGTATCCAAACATTTTTTGTAAAATCGATAAATTTCTTTCTTGCTTTTTTTACATTAGATAATTTTTTAAATTCTGTTTCTAATTTTTTTAAATAAATCTTTTTATATAAATTCAATATATATGTATAAAAATACTCATTTTCAAATTTATCTGGTAACTCTGTAAAATTGTTTATGTCACTGCTTGATGTAAATAGTACGACTCCTTGTTTTGTAAATCCAAATTTTGCATATTTCCATTCAGAAAATTGTTTTGCATCATCTTGTTCTAGTTCAACTGAGTTATCTGCTGGTAAGAAATTAGCATATTTATTAAAGTTATATTTTATATTTTCAAAATTTTTATTTGAGTTCCAAGCGGCTCTATCTATACAGACGTATGAATATGTTAAGAATTTTTCAGTGTCTATATCAATTTTCATTGCCTCTAAATCTGAACCTGTTATTCCTTTAATAAATTCTGTTAATTTATTTACATCATCAAAAGTGCTTGTTTGTAAGTAAATTTTATCATAATTGCTTAATGTATTTTCTTGATTTATACTTCTAAATTTATAGTTGAAATTTAACAAATCTGAGAAGTTATTACTTTCTTCTATATTTGTTTTCATTGTAAAAAAGCATATACCTGTATTGAAACATATAATTTCAATTTTTCTAACCTTAAAGAATATTCCCTTTTCTGTTGCTTTTCCTTGTATATCGTCTTTTAATTTATATTCAAATATTGTACAAGGATTTTTGCTTAATATTGCTGATTTTGTTTCTTCTGGTAGTTCTTCTAGTTTTTCTAATTTTTGACCTGTATGTGAAAAACTTGAAAAAAGGTATTCTCTTGTTTTTGGTGAAAAATAATTATATAAATCAATATCTTTGTTTTTTTCAAATACTCTTAGTTTAAATCTATCGTCTTTTATTAAATTTAATATATATTTTTGATATTTTCCTTCTCCTATAACAAATGGATGTACAAAATATGTATATTGATAGTTCGTCTTTAGTTCCATTTTATTTCTCCCTTTCTCGTTCGTGTTCTATTATTTTTCTAGTTGATTATAATAATTCATATTTATATCTTTTCCATAATGCCATCTTCCTATAAAGTCTATTAATAAATAGTCGTCTAAGTTGTATATTGGCTCTTGTACCACATTTCCTTTGCTATCTATGCTTCCCCATTTTCCGTCTTTTTTTACCGCAGAAAATCCATAATCATTTTGTTCCATTGCATCATCAAAAATGTAATCTACAATTACTTTTCCTGTTTTATCAACATATCCATATTTTCCATCTTTTTTACTTAAGAATAATGTTTTATTTGGATATATATCTAACTCTGTTTTTTCTTCAAATTTAAAGTTGTAATATTTTGATCCATCATTATTTCTTAGTTTTACATATCCTTTTGTTTCGTTAAGCTCTATAAATACACCTTCTGCTTTTGTTTCTAAATTGCTATTTAATATTTTGGCATTGTAATTGCTATCTTCTACAATGTATAAATCTGCTTTTTCACTAAATGTTATTGTACTATATTCAAATGGTAATTTTTCTTCTTTATTGCTATTAATAATTCCATATTTTCCATCTTTACTTGCTATAAACATTCCAACTTTTGCTTCTTTTAAATCGTCATATTGAGCATCTATTAGTACATTTCCTGTTGTACTCATTACACCATATTTATTTGATTTTGTGAAAATTACTGCATTTTCTTGGTTTGCTAAAACTTGTTTGATTGTGTCAAATCCTGATGTTAATACATCTGTACCGTCTTTTTTTACAAGTTTTTGTTTTCCATTTACAGTTACAACATACATATCATTTCCATAAACTTTTTCTATTGTGTCATATTTTGCTTCTAATATTGTTGTATTAGAATAGTCTACAATTCCGTATTTTCCATTTTCATTTTTTACAATAAATCCTGTTTTATTGTCTTTTCCTAATACGTCTATGTCTGCATATTGTGGTTGTATTACTATTTTTCCCTCATTATCTACTATTCCATATTTTCCGTCTTTTTTTGTTTTAAATGAATTTTCTATTCCTGATATTGCTGTTATTTCATCATATTCTGTTGGTATAACTTCTTTTCCAGAAAAATCTATTAATCCATATTTTCCGTCTTTTTTTACTTTTATGACATTATTGTCATATGTAAGATTTTTTGATTTGTCTGTGTTTTGTAAAGGTTCAATTTGGTCATATCCTGTAAATATCTCTTGATTTTTTTCGTTTAATGCTTTTGTTTTGTATTCTCCTGTTTCGTAATTTACATCATATGTGCATATAAATACTGCTGATTTTGAGTTTGGTACTACTATCATTTCCTTATATGATGGGTCTATTACGTCATTTCCAACTGAGTCTATTACTCCCCATTTATTGTCTTTATATGTTGCAAAGTAGTTTTTTGTTGTTATTTTTCCTGTTGTTGTTTCTTTGCTTAATAGTCCTTTTATTATGAATATAAACATTATTATTACTATTATTGCTATTAGTACTGCAAATACTTTTTTCATGTTTAGTTTTGGTTCTTCGTCATATCTTCTTCCCCTTGTTCTTCCTCTACTCATTTTATATTCCTCACATTCTTTTTTAATGTAATTTTATATATTAGGAAAGTTGCATAACTTTTCTAATATATGAAAAATTGCATAACTTTTCTACAATAGAATATATCACAAATTATGCATATTTTCAAGTTAAATAACGCAAAAAGCCAGAATTAAGATTTTGTACGCAGTACAAACTGCTACAAAATCTAATTTCTGCCATATTTATCTTCTACAGAAAGTTATCATACTATGATAACTTTCCTAGAATAGAAAAAAACTGAACAAATTGTCCAGTCTTTTTCTATTCTGTTTTGTTTAAAAATTTGCATACAACAACACTCATATCATCTTTTGCGGTTCCATATCCATTGTCAATAGCCTCGTTCAAAACTAAATCCGCAATTTTTTTAGTGTTATTTGTTTCAATATCTTCTAACAAATATTTAACCCATAATTCTTTATTTTTATATTCAACATTAGAATCCAAAATACCATCTGTACACATAAGCATAATTTCTCCAGAAATAATATCTCTATCAAAGGCTTGTAATCCAGCATGATTAATAATACCTACTGGAAGAGAATTTGCCTTAATAACTTGAACATTATTACTGTTTTTTATATATGTTGGACACGCACCATTTTTTATAAATTCAATGTTTCCTTTATATAAATCTATAATTGCTATGTCTAATGTTGCAAAAATTTCTTCATTTTGATTTATTAAACTTGAGTTAATCAATTCCATAGATGTCTTTTTATCAAAACCTGATACCAAAAGATTTTCTAACATTTTTAGTGCTTTATTACTACTTTGACGTGCTTCTTCTCCTGAGCCCATTCCATCACTTATTGCCACTAAATATTTTCCATCTTTCAATTTTATGCTAAGCACACTATCCCCAGAAACTTTGCTATTTGCTTTTGTGGTTTCTGCATTTCCAATTGCCATAACATATTTGTCATCAGATAAAAAGTTGAGTCTTGTCCCAATAGATGCCTCTTGGTTTAATACTATTTTTTCTTTTAAAATGTCTGTTAATATTTTCTCTATATAATCAATATCTGTGATATTTGATTTTTCCATATAAATTTCTACTAAATATCTGTCTTCTTTTTGTATTGATATTTCTTGTATTTCTATTTCTTTTTGTTTTAACAATTCAACAATTTGCTTTTTTTGCTTAGTAAATTGTTCTTCATTTTGTATGTTTTTTTCTATATTTTCGGCTATATTAGATATTGCTTTAGAAACTCCTTGTAATTGTGTTTCTATGTTTTTCTTGTTTTCTTCAAATTTCTTTTGCCATACAAAATTTGATTTGCTAATTTTATATGACATATTTATTACTCTTACCATTTGTGCTATATTTTCTTCTAAGTATTCACTTATTTTTTTGTCATCAAATCCTACAATATAACTATTGCATTTTGCAAATATTTCTAATAAGTTTTCTCTTGTTATCTGTTGTTTGTCAATCAATGTTTTAAAAATCTCGTCAACTATTGGTCCGTCTACTTTTGACATATCTTCATATAACATATTATTTTCATAACCATTTAAATTATCAAGTAATTCTGAAATAAATATTTCTTTATTTGATTGTATTGGTTCTTCTTTTTCTTGTTTTTCTTGTGCTTTATATGTTTTTGCCATTTCTTGAATTGTGTCAGATACATTATTTAGTCTTTCTGCGGTTTCTTTGCTTTTGTTTAATGCTCTATCTGGTGCCACTGGCAAAAATTTAGAATTTCCCATAAATTCTTTTATATTTATCTGCACTGATTTTGGTACTGCGAGTAAGCCTATTGAAGCTATTAATATTTCTTTGAAGTGTATCAATTCTACTGTATTTCCATTTGCAACATATGCTAACACTATATTTCCTAAACAAAATCCAATTATTACTCCAATTTTTCCAAATTTGTTTAAGATTCCTGATATCATTCCTGATATTGCATATGCAGCCACCATTACTGGTTCTGATGATGTTATTACACCTAGTGTTACCCCTATTGTGACTCCTGATGTTGTCCCTACTAATACTCCGTTTTTCCATCCCAATATTAATACTATTAATATACTTAAAATATTTTTTATTGAAAATCCAAATATGCTTAATTTTCCAAATGCACATACGGCTATTGCAAGCATTAAACTTGCTCCTAATACTTCTTCTATTGAAAATGCTTTTTTCTCTCCAAAGTTTCTAAATACAATTATTGAGTTTACAAATATTTTGTAAAATACTATTGTTATTATTGAAAAACATATTATTGATAATACGTCATATAATGTGAATCCTGAAATTCCTACTTTTGCAAGTTGTATTATCATTGTTGATATAAATATATTTTTTGCTAAATTTACTTTTTCATTTACATCGTCTTCATTATATTTTGGCTTTATTAAAAACATTGTTACTATTAGCACTAGTGTTGTTAGTATAAATGATAATGCTCCACTTATTCCAAATTTTATTAGGTTTCCTATTATTGCACATGCTACTATCCCTAATAATGGAACTGAGTTTGATATACATGCTCCCAATATACTTATACTGAATGGTGAGATTTCGCCTGTTAGCCCTACCATTGATAACATTAGTGTTATTGTGTATATTGGTATGTTTTTTATTGCAAATACGTTTGTGAATAGTTCTATTTTCTTTTTTTCTTCTTTGTAATTGTGCCCATCTATTGTGTTTTCGTTTATATTTTGAAACATCCTTACCACCTCTTAAACTTTTATAGCATCATTTTACTACTTGTCCTTAGTATTTTTTGTCTTTTTTAGAAAGTGATTTCAAAAAAGTTTTTTACATTTTGTGATATATAATTTATTTTTTCTTTTATTATTTATCTGTTTATGCTTTATATTCTATTATAATTTGGTGGATTTTGCAATATATTTTCGATTTTTTTGGTTTTGAATTTAAAAAATTGTTACCTTTTACAGTCCATAAAAAGTAACAAAATGTTTTTAAAAAAGAAACAACCAGGTTTTATCCCAATTGTTTCTTTTTTTTGCATTACATTAGTATACACATTTATTAAATAATCATTACCTATCTAATTATTTATTTCTGTCTACAACATATTTCTTAATAAAGAATACTCCAACTCCAACTATTGCTACTGCAATAATTCCAATAACTGTAGGT
Source organism: Clostridium sp. 28_17 (assembly GCA_001916065.1). Taxonomy (GTDB): domain Bacteria; phylum Bacillota; class Clostridia; order TANB77; family CAG-508; genus CAG-269. The sequence goes on from MNRS01000018.1 coordinate 78,497, forward strand.
AATACATAGTTTCTATTTTCACCTGTACTTGGTATAATTACTGTCTTTTCAGCATTATCTGTATCAAAGAAGAATTTACCATTATTCCATGTAACTTTAACTGGTGTACCTGTAAAATCTCCATCTTTTCTAGTAACATCAACAATTTCTGTCTTGTTATCAAAAGTATTATCTTCAGAACTTGTCAATAATTTAGATGCTTTTAATGTAACTTCATTAGATTCACCTGGTGCTAAATCTTTTTGTAATTTAGAAGTATAATATGTTTTAATTGAATTTAAGTAATCTGTATTTCCTTTTTCACTAGCATTTACTTCTTCAATAAATGTATTTTCTTTCTTCTCCCAAGTATTATCTGGTACAAATACTATTTTTCCATCTAAGTAATCAATTACACCTGTTACAGAGTTCTTAATAAGTTGTGCTCCTTTTTTATTACCATATAGATAATAATTTGGTGAATCATAATCTTTTTCACTTACATTTGTAACTTTAATAGCATAAGTAACTTCTACTGTTGCACCTTCTATTAATTCTGAGTCAAGTTCTGCTCTTAAAATTCCATTTACGTTAATTCCATTTGTATTTGTTGGTCCCATATATGATAAGTTTGAATGGCTTCCTTTTAGTTTACCATCTTCTGTAACTTCTGCATCCATTAATATTTGACCATTTGCTAGTGTAATTTTAAATGCAGATACTCTCTTAGAAATATCCATTAGTTGTTTTGCTCTTTCTACTATTCCAAAGTCAACATTTTTAACTATGAATTCAACTTTGTCATCATTTCCATCTGTAATTGTTGTGTCGTATTCTACACTAAATGACATTGCTGGTGTTTTTGAATCCATTGATGTTGTTTTTATTACATCTGATGTTCCTTCATATGCCTTGTTTATTTCATCTTCTGCATTATTTCTTGTAATTTTTCTCATTTCTGCATCTATTGTTTTTCTAGTATCTATATTATCTAATGCATCTGTTTTTCTAGTATTTACATCTTTTTTATACCATTCTTTGTCATTTTGGTCTCTTGATTCATCATATATTGTTCCTTTATAGTATTGAACTTTATATGTCTTATTTCCCCAAGTATAAGTTAAGTTGTAGTTACCTGGTATATATCCCTCAATTTTGAAGTTTCCATTTTCATCAGTTGTTACTTCTTTTGAAATTCTTTCTCCATCATAACTACTATCATCTTTTCCAATTTCATCTAGTCTTACTTTTACTCCTGCAACTGTTGCTTCTCCATTGTCATATACACCATTTCCAAGTCTTTCATTGTCTTTATTTACTGTTGCATTATCAACAAATACTGTTCCAATTATTGATCTTGCATTCTTAAGTTCCAATTTTAAAGATGTTGCTGAATCTGTATCATCTTCGTAGGTGTCTATTTTTCCAACTGTAATATTTGCTGGTACAGAGTCTTTATCTACAACTGCAACTGGTGTTTGTGTATTATTGTCTTTAAATGTTGTATAAGAATTGATTTCTGCTACATTGTTAAGCACTTCTTGGTTATTTACAATCTTCAATACCGCTTCTCTATTTAATTGGAATTGAACATATACAAATTTTGCTTGACCTGGAGTCAATTCTGTGTTTATATCTATTACATATTTAGAATATTTGTCATTATATTCTTGTTTATTTCCATATTGTAAATTTCCTGTAATATTGTCTTTGTCGTCAATTGCTGTTCCTGCTGCAATCATATCAAAGTTTTTGTCTGCATAATCAACTATACTATTTATTCTGCCTAGATATGTTGATTCATTGTTTACTGCTATTTTATATGTTACATATACTTTTAGTTCATTGTCTTTATGATTTGGTGCTTCATATTCAGCGTCTGCTGTATAAATTGCTCGTTTATATGTTCCATTATTTTTTTGGAATTTAACTCCTACATTCCATGAAGAATCTGCATTTACGTCATTACCATTGTTTGTATATCTAACACTTCCATATCTATAAATGTGTGAGAATCCGTTTACACTAACTCTTACATTATATAAATCTTGCATCAATGAGTAGTCTGCTTGTGCCTTTTTAAATAGTCCTAAATTTACATATCTTATTTCTTCTGCTCCTGGTGTAAATGAATTGTATATATTAAATCCTGCTTCATTTGTTCTTGCATATACATTACATCCAGAACAATCTTTTATTGAACTTGAGTAGTTTGCTGTGTTATTATAATTTACTGTTACTCCATTTATATTTAAACTTTGTGTTCCATTTCCATCTACACTTGTAAATTTGCTATCTAATACATTTCTTGTTGCTGTGTCTATTGCTTTTGAACCATTATTTTGTGTCAATTTTGCTGCTACTGATTGGTATCTTAGTCCACAATATTCAAATTCAACATAGTATTCTCCTTTTTGTATTGCATCTAAGTCAACATCAACAAATTGATATTCTCCACCATTTATTTCTGAATATAATCCTAATTCTGATGTTGTTGTTCTCTTTATTTCGTTTCCATTTTTGTCTCTTAGATATACTGTTATTCCATTAAATCCTTCACCATCGTTATCATCTTCTTGTTTATATTGGTCATCTCTTAATGTTGTTTTTCCTGTTTCTGTATCTAACCATACATATCCTGATAATTTGACCCTGTATTGGTGGTTTGTAATTTTTACTTCATGTTCTTTGTTTAATGTAAATTCTTTGCCGATGTTTTGTGCATATCCATATTTGTCATTTGTTGCTTCTACTGCTTTCATTGAATTTTCTGCTGTTGTTTCACCTGAAATTGTTGCATTTAGTTTACCATCTTTGTCTGTATAAAAGATTTTTGCTTGTTCAATATTAGAAACACTCCATTTTAAATCGTTTCCCATATATCTTGTTACCCAATTTCCATCTCTATATACAGATGCTTTTAATTTAAATCCAACATGATCTAGTGGAATTTTTTCATCTCTGTCATCTACCTTATTTAATCCAATATTTATTGTTAATGGTACAGAATATTCTTCTGTTCCTTCTCCAGTTGCTGGCAATTCTTTACTTTCTACATCAACATATATTACGTTTTGGTATGCAGATGATTCTAACATCCAAATTTTTGCTCCATATACTTTTGTGCTATCTGCTTCTGATTTTGTTTTAATTTTTATTCCTTTGAATTCCTTCATGTTTGCTTTTGAATTTACATCTACATAAAATGACTCTCCTGTTGCTATTTCGGTTTTATCTATAACATTTGCAGTATTTCCTGAATATTTTACAAATCTTATATTTGAACTTGCAACATCTCCATTGTCTCCTGTAACTGTAACTTCTTCTACAGTTCCTTGGAAGTTCCAGTTAAATGGTCCTATCCTGTAATATTCACCAACATCTACAACTGTTAAGTTATTTTTGTTTGTTGCTCCTGTTACTGTTAAACTTGTACTTCCTGTTGATGAAGACATTTTGTTATCTCCTATACTATCAGCATATTCAACCGCTCTTTTATTTATATTATTTGCACCAATCTTATCGTTTCCTGAGTAGGATTTTCCTAAAGATAACGTTGTTACCCATGAGTTTGTTATATGCCATAATGCATTTTGTGTATCTGAATTTTCTCCAGCTTTTCCATATCCACCTTGATTATTTAATATAAAGGCAACTTGTGCATTTAAATCACTTTTTACATTATATGATGAACCATTTGAATCTTTATATACTGTAGCATATTTTCCATCTATTTCTATATATTTTTTTAATGTATAAGATTTTTCTTCTTTTCTCAATTTTTTGTTGTGTTGGATACAATATGTACTATTATTACTTGTTAATGATGAATAATTTAGTTTATATACTTTTCCAATTTTTGAGTATCCCGTACCTTTTAATTTTGATAAGTCACTTGTGGCTGCAAGAACCGCAGTAGTTAAAAATCCTACTACAATTAATGCGGTTACTATATTTGTTATTATTTTAATTTTTTTCATTCTATTTTCCCCTCCTTCCTATATAAAGTTCCTATGTGTTATTAATCTTCTTATATAATATACTGCTACTCCAAGTATTACTATTGATGATATTACTAATAATACTGTTGTTACTACCTGACCTGTTCTAATACTTATAATTAAATCTGCAGATCCCATATCATTTTCGCCTTTTACTTTATTTCCTTCTGTTGAGTTTTTATCTTTTAAGCCTAATTCATTATATGATTCTGCAATTTCTGCAGTATTGTTTATAAGTCCTGTGTTGTTTTCTTTCATTTGTTTTATAACTGTTAATTTAACTTCTTTACTTTCTCCAGGTTGTAATTTTTCATTTGCTAAACTTGTACAGTATATATCACTTCCTGATTGATACCAATCTTTGTTTAGTTCTGAACTAAATTTATAATCACTAGATAAGTAATCTGCTATTTTTTTAATGTATGCAGTTACATCACCTTTGTTTGTTACTCTAATTGTGTATTCTACTACTACTGTAGTTGAATTTACTTGTTTTGCATCAATTTCTGCTTTTGCTAATGTTTGATTATTGTATTCGTTTGTAACAGTTTTATTGTTTTGTACTGTTACTTTTGTTATGTATTTATCTAATTGTAAATCATATGTTTTTGCATTTATTAAACCAATATTAATATTTGCAATATTCTCTGTATCAACATTTATAATTTCTGTTGTTGCAACATTTTTTTCTTCATTATTAATTTTTAAGTTTTTGTTAATTACTTTTGATGTCATTGTACTTGCAACACCTTGTTTTTCAAATGTTGTTAATCCATATTTTGTTGTATCATATTCAAATACTACTAAATATTGTCCTTTTGGAACTCTATCAAAACTATAGAATCCCGTTGATGTTGTTTTTGCTTCTAAGTCATTTCCGTTTGAATCTTTTACATATTTATTTGTTGTAACATCTAATAATTTTGCAGTTATGTCTTCTACTGCTTGTTCTTGGTTGTCTTTTTGTCCATTTTCATTTGCGTCAACCCATGCAGTACCAGAAATTATTCTATATTGAACATTTGTATTATTTTCTTCATTATTTGAGTTATTTCCATTGTTGTTTCCATTTGTTCCGTCACCATTACCATTATTTCCATCTACAAAGTCTTTATCTGGTTGTAAAATATGTTGTATTTTTGCATTTGCAATTTCTATACTATTTTCTTCTAATGAAATTTCATCTATAATTTCTGTAGCTGTTTTATTACCATATACCATATTTACTGTTGTTTCTAGTTGATATTCTATACTTTGTCCTGGTTCTAATGTAATATCATTTATTTTTATTAATTGTTTATTTTTACTATTGTCAGATATCTTAGTATAATTTTCGTTTGAAAGTTCTTCGCCGTTTTTTAATATTTTTGTTAAAGAAACTTCATTTGCTATCCAATTTTTTAGTGTAACTGTATCCGCTACTTTTGATCCCGTATTTTTTATGACAATATTATATTTGATTGTGTCTCCAGATTTAACATAGTCTCCACTATTTTCTGAAGTTGCATTCATTTCTAGTATTACAGATGATGCTACAGTTGAGTTAACTTCATTTGAACTGTATTCTATATTATTTGCATATACCTTTGCAGACATAACAGATAAAGCATCTTTATCTAATTTATTTATTGTTACATAACTTACTACTTCTACTGTTTCTCCTGCTTTTATTTTGTCTATTGTAATATTGTCTTCATTTTCTACTGTTTTACTTTCATCATTAAATACATATGAAATTTCAGTAATTTTTGCTGTATTGTTTGTATTGTATTTTACATTTACATTTTTTAAGTCTTTATTTTTTTTGTTTGTTACATATAAAATATATCTATAACTGTATCCACCTTCTACAATTCCATCTGTTGCATCTATAGATACTAATTTAACTTCAACATTTCCTTCTGCTACTTTTGTTTTCACTTCATTTGATGTTTTTGTTTTTTCTCCATATTTCGTTACTACAGTATTTTTTATTTCTTTACCGGCCATTCCATCATTTACTTTTACTTCATAATATTTTGTAATTGTTTGGCCTTTTGCTAAGTTTTCTATATTAAACTCAACATCTTTTTTATTTTCATCAATAAAGCCTAAGTCATCTGGATCTACTTCATTATTTAATTTATCAGAATTTACATATGTTGTTCCATCTGGCACTTTTCCTGTTACAACTATATTATTCATATCTTCTGAACCAGTATTTGAAACAGTGATTGCATATCTTAAAATTCCATTTTCTTTTACTTCATTATTTTCATTTCCCGCAACTAATGCTCTTAACACTGTATCTATAACTGCTCCTTTTGGAGTTGAAAGTGTGCTTTTACTTATTTCTGTTTTTTCTTCTGATGTTATATTTGTGTAATAAACAATGTAATTTTCTTCTGCTACTTGATTATAATCTAATCCTTCAGGTATAACTACACTATATGCTAAATCAATTTCTTTCTTAACATCTAATTCGTCAACTACAACTAAATATTTTTTTACATCATTTTTATTTGTTAAATTTTCTGTCCATTTATTATCTTTATTATTTAAATCAGTTGTTGCATTAGCATTTTCTGAATAATAAACTTTTACTTTATTTTGTTCAACTCCAGTAACTGAAATGTTATTTACTTCTACATTAATGTTATTTGAATCTGTTGCTTTATTTGTTGGGAATGTACCTAATATTCTAACATTTGATATTTTATTTTCTTTGTTATTTATTATTCTCTTTTGATATACTGCTTCATCTCTATCTGATGAGATTTTTAATTCTCCATTTGCATTTCCTTGATTATTTACAACATCTATTCCAAATTTTGAAACCTGATTTGTTGTAACAACTCCCGCATAAGAAATAATGTTTATATCTTTAGAAACTGTACCAACATTTTTTCCATTTTCATAATTTATAGCATTTTCGTTTGTGTATGTTAATACAACACTTTCTTTACTACTTGCTATTTTTGTATCTGTTGTCAAATTTGCATTTACAATAATTGTTGCACCATCAATTGCTTCATTTTTATATTTTGTTTGTTCACCTTGTAATTCAATTATAATTTCATTATTTGTTGTATCTAATTGTGATGATTTTATTTTTAACTCATCATCATATACTAAATTAATTGAATTTACTTTTATGTTTTTTATTTGTGATGGTAATTTAAGTCTTAAAATTGGGTTCTTAAATAATTCATTTTTTTCTTCTCTAGATTTTAAAGTAATTCTAAATTCAACATTGTTATTGGTTGTCATTGCAGATAAGTCTGTTCTGCTTACTTGTAAATCTGCAGAAGTTTGTGTTTCATCTAATTTTATGCTTGAATTATATTTTGATACTTCATCTTCAGTGCCATTTGTATTATAAGCAACAATACTAGATAAATCTATTGTGTTTGCTTGTCTTACTTTATCTTTGTTTATTGTTCCAATTGTTCTTGTAGTTTCTACTTCTATTTTACCAACATTTTCTGTTTGTTCTATTTTCATTGTAATTACTTCAACATTCTCTGGATATGAAACTAAAATGTTTCCATTTTCATCTGCCACAGTATCTTTGTTTATTGTTGCAATTACATTTCCATCGTTTGAATTTAAAATTGTTAATTTTCCATTTTGTCCTAATACTTTTTGGATTTGTGCTTTGCTAAATTTTGATGTTTTGTATGTTGACGCTATTTTTTCACCATTTATTGTTTGTTCACTTTCTTTAACTTTAGCATCTACTTCTATGTTATTTAAATTTACATTAATAACATCTCTATATATAATATCTCTTGAAATTCCCGCATATAATTTTCCTTTATATATGCTTGTTTCATTTTGTTCAATATTTGATGTTACAATTGAATTTTTTTCTCCTTTTGTAACCGTTATTTCACTTCCTGCTGTATAAACTGTAGATTTTTTGTCGTATAATGAAATTTTAGAATCTACTGCTGATTTTTCACTATTTATTTCTACATCTTTATCATATACATATGTTACTACAAAATTGTCGCATCCATTTTTTATCCATGAAACTTTTCCATTATTTAATTTATTTTCTAATTTAATTTCTATCTTTCCTGTTTGATTATTGTAATTCCAGTTGTCTGTTGATAATTCTTTTCCTGTTGTTGTTAATACATCATTTGCGTTTACAATTACATTTTCAGGATATCTATTTGAAATTTTAGGGGCTTGAATATTTACAATTGTTTCTTTTACAGGATATAAATTGTTGTTTAACCCTGATTTAACTTGCAATTGTACAATTCTTTTTTCTTGTCCATTTACTTTTAAGATTTTATTTGTTATTACTTCTTGTGATAGCATAATTGCATCATCAGCACTATCATATGGTCTTACAAGATTTAATGTTATTTTTTTATCAGTATTTATGTTTATATCTTTTTGTGTTCCATCTTTGTAAGTACCTTTTATAGAAACACTACTTCCCATATCTATATAATTTAAGTCAAATTGCTCGTCTTTTAATAGTTCTATTCCTACTTCTATTTCTTTGTTTTCTCCGGCATTAATTTGATTTAAATATACTACATTGTTTTCTATTTTGCTAACACTATCACTTAATATATTTGATTTTAGTCTAAAATTAGCATTATTTAGTACTATATTTCCATTGAAATATCCTTCCTTATTTACTGCTACTTGGAAATATAATTTTAAGTCTTCTGCATTTGTTTTTGCATCCATACTTGTTGTTTTATTTCCATTTGCGTCTTTAAAATATGCCATAAATTCTACGTTTTTATGACTTGTACTACTGTCTATAGAATCTGCAGCATAAGAAACAACATCAACACATAGCATTATTACATTTGCCATTGTTAATGTTAAAATTAATAACATTGCTGTTATTGCGTTTAAAATTCTTTGTTTCATCCTCTTTACCTCCTAAAATATTAAACTATTTTCTTATATATAATATAAGTAATGCTTTTTGCTGTCAACCTTGTATTTTTGCATTTGTTTCATAGTATTACGGATGCTTATTTATGATTTATTTTTCTTTTTTATGTCTTTTTTATTACATTTATGTTACATTCTTTTTTGTATTTTTAAAATAATCTTTTTTACATAATACTACCAGAATAAATTATACACCTTTTTCAAGGTTTTTTCAATATTTTTTAGACATTTTTTTCCATTTTTTAGTTTACAGTGGTTGCAGTTATCAACCTATAAAAAGTATGCACATATTTTTTAAAATTTCATATACTATATATTATATTACATATATAATCAAAAAAATTAATATATTATTTATAGAGGTGATAAAAATGAATAATATGAACATTGATGAAAACACAATGAAAAACATAAAAAACATGGTAGACAATGACAATTTATCAGACGCTATATCAAACATATCTCCAGAAATGATACAAAATTTTTCAAAAATACTTTCTAGTCAAAAAGAACCAAATTCGCAAAATACTCAACAACATGAAGAACCTGCGCACCAAAGTAGTACAAACACATCTTCACAAAGTAATAATTTTGATTTCAGTAATTTAGACATAAACACAATAATGAAAATGTCTTCTGTAATTAATAAAATGAAAGATAACAAAAATGACCCGAGAGCCAATTTGTTAAATTCATTAAAACCATATTTGCGTGATAGCAAAAAAGGTCAATTAGACAATTATATGAATTTATTAAATGTTGCCAAAATAGCTGAAATCATGAAAGATAACAAGGAGAATGATAATAATGTTTAGATTTCCTTTTTATGGTTATCCTTACAACTACAACTATTATAGATACTATAATCAAATTCCACAAAATAACATATCTAATTTTGAAAAAGAAGCAAATAAAAATATATTAAAAGAAAAAATAAGTGAAGATAATACTGAAAATAAAGAAAAAAGTAGTATTACTAATTCTAGAAATATTAGTAATACTACTGATAAACCTATTTTTGAGATTTTAGGTATAAAACTTTTTTTAGATGATTTAATAATTATAGGTGTTATGTACTTTTTGTATCAACAACACGTTCATGATGAAATGTTATATTTAATTTTATTTATGTTACTTTTTTCATAATTAGTCTATAACAATTTTATCATTATCTACAAAAATATATGCTTGTTTATGTAAAGGTTCTTCATCTCTGTCTATTTCTTTTACAATATTAGAAATCCTTATTTGCACCGCATCTAGTTTTCCTGCGGCTATAATTGCATTTTTGTTTCCTTTTGCGCCTGCATGTGCCAAGCCACGTAAGGTTCCAACTACAACTATGTTATCTGATGCAATTACTTCTGCGCCAGAGTTCACATCGCCTATTATTACAATGCTTCCTTCTGTTTCTAGTCTTTGTCCTGAGCGTAATGAACCTCTATGAAATTTTGTTTCTGATATTGCAATTTCTTGTTTAAATGTATGTGTAATACTTGATAGTCCCAAACTTTTTGGCATATCAAAATCAATTTCTACATCTATTTTTTCTTTTATCAATTCTTGAATTTCATCAATTTCTTTATTTTTTAAAACTTTGCCAACTATTCTAATAGGTGTTTTTTCATCTTTGTATAATTTTTTTAAATCTGATATTTTTCTTGATAATTCTGAAATTATTCTCTTTTGTTCTGCATCTTCTGCAATTTTTACTACAATCTGATCTTTTTTTAAATTAATGCTAACACAATTATTACCCATTTTTACATCCTCTCACTTTTTAATTTTTATTATCTCATGCTTTCTGTATAAGCATTTGCTTGCATATCTTCTGTAACATCTTGTGTATTCATTCCAAAATATTCTGCCATTATATTTCTAACTGCCTCTGCAGTATAATTTCCATGTCCTCCGTTTTCAACCATAATAACAACTGCAATTTCTGGATCATCATATGGTGCAAATGCTGCAAACCATGCATTTACAATATCTTTTCCTTTTGCATCTTTTCCTGCCTCTGCTGAACCTGTCTTACCTCCTACTGCTATATTAAAGTTTTTAAAACGTGCATACGCCGTTCCTGCTTCACCACTTGTAACCGATCTCATTCCTTCTTTTACAGCATTTACATATTGACTGTTTAAATTAATTTTTTCATTTTGGTCATCATTTGAAATTCCTAATTTTTCGTTAACAAATTTTCTTATTTCATCTTTTGATACTTCTGTTCCATCTGCATTTTGTATTGTTTTTACTATACTAACATCTATTTTATTTCCGCCATTTGCTACCATACTTATATATTTTGCCATCTGTAATGGTGTAAATTTATTATAACCTTGTCCTATTGCTGCATTAATTGTGTCTCCTGGATTCCATGAAGCATTTATTGATTTAGCATATTCTTTACTTGCTAGTGTTCCAGATACTTCACTCGGAAGTTCTACGCCTGTTTTTGTACCTAATCCAAAGTATTTTGCATATTTATCTAATGTATCTATTCCCATTCTATCTGCTGTTTCGTAGAAAAAGAAGTTACATGATTTTTGTATTGCACCAATTACATTTAAATATCCATGTCCTCTATGATAATCTGTATAATACCAACATTTCCATTCTGCTCCATATTTTTTATAAACTCCTGTATCATTAATTTTTTCTGTTAATGATATATTTCCTGATTCAAGTCCCGCTATTGCAGTTACCATTTTAAATATAGAACCTGGTTCATATGCACTTTGGATTGCTTTGTTTATTAATGGATATGATTTATTTTCATTATAACTTTTCCATTCTTCACTACTTATTCCATTTGCAAATGATTGTGGATTATAATCTGGATAACTTGCCATTGCAAGTACTTCACCTGTTTTTACATTCATAACTACACATGATCCACCTTTTGCATCATATGATTTTCCAAAACCACCATTTTTTATTTTTTCTATATTTTCTTTTAATGCATCTTCAGTTATTTTTTGTAATTTTGAATCTATTGTTAGAACAATATTTGAACCTGCAACCGCTTCTTGTTCAACAACTTCTGCAGTTGTTGTTCCATCAACTGCCATATCAATTTGTTTTGTTCCTTTTTGGCCTTTTAAATATTTTTCAAAAAGCGATTCTATTCCAGTTTTTCCTATTAAGTCATTTTGATCATATTCATCCTTTTTTTGTTGATATTCGTCAGAACCTATTTTTGATGCATATCCTAAAATATGTGAAGCCAATGTTCCTTCTTTGTAGACTCTTACTGGTTGTACTGTTATGTTTATTCCTGGAAATTTATCACTTTTTTCTGAAAATTCCGCAACTGCTTCTCTTGGTATATCTTTTGCAATTGTTAATGATTTTGTACTACTATATCCTTCTTTTGCTATTGCATATCTTATTGCTATTATTTTTCTTACTTGTTTATTATCTGTGTTTTCAATTTTATATTTTTCTTTAAATTTATTAAATGCTTCTTCTGCCGTTGCATTCTCATCTATATTGTTATTTTTTTTCCAATTAACTAAATTTTCATCTGATATAGTATATTCAAATGGTTCTATTTTTATAGGAAAATTGTCTGTATAATTAACATTATATTTTTCTAATACTTGAACAATTTTTAATATTGACTCATTTAATGAATTGTTATCAATTTTACTTTTATATAATTCCAAGTTGAACTTTTGACTAGATGATACTAATATATTTCCTGACCTATCTAGTATTTCGCCCCTGTCTGCTTCTAATGTACTTTCTCTTGTTAATCGTGTATTTGATTCTTCTCTATATTTTGATCCATGTATTATTTGAAGATTGAACAATTGGACTATTAATATTATCCCAATTACATATGTAAAAATAGTTACAATATTATATCTTAAATTAATACTTTTTTTATTAATTTCTTTTGCCAATTTTTCACTCTCCTTTCATACTATAAATCTTTGTATTTCAAATTTTTATAATCTGTTAAAAATCCTTAAAAATATTTTGTTAAAATTTTATTTCCTTTATATTCATTTTCCATATAATAGCCAAATTTTTGCATTAACGGATATATAATTATTGTAACTAATATATTATAAATAATTTCTACAATTAAAATTTTTATAAAACTTAAAACTTCAACATTTATTGAATATAACATATATGTTATAAAATATGTTATAACCTCAAATATTATTGTTGTTCCAAATACCATAAACATTACTGTTATTCTACTATCTTTTGAGAAGTTTTTGTTAAATAATATTGCAATTACTCCTATTAATACCAGTCCAATTAGATTTATTCCGACATTTGTTTTATATATTAAGTCTAAAAATATTCCCCATACTGCTCCATAAACTATTCCCATGCTTCTGTTTCCAAATAATCCTATAAATAGTATGTATATTACAAAAAGATTTGGTCTTATTCCTCCAATTGAAAACCAACTAAAAAAATTTGCTTGGAGAAAATATATTACAAAGCCTATTAGTATTAATGCTAAATTTATAAGTACTTTTTTCAATATTTTCACCTCTATTAATTATTTTTTACTACTAAAACCGTATTTAATTTGTTAAAATCCACAGCAGTTTCAACTAATGCATATCTATCTGTCATATTTTTTGTAGTTACTATCTTTTTTATTGTTCCTACATGTATTCCCTTTGGATAGATTCCTCCTAAACCAGATGTGTCTACACTGTCCCCTTGAACTAGGTTTGCATCTGTTGGTATATACATTGCTTTTATTTCAGTATTACTGTCTAATGTTCCCTTACATACGATACTATCTTTACTTGAACTCATTAAGCAACTTATAGAACTTGATGTATCAACTATAGTTCTAATTTTTGCGGTATTGTCTGTAACAGATATAACATGTCCAACTAGTCCTTCGTCTGCAATTACTGTCATATTTTCTTCTATTCCATCTTGTTTTCCAATATTAATTATAAGAGTTTTTGAATAATTGTTTATCTCTTTATTTATTACATACCCAGGTATTGTTTTATATTCTCCATATTTTTCTGTTAGCCCCAAATATTCTTTTAGTGTTTCATTTTCTGTTTTTATGTTTTCTAGTTCTCTTAATGACTGCTCTAGTTTACTGTTTTTTTCTTGTAATTCTTTGTTTTCTGTTTTCAAGTTACTTATATCAGTAAAAAAAGAAGAATTACCACTAACTTTGTTTTTTACATATGTTAGTCCATTTTGTATAGGCATAACTAATTTGTTTGCAACATTTTCAAAAAATGATGTATTTGCTTCTTTGTTAGAAAAAATGACTATTAATATTAATACTACTATTGTTATTATAATTCCTAACAATCCACTTTTTTTGTTTCTATACATAATATTCTCCTTTCAATTTTACAATTATTATCTTCTTTTTCTTGAATTTATTAAAACTGTTTTTAATCTTTCTAAATCTTCTAATGTTTTTCCTGCTCCTCTAACAACACAGTCCAATGGTTCTTCTGCAACATATACAGGCATTCCTGTCTCTATACTTATTAATTTGTCTAGATTTTTTATTAAAGCTCCTCCACCTGCAAGTACAATTCCTTTTTCCATAATATCTGATGCAAGTTCTGGTGGTGTTTTTTCTAATGTGCTTTTTACAATGTCTACTATTTTTGATATTGATTCTTTCATTGCTTCTTCTACTTGTGTTGATGTTATTTTTTCGTTTCTTGGCAATCCGTCTGTTAAATCTCTACCTCTAACTTCCATTGTCATTTCTGTCATTAAAGGCATTGCACAACCTATTTGCATTTTGATTTGCTCTGCTGTTGTTTCTCCTATTGCTAAGTTCATTTCTCTTTTTACGTAATTAACTATGTCTTCATCAAGTTCATCTCCGGCAACTCTTAAAGAGTGACTTACAACAATTCCTCCTAGTGAAACTACTGCAACTTCTGTAGTTCCTCCTCCGATATCTACAATTATACTTCCACTTGGTTCTGCAACATCTAATGAAGCACCTATTGCCGCTGCCATAGGTTCTTCTATTAAATATACTTCTTTTGCTCCTGCTTGTAATACAGATTCTTCTACTGCTCTTTCTTCAACTTCTGTTATACCTGATGGAACCCCAACAACAACTCTTGGTCTACCGACATTGTATCTTTTTTCTACTTTTTGTATTATGTTTTTTAACATTAATTGTGTTGCAGTGAAGTCAGCAATAACACCATCTTTTAATGGTCTTACTGCTTTTATTTGTTCAGGTGTTCTTCCTAACATTTCTTTTGCTTCATTTCCAGTTGACATTATATTTCCTGTTTTTCTATCTATTGCAACAACAGAAGGTTCTTTTAATACAATTCCTTTTCCTTTTAATGTTACTAAAATATTTGCAGTTCCTAAATCTATTCCAATATCTTTTGAACCAAATGTAAAAAATTTCATAATTTCAATTCCTTTCTGATCTGACATCCTTTTTTTGTAGATACATACATTTTATTTTTTTCAATACGTAGTTTATTTTTTAATTTACATATTTTAATTTTATTTTGTTTGCCTTTTTCTTTTGATTTCATTTTTTTCTTTTCTTCTTCTACTCTCTTTTCTAATACAACAAAAACACTTCTGAATACACCATTTCCAATGACTAAGTGGTCCATTAACTCAATGCCTAAATCTCTTGCTATTCTATAAAGTCTATCTGTTATTTTAATGTCTCTATCACTTGGCATTGGATCCCCTGATGGATGATTATGTACCAAAATCATTCTAGGTGCTTTTATTTTTACTGCTTCCATTATAATGTCCATTATGTCAACATTTACAAAATATATTCCACCATGGCCAAGTTCTATTTTTTTTAGAATTTCATTTTTGTTATTTAACAAAATAAGAAGTATATGTTCTTTTTTTTCAAATCGTAATTCCTGCATAAGCATTCCAGCTAAGTGTGATGAATTATGAACTACAATTTTTCTGTAATTTGCTGGTTTGTTCATTCTTATTGCTAATTCACATATTGCTTTTATTTGTATTGCTTTTACTTTGCCTATTCCTTTTATTTGCATAAGTTCTTCTAATGTTATATTTTTTAAAAAGTTAAGTTCTCCCATTTGTGGGTCTTCACTTAGTTTTAGTATTCTTTGTGCTATTTGTACTGATGTTTCTTCTCGTGTTCCTGTTTTTATTACTATTGCTATTAGTTCTGCATTTGATAATGTTTTTTCTCCATATAGTTCTAGCTTTTCATATGGTCTTTCTGTTTCTGGTAATTCTTTTATTTTTAGTGACAAATTTTGACTCCTTTTTGTTTTATTTGCCCCACTTTTTATTTTTGTAAATTACTTTTATATCTTTTTGTATATAAATATTGCTAATACCATTCCTATTATGCTTGCAATGTTTATTTTGAACATTAGTCCAAATGTTAGTTTTAATACACTTAAGTCTAATACTATTGGTGCATTTATTCCAAATTCTTGTTCATATGATAGCCACCATAGCCATGATACACTTGAAGCTAATTTTCCCAATAGTCCCCCTATTACTAATCCTGCTAATAAAAATACTAACAATATCCATATGTTTTTTTCTCTTGTTGCCATTTCTTTACCTCCATTTTTTTCTTTTGTCCTTACGGATACACCCTTTTTTACATTTGCTATTATACATTGATTTTGCGTTTTTTTCAAGTGGTTTTTAGAAATTTATGTAAAGAATTATAACAATTTACAGTGCGTCAAATTATTGTTTGTGTGTTTCCCGTCCCCCTTGGACATATGTATATGATTTTAAACTTTTCGAATGTGATTGGAGCAATATTAGAAATTTTTAAATAAATTTATGGAAAGAGTTCGCGTCGAACGCAGTGAGGACTAAGCGGAAGGGCGCCATAAATTTATTTTAGAAGTTCTTGTGTTGCGTATTGAGCCGAGAAAACGTTTCAAATCATATACATATGCCCAAGGGGGACGGGAAACACACAAACGATAATTTGACGTTCTGTTAATTATATCAAACAATTTGTATTTACCATATTTTGTGTCTTTAATTCTATTAAATATCATAGTATAATAAAATTATAAGTATGGAGGTATAATTAAATGAAAATTGAAAAAATAACCGAAAATAAAATACGAATAACACTAAAAAGAGAAGAATTTAAAGATAAAAAAATAGATATAAATGAACTATTACTTACCAGTGCAGACTCACAAAAATTGTTTTTAGAAATACTAAATCAAGCAGAAAAAGAAATAAACTTCGATACAACAGGTCATAAATTATTAATTGAAGCATCAACAGAAAACAATGAAATCTTTATTTTTACAATCACAAAATACCTAGAACATGATATCTTAGTTAAAAGTCAGCATAAAAAATTATTGAGTACGAAAAAGAATTCAAAAACGTTCATCTCATCACCATTAATTTATCGTTTTGAAAGTTTTGATTATTTTTGTGAATTTTGCCTTTTTTTACATACAAATTCTAATATTAATTTAAAAAAACTTTATAAAAGTGCTGCCCTGTATTTATTTAATAATAATTATTATTTAGTACTAGATAATTTGAATTTAGAAAACTCCAATTTAAGTTTTTTTTATTCTTCTTTATTAGAGTTTTCGGTTATTGAAAAATACTCAAGAAATTTTATTTTTAAACTAAAGGAGCATGGAAAAGTCATTTTAAAAAATAATGCAATTACAACTTGTATACAGTATTTTGCATAGAACAAATCTGAAAATTTTCAATTTTAGCCTTAACTCTACTTTTTACCATACTCAAAAAAATTGAAATTTTCAGTAAATTTGTTCATGCGCGAAAATTTATGAAATAAATTTTTTGTACAGTATAATTTTATATACTAGGAAAGTTTCATAACTTTCCTAATATATAATAAAAAGGTATGCTAGTAAGAGAATACGCATACCTTTTTATATTAATATAAATAATTTTGTGGATTATAAGCCACCCCATTAACTCTTATTTCAAAATGTAAATGTGGACCTGTTGAATTTCCTGTTGAACCAACTGCAGCAATAGTTTGCCCTTGTGATACTGTTGCTCCTGCACTAAAATATAATTTACTACAATGTCCATAATATGTTTGTACTCCATTGCTATGAGTAATAACCATTAAATTTCCATAAGAACCTTTCCATCCTGCAAACGTTACTGTTCCAGATGCTGCTGCTGCAACCGGCGTTCCTGTTGATGTTGCTATATCAAGTCCAGTATGTGCAGAACTTCTTATTGAACTTCTTGCTCCAAATCTTGAGGATATTATTCCTGATACTGGTTTAGATAATGATATTCCTAACGCAACTTTTGTTCCTGAAATTGTCATTGCAGTATTAACAGTTCCTGTTGATTTCACTGCTGTTCCTGTTGATTTTTTTGTAGTTGATTTCTTTGTTGAAGCAACTACTACATTTTTTGGTTCTGAATATAAACTTGCTACTGCATCATCTATATTATCCATTACTTTTAATTCTGTATCATATTTTTCAGAAATAGTTATATTGTCTATATTTGTACTATTTTTTTCTTTTAATTTATTTACTATTTCTTCTGCTTCTGTAAATTCGGGTACATATACTTTTTCTTCTTGATTTTCCAATACAGCATAATACCTATAATATGTTGTTCCTCCTGATTTTATTGTATTGAAAATTTCCTCATCATTTGAATTTACATTTCTTTTTAATAAACATATTTTATATTTTGGTAAATTATCCAGTTGTACAAATGCAGTATTTTGGTTTTCGCCATTTTCCATATATTCATTTATTTGTGATTGTAATTTACTTTTATTATCTGTATATCCTAATTCTTGTCCATTTAAACTTACACTATAACTTATTTTGTAAAATGATGCCACAACTGCAATTATTGCTAATAAAGCTACAGTTATCAAAATTACTAATTTCATTGTTCTTCTTGTATGTATTAATACTTTTTTAAACATTACAATTTCTCCTTATAATATTCTGCCAACATTTTACACTTTTTTTTATTTTTTTGCAATAGGCTCTTTATTTATTTTCCGTAAGATTTAATGACTTTTTATTATTCTTTCTTTCGTTTTTTTAGTTTTTCTATATTTTTTAATATCATTATTTATATTTTAAATTAATTTTATTGATTTTCTTTTTTGTTAGTACGAAAATTTTACTTTATGTAAGTTTCTGTACAAAACATTTATATTTTAGGAGTTTTAGGAAATTTGTTCGTGCACGAAAATTTATGAAATAAATTTTCTGTGCAGTGTAATTTTATATATTAGGAAAGTTGCATAACTTTCCTGATATATAAATAAGGAATTAAGAGTATTTCCCCTAATCCCTTTTTTTATTGTTGTAATTCTGTTTTTACTGTTTCGACTTCTGTTTGTGAAGCCTTTTGTGCAGGTTTGTAATATCCTTTTGATTGTGCTATTTTGAATAATTCATATTGAAAACTTTCATCACCATTTCTTATTTGTTGGAATGCTTGCCTTAATTCCATATTTTCTGCCTCAGATATTGCTGTTTGATATCCTGTTAAATCTGCCTTTACACCTGCTAAAATATCGTTTACCATTGTTTTTTCATCCATGTTTTTTTCCTCCCTCCTAATTATTTAAAAAAGACATTAATTTTTGTTTTGTGTTTAAAGCATCTTGTGCAGATTTTGTGAATAATTGTTTTATTTGAGGGTCTACTGCTTGTGCAGAATATGTGTTTAATTTTTGATATATTGTTTCATGTGCACCTATAAAATGTCTTAAGTTTTGTAATTCCATTTGATTTAAATTTGCCATTTTTATCATCCTTTCTTACGCTCTGCTTTATTTATTACACTTCAATTTTGTTAAAATCAAATTCCAATCATTGTAATAAAAATACATATAAGCGTTATTCTTTATTTATCATTTGCAATTTTAAAAATTTTATTCTTAATTTAGCCAAAAAACCAGAATTAAGATTTTGTATGCAGTGCAAACTGCTACAAAATCTAATTTCTGCCATATTTATCTTCTACAGAAAGTTATCATACTATGATAACTTTCCTAGAATATAAAAAAATTTCGGGATTGAAGACCTGTCCCCCAATCCCGAAATTTTTAAATTATTTCTAAATTAGCAAATTTTGCCATTAAACGTTTATGTCCAACTTTATCAAATTGAATATCAACTTTTAAATCGTCACCCTCTGGCTCAACATTGCTAATAACACCTTCGCCAAATTTTTTGTGATAAATTCTAACTCCTTCTTTATATTTAGATAAATCAACATTTGCTCCTGATGATTTTTTGGTTAAATTATTTAAGAAGCTTTCTGCTGTTCTAAACATAAATCCATTACTATTTGTACTACTACTTGCTGCTGCAACTTTTGGTTCATTTTTATCAATTTTGTATGTTTTTATATTTCCATTGTCTTTGCTTCCATATGTCCAACTATATTTTGAATCTCCAAAAATATTACTATTGTTTTCTTGTTTTTCACCTAAAGCATCATCATATCCGTCTAATAAATCACTTGGTATTTCTCTTAAAAATCTTGATACTTGGTTACAACTTGTTGAACCGAATATTGTACGTTGTTTACTACATGTTAAGAATAGATGTTCTTTTGCTCTTGTGATTCCAACATAGCATAAACGTCTTTCTTCTTCTAATTCCTTTGGTTCTCCAATAGATTTATAACCAGGGAATATTCCTTCTTCCATTCCTACCAAAAATACTACTGGGAATTCAAGTCCTTTTGCACTATGTAATGTCATAAGTGTTACAGTTTCTTCTGCTTCTTCCATATTATCAATATCACTTGATAATGTTATTCCTTCTAAGAAATCACTTAATTTATTATCTGCAGATTCGTCCTCAAATTCTATTGCAACAGTTAAGAACTCGTCCAAGTTTTCTATTCTGTTTTCTGCTTCTATTGTATTTTCATTTTCCAATGCCTGAGTATATCCTGATTTTTTAAGTGTTTCTTTTATTAAATCAGATATTTTTATATCTTCTTTTTTTGCTCTCAATTCTTCTATTGCATTTACAAATTCTCTTGAATTTAAAAATACTCTATTTAATCCATATTGTTCCGCATTTTTAATAATTTCATACATTGGAACTCCACTATTAATTGATAATTCTTCTATTTTGTCTAAACTTGTTTTTCCAATTCCTCTTTTAGGTTCATTAATTATTCTCTTCAAACTCAAGTTGTCTGATGGATTTTGTATTAATCTTAAGTATGAAATTATGTCTTTAATTTCTTTTCTTTCATAGAATTTAAGACCACCTATAATTTTATATGGAATGCTCTCTCTTCTTAGAATTTCCTCTATTGCTCTTGATTGAGTATTCATTCTATATAAAATTGCAAAGTCTGAATATTTGTAATATTCTTCTCTTCTCAAATGTTCAATTTGTTGTGCAATATATGTTCCTTCATCATATTCATTTTTTGCAGAATATACTGCAGGTAAGTTTCCAACTTCATTTTCTGTCCACAATTCCTTTTTGTATGTGACTTCATTATTTTTAATTACTGCATTTGCTGCTTTTAAAATATTTCCTGTACATCTATAATTTTGCTCCAATTTGATTATTTTTGTTCCTGGGAAATCTCTTTCAAAATTTAAAATGTTTGAAATATCAGCACCTCTAAAACTATATATTCCTTGGTCATTATCTCCAACAACTGTTATGTTTCCATTTTTTGATGCAAGCATTGTTACTAATGTAAATTGAGCCTTGTTTGTATCTTGATATTCGTCTACTAATACATAATGAAATTTATCTGAATAATATTCTAATATATCAGGATTTTCCATTAATATTTTAATTGTATAATTTATGATATCGTCAAAATCTATTGCATTGTTTTCTTTTAAACGTTTTTGATACATTTCATATACCAGTGCAATTTTTTCTTTTCTAAAGTCTCCATTTGCTCTTACTGTATATTGGTCTGGTTCTAACATTTCATTTTTTGCATTACTTATTTCTGATAAAACGCTTCTGTCCGTAAACATTTTATCATCTAAACCTATACTTTTAATACATGCCTTTACTAATGTTCTTTGGTCAGATGTATCAAAAATTATAAATGAAGAATCAAAACCTATTCTATCTATAAATCTTCTTAAAATACGCACACATATTGAGTGAAATGTTCCCATCCATATGTCTGCCGAAACATCTCCTACTAAATTCCCGATTCTTTCTTTCATTTCGTTTGCAGCCTTATTTGTGAATGTAATTGCTAATATGTTCCATGGTTTTACTTGTTTTTCTCCTATTAAGTATGCAATTTTATGTGTTAATACTTTTGTTTTTCCGCTTCCTGCTCCAGCTATTACTAAGCATGGACCTTCTGTATTTACTACCGCTTCGTATTGTTTGTCATTCAATCCTTTTAATATATCTTGCATTTTTATTCCTACTTTCTAAATTATTTAATTGATATTTTCTCCAAATTTTCTTGTCCAATTATATAATTTTACATTTTAAAAGTCAATAGAATTTAGAATATTTTTCAAACATTTTTTCGCTATATAAAATGTAAAAAATGAAGCAGTTATTTGCCTCATTTTTTCATAATTGCGTTGCAAAAATTCCAATTATAAACCCTATCATATTACCAACAGCAGACATTCTACCTTTATATAATTTATTTGATTCTGGTATTAATTCACCAGAAACAATATACAACATTGCACCGGCCGCAAAACTTAGGCAAACCGCAATTACACTTTGAGAAATAGAACCTACGATTGCTCCAAAAAATGCACCAACTCCTGTTGTAACTCCTGATAATATTACATAAAAAATAACTTTTGCTTTTGACATTCCTCCATTTTTCATAGGTACTGCCATTGATATTCCTTCTGGTATATCATGTAAACATATTGCAATTGCCAATCCAAGTCCCAAACGCATTGATGCTTCAAATCCTGAACCAATTGCTAAACCTTCTGGAAAATTGTGTATTGCTAACCCTATTGATACTATAATTCCTGTTTTTAATAAATCATTACTTTCAACATATTTTTGTTGCTTTTTATTGAACTTTTTTTGAACTATTACATCACAAAATATCATTGATATTATTCCTATTAATACCCCAAATACTACTCTGTATATATTACTAATCCCTAATGCTTCTGGTATTAAGTCAAAGCATATTACTGACATCATTAGTCCTGATGCAAATGATAGTATAAAACTTAGAAATTTGTTTGAATTTTTTTTGATTACTATCCCTAGTATTCCTCCTATTGTTGTTCCAAATGTGCCAAAAAATAAACCTAGTAATGTTGTTTTTAAGATTTCGTTCACAGCAATTTCCCCTTTTTTACAATATTACTAGATTTATATGTTTTACTTGTTGTTTTATGATTTATTTTTTAAAATTGTAATTTGTCGCTAGTTTATTTTTACTTCCATTATTAATCTTTGCGTATTCATCCCACATTTTTCATAAAATTTAATTGCTTGTCTATTAAAATTCCAACAATTCAATTCAACAGCATTACAATTACTTTCTTTTGCGATTTTATTTACTTCTAAAAATAAACTTTTTCCTATTCCTTTTCCTCTTATATTTTCATCTACTACTAATTCATCTATCCACAATACTGTCCTATCTTTAAGATTTTTGTGTTCTCTTACTTCTTTAATTTTATAAATAATAACCCCAAATATACTATTATTTTCTTCTGCAATTAATATATTTTCTTTATTGTTCATTCTATTATTAACTTCATTCTTTATTTCTTCAATATTTTTTTCTTTAAAAATATCTCTTCTAGCACTACTATGAATTTTAGCAACTTGTAACATTAATTCACTAACCCTATTTACATCATCTATTTGTGCATTTCTAATATTCATTTTATTTTCCTCCTTACAAATTACTAGTTATCTTTCACTTTTTATATTTAAAACGATAGTTAACTACTGTACTATTTCAATTTTTTAATGTCTTCGCCCATTATTTCTAAATAATCTTTTTCTGCCTGTGTTAAATGACTTTTCATATATTTATCATATTCTTTATGAGCTTTTTCTAATGCTTTTTCATGAGATATTGTTCCTGCTCCTTCTAATATATCTTTATGGGTCATAGTTAAAAATCCATCTAGTTCTTTTACCCATTCTTTCATCGTCATTGCATGCATATTTAAAGCATTAATCTCTGCAACATCTAAATATGCGGACACCATTCTATTTAATAAATCTAATTCTTTTTCACTTAAATAATTTTTAGCAATTTCTGTCTCTGCTCTAGTAGGCATATTTCCCTTAAAATTTGTTAATCCAATATTTTCCTTTTCACTATCTACTCTATTAAATATTACTTCTGCTGCTGTATTGCCATGAACAGCATAATGCATTTTGTTTTGAACCGTTTTAAAAAATTCTCTTGTTTGTTCACTTTTGGCATCATAGTCTACACTGGTTGCATAAATATCTAGTATTTTTCTCCAAAATACTTTTTCAGATGAACGGATATCTCTAATTTTTTCTAATACTTCTTCAAAATATGTTCCTCCACCATTATTTTTGAATCTTTTAACATTAATGTTATATCCTTTTATTAGATATTCTTTTATCAATTTATTTGCCCATATTCTAAATTGCGTACCTCGAACTGATCGTACTCTATATCCAACTGATATAATTAAATCCAAATTATAAAATTTTGTTTTATAATTTTTTCCATCTTTAGCAGTTGTCAAGCATTCCTTGACAACTGAATTTTCTTCTAGTTCTTTTTCTTCAAATATATTCTTTATATGTAAACTTATATTTTGTTTCGTAGTATCAAATAACCCAGCCATTGAGTTTTGAGTAAGCCATACATTTTCATCTTCTAATCTTACTTCAATATCAACTTGTCCATCGTCTGTTGTATACATTATAAATTTATTTCGTTCATCTAATTCATTATTCATTAAGTAAAACTCCCTTCAAAGTTTATTTTCTATCTGATTACCATTTAAATATCTATCATAATTTTACGCAAAACATTTGTTTTTGTCAATAGTTAAAAATAAATTTCAAGGTTTTTTTCAAACTCTGAAATTTAAACAATTTTATTGATTAAACAATTTTAATTTTTTATACAAAAAGTAGCATACAATGGTATTGATTTGTTTGTCAACATTTTTTTCACGTTTTTCATAGATGTTTTTTGAAAAATTTCACGTTTTTTATAGATAGTTCTATGAAAAATTTCACGTTTTTTATATTTTATTGTTCACATTTTTCATTTTTAAAAATTACAATTCAACCAAAAAAGCCAATAAATACTGTTTATACACAATATTTATTGACTTTTTATTTTCTATTATTCATCTTCACCTTTTAATCTTTCTGCTCTATCTGCAGCAATTAGATTATCAACCATTTCATCAATATCACCATTCAAGAAATTTTCCATTTGATAAATACTCATACCAATTCTATGGTCTGTAATTCTACCTTGAGGATAATTATAAGTTCTAATTTTCTCACTTCTATCACCAGAACCAACTTGAGATTTTCTAGCACTAGAAATTTCATTATCTTGTTTTTGTTTTTCCATCTCATATAATTTAGTTCTAAGCATTCTCATAGCATTATCTCTATTTTGGAATTGAGACCTTTCAGTTTGACACTCAACAACGATACCTGTTGGTTCATGTATAAGTCTTACTGCAGATGATGTTTTGTTTATATGTTGTCCACCAGCACCTGAAGAACGGAAAACCTCCATTTTAATGTCTGCTGGATTTATTTCAATTTCTACATCTTCAACAACTGGGAGTACTGCAACAGTTGCAGTTGATGTATGAATTCTACCACTGCTTTCTGTATCTGGAACTCTTTGTACTCTGTGAACTCCACTTTCAAATTTAAGTCTACTATAAACACCTTTTCCAGTAACCATAAATGTTATTTCTTTATAACCACCAAGTCCTGTTTCGTTTTCGTTTAAAACTTCCATTTTCCAGTGTTTTCTTTCTGCATACATTGTGTACATTCTAAATAATGTTCCAGCAAATAATGCGGCTTCTTCTCCACCTGCTCCTGCTCTTATTTCACAAATGATGTTTTTATCATCGTCTGGGTCTTTTGGAATTAATAAGAATTTTAATTCTTCTTCTAATTTTGGTAATTTTTCTTTATTATCATAATATTCCATTTCTGCTAATTCTTTTAATTCTTTGTCTTCCATCATTTCTTTTGCTTCGTCCATTGCTTGTTTTGCTTTTTTGTATTCTCTAAATTTTAAAACTATATCTTCTATACTTGCATGTTCTTTCATTAATTTTTGCCATTCTGATTGGTTTGATATTACTTCTGGGTCACTAATCATTTTTGTTAATTCTTCATATCTTTTTTCTACTGCTTCTAATTTTTCAAACATAAATATTCTCCCTTCACTGTGTTTTGCTCTGTTCGTCGACAGACAAATCTTGGATTTTTTCGTGAATCACTATCCAAAATTTTATCAGACAAATCTTTGGCTTTTCTGTGCATCTCCATATAAAATTTTTTCAAGTTTTATACCCTTTTGGTATTATACTACAAATTTAGGAATTTTACAACTCTATGTAGTTATAATCAATATTTTTATTTTCAAAAATACTTTTTTCACGATTTGTACATGTAAAAATAATAATTTGTCTATTACTAAATTTAGAGTTTAAATAATCCAAAATATTTTTTAATCTTTCATCATCATAAAATGCAAAAGCCTCATCCAAAAAAATTGGAACAGTCTCATCAGAAAGTTCATTAATCATAGAAAGTCTTAATGACAAATATAATTGGTCAATAGTTCCAATGCTAAATCTATTTACCGGAATATAATCTCCATTTTGTAATTCAACAATTAAACCTTCTTCTTCATTAAACATTACTTTATTATATTTACCATCTGTTATGCTAGAGATATTATGAGATAAATTCTCTGTAAACTTAGGGGTTACTGAATTTTTCATTTTTTCATATGAATTGTTCAAAATGTTTTTTGCTAAATTCATACTCATATTTAATTTTTGCAAGGTTAACATTTTCTCATTATTGTTAACTAATTCTTCTTCAATTTTTGACAAATTATCTAACTGTGGTTCTATATTTTTTTTGTCTAAATTTAAAGTATGCAATTTTAATTTTTTATTATTTATTTCATTTTGAATTTTTTCAATTTCAAAATTTATTTTTTCTAAATTATTTAAATCCAAAAAATTATTTATTTTATTTTTTTCTATTTTATTTAAATATTTATTTTTTATTTTTTCTTTTTCTAAATTATTTTTTAAATTTAAATTATTTTTTATTTTATTTAATTCTTCACTATTATTTTTTTGATTATTTTCTATTAATTTTTTTTCATTTTCTAAATTAATTAATTGTAAATTAATTTCATTAAATTTATTTTTTTCTATTTTTTCATTATTTTTTATTTTATTTTTTTCTTTATTTATTAAAAATATGTAAAAAATTAAAAACGTTGGTACTGTAAGGAGAAAAATATATTTAAAAATATTATTTTTAATAAAAATAAATTGTAAAATATTAATTAAAATTATTAAAATAAAAATAATATTTAATTTTTTTATTAATTTATTTTTATTATTTTTTATTTTATTTTTATTTATTTTTTTATTTTTATTTTCCAAATTATTATTTAAATATTTTTCTAAAATATTTTTATTATTTATTTTTAATTCATTTATTTTTTTATTTACAGAATTTATTTTTTCTAAATTTTCATTTTCAATATTTTCTTTTATTTTTATTTTTTCATTTTCAATTTTTTCATTTTCTTTTTGCAACTTAATTTCTTTTAGAAAATTATTTTCATTTTCTAAATTTAAAATTTCGTCATCTAAATCATTTTCTTGTTCTTCATATTCATATTTAAAATTTTTAAATTTTTCTAGATTTTCCTTTTCTGCATTTAATTCTTGTAATTTTCTTGCAACTATGTTAATTGGCTTTTCCCTAGACCTTTCAGTTCCTACCTCATCTAATTGTCTTCTATTTATTCTGTCCATTACCCTTTTAAAAGATATACTATCATCACCAGTCTGTGCCAAATTAGCAATTTTTTGAATTAAAAAATTTTGAGCCTGATTTTCCAATTTGACTTCACTTTGATTAATTGCAAGTGTTGACAAAAATAAATCTTCATCTATTTTTGTTTGTTCATAAAAGAATTCATTTCCTTTATTTTTATCAATATTAAATTCTTTAGAAATATCTTCCATATTTTCATTAAATATTTTTGGATTTTTTTTACTAAAATCTCTATAAATTTCATATTTTTCTTTATTATCTAATTCATATTCTAATTTTCCAGAAAATTCTTCTCCTGACCAAGGTTTATATTTATCAAAATCTGATACTTCTTTTCCTTTTTTATTTTTTGAAATTCCATATAATGAATTAGTAATAAATTTAATTAATGTAGATTTTCCTGCTTCATTTTGCCCATATATTAAATTTATTCCGTCTTTAAAATTTATTTCTTTTTCTTTTAATTTTCCATAAGAATTTATTTTTATTTTATTTATTTTCAATCTATTGCCTCCATTCCAATTTCAACTGCTTTTTCTATTATTTCTTTTTGCTCTTCAGGAATATTTTCTTCATTTAATTTTGCCAACATTTCTTTAGCAAATAAACCTTTTAAAGTAGTATCATTTGATAATTTTTCTAAATCATAATTTATTTTTGTTTTATCTTTTATTTTAATAACTTTATCGTTTGAAATTAATTTATATAATTCGTATCTGTCAATTTCAAAATTTCTTTTTCCTGTTAAAATTATTTCAATTAAATTATTTTCTTCAAAATTTATTTCATTTATTTTTTCAATTAATTCTTCTTTTGAAATTATTTCTGTAATATCCAAATCATATAATTTAAATTCAGTTTCATCTAATGGAACAAATTCTAAATTTATTTTTTCTTTTTCCAATTCTCCGACTATCATTCCATGTTTACCAAGTTCATCAAATCCTAATGAAGCTGTTGACCCCGGATATACAATATTTTGATTTTCTTCTTTATTATAATCTAGTTTATGAATATGTCCTAAAGCAACATAGTCAAATCCTTTTTCTTTTAACATCTTTGAAGATAAAGGATTATATTCACTATTTTCTATTGCACCACCATCTAGTGTTCCATGAATTACTAATATATTTAATTTATTTTTATCTTCTAATTCAACCTTTTCTATTCCGCAGTTTTTACAATAAAAATCATCAAATCCATACCCATAAATATTTGCATCTTCACATTCAATTTTTTCTATTTTTGATGTGAATATTTTTACATTTTCATTCCAATAAAATTTATTATAATATGAATTTTTTGTATATGGGTCGTGATTTCCCGGTGATATAAATATTCGTGTTTCTGGAATTTCCTTAAATAAATTATTTATATATTCTATTGTTGATTTTTTTATATATTTTTGTTCATATAAATCTCCTGAGATAAATAAGTATTTTATATTATTTTCTTTTATATATTCTGTTACTTTTTTAAATACTTTTCTTTGTTCTAGTCTTCTTAAGTCTCCTAGTCCATCTTTGTCTGAAAGGTTTACAAATGGACTGTCAAAGTGCATATCTGCTATGTGTATAAATTTCATTTTTATTTCTCCTTATTAATATCAGTATTTTTATTTTTGCTAATTGACATTTAAATATAATATGTTATAATATATATAGGAAATGAAAACCACAAATTGTGGTTGCCACATATGAATGTAACAGCACATCTGCCGGTCAAGCAAAGATGTGCTGTTTTATTTATTCCTTATTTGTCCAAATTATGTATATAATTGTTAATAAGGCTACGTTTATAGTAAGGGAAATTCCCAATGTATATATTAAAAATAATATAAATTCCATAAACACCACCTCACTTTCTCATAGTTAGAAACTATGTAGTAAAGTGGCAACACACTTGCTTATCTCATTTCCTATACTATCTAATATATACCATTTGTTGTTAAAAAACAAGCGAACACTTTTAATTTTTTATAAAACTTTTGTTCTTAATTTGCAGTCCAATATCTTACTTCTAAAAAGCAATATTTCCTTAAAAAAAAATAAAGCCACTCACTTAAAGTAGCCTTATTATATAATTTTTATTCATCATCATCTAAAGGTCCAAATAATTCATCAAACTTTGCCTCTAATTCTTTTTGCAAATCATATGTATCTTCGTCTTCATCTTGTGGAAGAAGTGGTGCATCTGCATCTACATTTGGATTTAATAAACTATCTAAAGTTTCAGTATCTTCTTTGTTCACACTTGTATCATTTTTTATCACTGGAACAGATTCTTTTTTATCTTCATCTTCAAATAAGTCATCCAAAGATTCAATATTCAGATTTTCGATTTTCTCTTCTTCGTCTTCTTCTACATAAGGATTATATGGATTATACTTTCTCCATGTTCCTCTGTCGATTTCGCCTATATCATTATGACTAATTGCATACCTTTGCATTTCTTTATCCATAGGATGTTTGAAATAGTAGAATTTTTTTGCTTTTACTGGCTTCAATCCTTTTTCAAAAATTATACATAAATCATTGTCTAATCTTCTTAATTCATCTGGTGTCATAAGTGCTCTAGCCATAATTTGGTCTGATAAACTTTTTCCAGTTCTGTGGTTTTGTTTATCTTTATTTATTGAAATATTGTCCCTATCTATTGTTTTTTCTCCCAATTGTTTTGAGAAATATTCAACTGTTTTAAATGAGTTACTTCCTAAAAATACATGTGTATCACAGTTACCCATGATTGTTTCATATGATTTTTCATATACTGCTTCTAATTGGTCAATATTTTGTAAAATAACACTAAATGATATTCCTCTACTTCTTGATGTTGATATTTTTTTGTCAAAGTCTGGTATTTTTCCTATATTTGCAAACTCGTCAAGTATAAAGTATGTTCTTTCTTTTAACCTTCCACCATTTTGGTCTGCATAATCATATAATTGTTGTATCATTTGTGAAAAGAATATTGTAAGCAAGAAGTCATATGCAGTATGTGTATCTGATGATATTACATACACCGCTGTTTTTTTGCTTCCTATTTCTTCAAAATTAATTGTATCTGTTGATGTCAATTCTGCTATTTCTTTTGAGTCAAATTTACCTAATTTTGATTGCAAAGAACTTAGAATAGAGCCATATGTTTTTTCTGGCGCTATTTCTATAGATTTGTAATACATTCTTGCAGGATGGTCATATGGTAATTGGCTCATTAAATCTGAAAGTAAGTTACTTCCACCATTTTTATTTGCAGCCCTTACTAATTCCGCACAACTTGCTAAGTTTTGCTCTTCTTCTGGTCTTGTTGCTATTAAATAATATATTAATGCTTTTAACAACATTTCTGCCATATCGTCCCAGTATGGGTCTGAACCACTATCTGTTTTTTGTCCTTTTACTATTGTATTTGCAATAACATCAACATCAAGTTCTGAAGCAATATGCATTAATGGGTTATAACCATCACTATATTGAGGTCTTACCAAGTTTAATACTTTGATGTCATACCCCTGCTCTTTTAAATATCCTGCAGTTGTATCATAAAGTTCACCTTTAGGGTCTGTAAATACATATGACCCCAAGCATTGATGTGCATTTGGTATTGAGTATGATGCAGATTTACCAGATCCTGATCCGTCCAACTACAAGGACATTTACATTTCCACGTTTATCAAGTGGTAAATAATTATTTTCTGCAAGTATTATTCCATGATTTCTACTTAATATTTGATATTGTTCTCCTCTTTGACTCCAATCACTTGAACCATGTTCAATATCTGTGTATCTATTTTTAGGAGCAGATTTTGCAAATCCTATAAAATAAATTACTACATATATTAATGAAAATCCAAGCAATGTTGATACAAAATTATGTCCTGCACCTTCTGCAAATATTCCTGATATGGTTGCAAATGGATTAGTTATATTTATTGGCAATCTATCTATAAATGTTGACATTGATATTTTGCCTGCATCTGTTGTTGCTTGGAATGTTGTATATGAAAATGGCGCAACAAATACTATGACTAATACGAGCCATAGTATTACACATATTATAAAACTTTTTTTATTTTTTCTTATTGCTCCCTCTATTTTGTAATTCATTAAAATCACCTACAATTCTTTGGTATTTCTATCTTTCGCTTTGTTCTAATCCTCTTTGTTGTGCTTGTTCTGCTAATATAGATTTATGTAATTTTCTACGATCTTTATTTGCACTAATTTTCATAATTTCTCCAGTTGGTAATTGTCTTTTTCCATCTGAATTAACTATATGATTTTCAGTTTTAGAATCGATTACTGGTACATCTGCTCTAACAATTTCAAGTTCTCCACTTGCTTTAATTTTTGTTGCATCACCATTTTTTTGATCCTTGTCTAATTTATTTGTAATTGGTGAAATCGCCATTACTGCAATCTCAGTATTCGCTCCCTCTATATTTTTTTCTGGACTTACGTTCATTTAACTTCCTCCCTTAATTTTCTTTTTTGTCCCTGATTTCAAAGGCAAAATAAGATTTATATGGTTTTAATTTGCATTTACCTTTAACTTCATTTGTTTTTTCATCAAAATAAAGCGTAGGTTTTACTTCTTCTGTAGTCTCAGGGTCTATTATACAAATAGGCCTTTTTAAATTTGGTGTATATTTAAAATCTTTAACTTCTTTTTCTTCTTCTGAATATATACTATCACATTTTAGTGGCATTGGCTTTTTACTTATTGAAATTTTATCATCTGCCATTATTGCAGTATTAACAACAACTTTATCTTTTGCAAAAGATAAAATCAATAATTCATCTTCATATGTTGGAAAATCTACATAAAAAGTTTTTCTTTTCATGTTACCTCTTAGTTCTTCAGTATAATCAAGTCTATCCACCGTATATTTTGGATATTCTTTTGTTAAGTCCTTTGGAGTTTTATTTATTTGATATATAACAGTATTTACTCCTTCTGGATCAGTTATACTAAAATGTTTTCCTTGCCATGTTTCCATATAATTTACACCTCGTTTCTATGTACAATCCATAGTTTATCTTTTGTTGAACCACTATCTTCAATTATAGCCAATTTCAAGGCTTTTGTCAATAGTTTTGCTTGATTATGTAAAGTTTTCAACTATGTTTTACATATTTAATACATTTTTTTATATTTTTTATTCTTTTCTTGGATCAAATGTTGACATATCTTTTAGTTTTTCGAACATCTCTTGTTCATCTAGTTCCAATTTTTTAGGAACCATTATTTTTACTTCTGCAACTAAATCTCCTCTACCACCTTTTCCATTTTTGTAGCCTTTACTTGGTATTCTAATTTTTTCCCCACTTTGTATTCCCTGTGGTATATATACTTTTGTTTCTCCATCAATTGTTCTTACATTTACTCTAGTTCCTAACGCTGCCTCCCATGGTGATAATTTTAAATCTGTACATAAATCACTTCCATATAATTTAAAAACATTATTATCTTCGATGTTGATTTTTATAAGTAAATCTCCATTTTTACCGCCGTTTATGCCTTTTTTACCTTGACCAATCAATCTGATTTTTTCACCATTTCTTATTCCTTCTGGTATTTTGACTTCAAATGTTTTCATTTTTCCTTCTATTGTTCTTAATGAAATCTTTTTTTCCAAACCATAAAATGCGTCTTCTAGACTTACCTGAATTTCTGTATCTATGTTTTCGCCTTTTATTGGTTCTTTTTTATTTACTATTTCTTCTTTGTCTATATCACCCAAAAACATACTAAATATATTTTTTCCTTTGAATTTTTGATAGTTTTTTGCATTTGTTCTTGAATTCCATATTCTATCGTATTTTCTTTTTGATGCTGGTGCTGAAAGTGTTCTGTATGCTTCGTTTATGTCTTTTATTTTTTCTTCTGCTAAACTGTCCCCTACATTTACATCTGGATGATTTCTTTTTACTGCTGCTCTATATGCTGCTTTTATTTCTTCTATTGAAACTCGGCTTGTTTCTAGTCCAAGTATTTTATAATAATCTTTGTATTTCATTTAACATCCTCCCCCGAGATTAGGTAGGTTTATTATACCACAATTTGAAAAAAAATCCATAGATTTTATGGACTTTTTTTATTATTTTTTATGGACCTGTTACAATTCACAGTCTATAAACTATAACACTTATTTTATTATTTTTCAAATGCTAATTCTATAACTTTATCTAATAAATCTGAGTACCCGATTCCAACTTGTTCAAAAAGTTTTGGATACATACTAATACTTGTAAAACCAGGCAAAGTATTAATCTCATTTATAAAAATTTTATCAGTTCCATTCTCAATAAAGAAATCAACCCTTGACAACCCTTTACCATCAATTGCTTTAAAAGCCTTTACAGCCAATTTTCTAATCTCATCAGATTTTTCAGTTGATATATCTGCAGGTATCAAAGTTTTAGACTCTTGATTTTTATATTTAGCATCATAACTATAAAACACGTCTGCAGCCTTAATTTCACCAACACATGAACATTGGACATCTTCATTTCCAAGAACTGCACACTCAACCTCTCTACCATCAATACCTTCTTCAATTAATATTTTTTTATCATATTTTGCAGCCTCTAATATTGCTTCCTCTAACTCTTTTTCATTGTTTACCTTACTAATTCCTACACTTGAACCGGAATTTGATGGCTTAACAAACATTGGAAATTTCAAGTTTTTTATTGTTAATTTTACAACTTTTTTTATATCAATTACCTGTTCATCAAAATTTTCTTTTACATATATAAATTTATCATTGAATTTTCTTATATACACATATTTTGCTTGATTTATTCCTGCTTTGTCAAAAATAATTTTTGTATATACTTTATCCATTCCAACACTTGAAGCCAATACCCCACATCCAACATATGGGATTTTTAATAGTTCAAATAATCCTTGTATTGTTCCATCTTCACCATATAAGCCATGTAAAACTGGGAAAATGACGTCCATTTGTTTTAAATATTCAAATACATTTTCTATTGGTGCCTTTTCTTCAATTTTTATTTGACCTTCTTTTGGCATTTGAATTTGAAACCATTTTCCATTTTCATCTATAAATATTGGATAAATTTCATATTTTTCTTTATTTAAATTTTTTATCACTGATGCTCCTGATACACAAGATACTTTGTTTTCAGTAGACATTCCTCCAAAAATTACGCCTAATTTTTTCATACTATTACCTTCTTTTATTAAATTATTATTACAATTCATAAACAATTATTTTATGGATAGTGAACCGTAACAACTTATTCTATGTTCGATTGTCATTAAATTATTTTAATAAGTTTTCTACAATATTAAAGAATTTCATTCCATTTGATGCTTTAAATAAAATACTATCCCCACTTTGCCAATTATCTTTTACAAATTTTTCAACTTGTTCTCTATTTTCAAAATAGTGAACATTCTCATTTTTCATGCCTTCTTTTTCTGCACTTTCAACTATATATTTAGCATTTTCACCACAGCAAACAAGAATATCAATTTTATTTTTAGCAACTTCTGTTCCAACTTTTTCGTGCAATTTTTTTGAATATTCTCCAAGTTCAAACATATCACCTAAAACTGCTATTTTTCTTTTTGAATTTAAACCTTGCAAATATTTTAATGATGCTTGCATTGATTCAAAACTTGCATTATAACTGTCATTTATAATAGTTACACCATTTTTAAGTTCTGTTATATCCATTCTTTTTTTAGTTAATTCAAATGTTTCAATTCCATTTTTTATTTGATCTTTGCTTAATCCCATTAACATCCCAACAGTTGCTGCACATATTGCATTATATACAAAGTGAATTCCTCCAACGGGAACTTTTACTTTGAATTTTTCACCTTTTATATTGCATACAAATTCACTATCATTTTCGTTTAAAACAATGTCTTCTGCTTTTACTTCTGAATCATTTTCAATTCCATATGTATGTATTTCTACATCTTTATTATCCATATAATATTTATGTAATAAGTCATTGTCATTATTTATAACCAAAACTTTTTTGTCCATTCCTTCTAGTATTTCGAGTTTTGCTTTTAGAATGTTTTCTCTTGAACCTAGATTTCCAATATGTGATGTTCCTATGTTTGTAATTACTGCTATTGTAGGCTTTGCGATTTTTGTTAGTTTACTTATTTCTCCAAAATGATTCATTCCCATTTCTATAACTGCTGCTTCTTGGTCTTTTAAATTAAACATTGTAAATGGTAGTCCTATTTCATTGTTGTTATTTCCTTGTGTTTTTAAAGTTTTGTATTTTTGTGATATTACATTTGCTACAATGTCTTTGGTACTTGTTTTCCCAACACTTCCAGTTACTCCAACCATTTTGAAGTTTTTTCCCATTGATATTCTTTTGTATGTTGCTATGTCTGCAAGTGCTTGTATTGTGTCTTTTACTTCTATTATGTTTTGATTTTTGTTTAGGTTTTCTTTTGAAAAGTCTATTCCTTGTATTATTACTGCTTCTGCTCCTGATTCAAATGCTTTTTTCCATAGTGTGTTTCCGTCAAAGTTTTCTCCTTTTATTCCTATGTATGTGTCTCCTTTTTTTATTGTTCTTGTGTCTTTGCAGAATTCTTGTATTTCTTTTTCTTCGTCTCCTTGTATTAGTTTTCCCTTTGTTGCTTGTATTATTTCTTTTATTTTCATTTTTCCTCTTCCTTTCCTTTTGCAACTTTAGTTAGAAAAGAATTAAATTTTTAAAATCTTTTATTTTTCTTGATAGATTATATGCTTTTTTTGCTTTTTTTGCAATTGTTTTTGAGATAATTTTTATTATGAAAAATAGACTGAAATTTTTCTATTTTCAGTCTAAACTCTATTTTTTATCATCCCCCAAAAATTAAAATTTTCAGTAAATTTGTTCGCACACAAAAATTTATAAAATAAACTTTCTGTGCAATGTAATTTATTATAATGTATTATATATTTTCTCTATTGCACTAATTGTATCTTCAAATTTAATGTCTTTTGCATATTCGTGTTCTTTTCTATACTTGTCCCATCTTGCAATTAAACTTTCATCTTCTAAAATATTTGATATTATAGTTTTAAACTTTTCTAAGTATTCCTGTGAATTTCTGTTTTTGAAGGTTATAGCTATAGCATTTTTTAATGTACTGATATCTATATCATTCCACCTATATGTTGCAAAATAATATAAATCATAATAATCTTTCATTCTGCTATTAGCAGTATTTCTTTTTAAAACAGTTTCTAATTTTTCAGCAACTATTGTTTCATAATTATATGTATATAAACTAATATTCTCATCTTCTAATATTGTTTTATAATCGTATTCTATTGCTCTTGGTGTAATTAAATCTCCAGTTGAAATATCTATTGAAAAAGGGATTCTTAAATTGCTTAATTTTGCAATTACTTTAAATCTATAACCACCATATTCATTATCTTCTTTTATCGGCTTGTTTTTATCTATTTCAAAAGTTACATTGTCATCTATATCAATAAAAATAATTTTATTTATCATTTCTTCTATTGCACTTTTTTCAAAGTTCATTCCTGTAATATTCACATCTATATCCATTGTTGTTCTCATATTAATTCCCATTATAGAAGATAATAAAAATCCGACCTTTTATTATAAATTTTTCATTATATTCTGATTTTGATAATCTTTCTAAAAATCTTTCAAACATATAGTTCTGTAATACTTCCTGAACAGATAATCCGTTGTCTTTTGCAAAATTTTTAGATTTATCCATTAAAGATTGGATATTTTTTATCATATCATTACCTCCATTATTGCTTTTATTTTTTTCTCACATTTTAGTTTTTTTGCATATTGCATCGTCATTGCTCCATCAATTTCATTATCTGAAAATGCTTTTCTTATGACTT
The DNA here is from genome assembly GCA_001916065.1 of Clostridium sp. 28_17. GTDB lineage: Bacteria > Bacillota > Clostridia > TANB77 > CAG-508 > CAG-269. Next base: position 116,287 of record MNRS01000018.1, read on the forward strand.
TGTTTCTTTGCTCTATATCTAGTCCACATTTATTTTTATTTTTTACAATATCACAAATTGTTCTTTCAAGATTATATGATTTTATAGTATTACCAAATGGAGATTTTAGTTTTATCACACCAAGTTTTATATTTTCTCTACTTGCATAATGAACTCTTATTTGTTTGGTTTTTATTGAACTAACATTATAATCATTTGGTATTGTTATATCTATAATATTTGGTGTTACTTCTGTTTTGTTTAAAAAGAAAAGAGCAGTATTATAAGAAAATATTGCATTCTTATATCTATTTTGAATTATAAAATATTCATCTTCAAAACTGTCAGTTTTTCCATAAAGCCCATTTCCTATTCTAGATATATAATTATCTTCAATTAACTTATTTATGTAATAAAATCCTATTTTAGCATCTTTAAATTCTTTAGTTGTTATTACATTATTTTTTTTATTTACAAAATTTACTATTTTTTCATAACTTTTCATATTTTTACCCTCACACTGAAATTATATCACTTTTTCAGTGCGTTAGTCAATAAAATTAAATAATATTGTTAAATTTTCAAAAAATTATGCAGGTTATATCTGCACAATTTTGATTTGGTTTTATTTTATTTTTTCTACTTCTTCTTTTGTTAATTTGGTAATTTCACATATAAATCAATTGGTAATTTTTTCTTTAACATTTGTTTTGCAGTTTCTAATTTGTTGTTTTTTGTGCCATTTATTTCTTCCTTTCCTAATTATACTAAATTATTTTTACTTTAGCAATACATTTTAGTATAATTTAACATATTGTTTACAATTAAAAGTTCCAATTCACAGTACATACATTTATTGTTTGTGTGTTTCCCTTCCCACCAGTGGGTAATTATATATATTTGATGTTGTTTCAAAATAAAACTATGTACTTAAGAAAGCCTTTAATTTAATTCTTAATTTGTGAATTTGTTGCAATTATGTTCACAATTTTAGAATTTGTAAATACAAATCTACTTTTTTATGAAACAATAAAACAACATATAGGTTAAATTGTTAGAAGTATTGATTATAAACGGTTTTTACTTTTTATAAAATATTTTAAATTATTTTTTTGTTTTTTGTAGTAAATTTTTTAAACTCATGATATACTATAATAGACCATTTAAAGGAGAAATTTATGAAAGTAAAAGATGAAGAAAAAAACATAAAAAAAGTTGAGACTCAAAATAAAATTGTCAAAACAAAGCATGAAAACACTGATAATTTGGCGGAGTCTAAAGAAGAAATAAAAAAAGATGTCAAAATAGAAAAAAAGCAAAAAGGACTTGAAAAAGATGTCGAAACAGAAACAAAACAAAAAGAAATTAAAAAAGATGCTAAAATAGAAAAAAAACAGAAAGATCCTGAAAAAAATGTCGAAACAGAAAAAAAACAGAAAGAACTAAAAAAAGATGCCAAAAAAGAGCAAGAAAAAATAGAAAAAGAAAATACAACAGAATTTAAACCAATAGAAAACACAGAAGAAGCAAAAACAAACAAATCAGATGTATTAGTAATTTTTGGAATATTATTAGCAATTGTAATACTATTAGTAACTGTAGTCTATGGAACATTCTCAATAATGACAGAAAAAAGCACAACAATAGCAAAAGGAGTATACATCAAAAACATTGACGTTTCCGGATTAACAAGAGAACAAGCAAAAGAAAAAATAAACAACTACATAAGTTCAGTTATACCAGAAGAAATAAAATTAACACATAATGGCTTTGAAACATCTCTTTCAACATCACAACTTTCAATATACTTTAATACAGATGAAGCAGTTGATATGGCTTACAATATTGGAAAAACGGGAAACATTTTTCAAAAGAATTTAACAATATTACAAACTAGACTTTCAAAAACAACAATCGACCCAGGATTTTCAATTGACATGGATCAGTTGAAAAAAGATTTGGAGGATATTTCTTCTAAATTGCCTGACAAAATAATAGAAAGCAGTTGCTATATTGATGGCAACAATTTAATTATAACAAAGGGGAAAGCAGGCAAAACCGTAAAAGTTGACGATTCTGCAAAATATATTAAACAAGCAATAAATGATTTAAAAATCGAAAACAATTCTTTAGAATTACTAACTGAAGATAGCACTCCAAAGGAAATTGATTTAGATGCCGTTTACAATGAAATACATAAAGAACCAGTAAATGCCTACTATTCACAAAATCCATATGTAGTGCATCCAAGTGAAAATGGTATGGATTTTAGTATTACACTTGATGAAGCAAAAAATATGTTAAAAGAAGAAAAAGACGAATATATAGTTCCTTTAAAAGTATTGTATCCAAGTGTTACAACAAACATGATTGGTACAGAGGCTTTTCCGGATTTATTATCCGAATTTTCAACAAAATATGCCGCAAGTAACAAAAATCGTACAACTAATTTAATACTTGCAGCAAAAAAAATAAATGGAACTGTTTTAATGCCTGGTGAAACTTTCTCTTACAATAAAGTAGTTGGTGCAAGAACAATTCAGGCCGGCTATAAAGAGGCTCCAATATACGTTTCAGGTAGGGTAGAAGATGGCATCGGCGGTGGAATTTGCCAAATTACAACAACTTTATATAATGCAGTTGTTTATGCAAATTTAGATATTGTGGAAAGAAGTAATCATCAATTTGTTCCTTCTTATGCAGGACCTAGTCGTGACGCAACAGTTGTTTATGGTGCAATTGATTTTAAGTTTAAAAATAATAGGGATTACCCTATAAAAATTGCTTGTTCGGTTTCTGGAGGTATTGCCAATTTCAAAATTTGGGGTTTAAAATCTGACAATGATTATGAGGTTCAAATATCTTCTAGAACTACTGGTAAAACTTCAACTGCAATATACTCAGAAGCATATAAAATCTTAAAGAAAAATGGTAATGTTGTGAGCACTACATTACTTTCAAAAGATACTTATAAAAGACATTAAAAAAATAGGGATTGGGGGACGGGTCTTCAAATCCCTATTTTTTTATTTATTTTTAGGGATTGGGGGACGGGTCTCTAAATCCCGTTTTTTTTATTTATTTTTAGGGATTGGGAGACCCGTCCCCCAATCCCGATTTTTTTTACATAGTTAAAGTTCCATTAGGAGTATTTGTAATAATTAAAATATCTTCCTCTCTTCCATTCTCTGCATTAATATAAACAAGAAAATCCTTTCCATCCACATTGCCCTTAAACTCATAACACAAAATTTCAGTTTTAAACTCAGTTGGTATTATAGCAAGCCCTTCCGAAGAAATTTGCAAATTTTTATTCAAAGTTTTCTTAGCCTCTTTCTTACTAATTTTAATCTTTGATATATCCCTTTGAGTATGATTATTCAAATATCCGGACGTTTCAATACCTAGAATTTCTCCATTATCTAACGCTACCTTTACCTTAATTAAATCTGAGTATACCACAACATCATTTTGAACATAAGCATAATTTATAGTTACAATTCCATCCTGTTTTAAATAATAAGTTGCTTTCATATTAGATACACCACGTGAATCCAAAAACTCCTTACCTTTAGCATTTGCCTCTTCTTGAGATATTATCTCTGTATTAACTGTTCGGTTTGAATTCATATAAACAATGTGTCCACCCTTTTTTGAAATTGAAATGTTTATACTATCTTCTGAGTTTGTTTTTATTGAAAAGTTATATTCTGGAATTGTTGCATTTTCTGAAAATCCTAAGTTTTCTACACTTTTAACATTATCTTTTCCTATAAATTCAATTGCTTTTTGTTTTGCTGTTTCTTCATCTATATCATCACCTGTAAGTCCTCTTTTTTCACCATTTGTAACGTGCTCTGAAAATGCTCCGTCATAAATTAAGCCTGAATATTGATGGAAATTTTCTTCCATATTGTTAAATCCATCCATTGAACTTGTGCTAACTTGTTGGGCAAATGCATTTGCTCCTTTTTTTGAAAGTTCCCCCCATTTTATTCTTCCTGAATTTATATCTTCAGAAAGTTGATTCAAAGTGTTTTCTAATTCTAAACTATATGAATGTAAATCTTTTAAATTTTTTAAATCTTCATCTGTTAAACTTTCATTATAAATATTTTTTCTTGATAATGAATAACTGTAGTCACTAACCTGATTTAAAAATTTCTCTGTATTTTCTAATTCTTGGCTTTCAATTGGCAATTGAGACAAATATGCTTGTGCTAAATTTGCTTCTCTCCATACATTTGTTAATGTTTCTGCCCCATGTTCTGGTGTACTTGATATTAATGATTTTGCTAAATATGTTTCTACATTTTGGACATAGTCTACGACTTCGTAAAATGCCATATTATAGGTGTTTTCGGATGCAGTTTTTGTTTCTTTATTGTTTTTTACAAGCATATACCCAAGAACTGCAATTATTGCTACAAATACTGTTGTTGCAAGAACGCTATATACTTTACTACCATTTATCCTTTTTTCTTTTTTCATAAAAATATCTTCCTTTCATATTATAAGTTTTAGGGATTGGGGGACGGGTCTTAAATCCCTAATTTTTTTATTTATTTTTTAGGGATTAGGGGACGGGTCTTCGAATCCCTATTTTTTTGTTTATTTTTAGGGATTTGAAGACCCGTCCCCTAATCCCGATTTTTTATTTATTTTTAGGGATTTGAAGACCCGTCCCCCAATCCCGATTTTTTATTTGCAAAATCTGTGTTTCCCGATTGTTTTTACCAACGGTCTTGACCAAATCCATTTGTTGGTTGCAGTATTAGGATTAAAATAATACACACATCCACTTGTTGGATCCCATCCATTAATTGCGTCTTGTGCTGCTTTATATACTGTTGAGCCTTCACTTATGGCAGCATTGATCTGCCCGTCTGATACAGCGGTAAATGCTCCTGGTTGATATATTACCCCTGATATACTATTTGGAAATCTTGAGTCCTTTACTCTATTCAAAATGACTGCTCCAACTGCGACTTGTCCCTCGTATGGTTCTCCTCTTGCTTCTCCATTTATGGCTCTTGCCATTAGTTGTATGTCTGATGTGCTTGTTGACTTTGCTTTTGATACATTATTTGTTGAACTTTTATCCACAATAAACATACAAATTGTGGATAACATTATTAAAATTGTTGCTATTATGAACTTTAAATATTTTTTCACATTATCACCCTTTTGTTTAATTTTTTCTTTTTATTTTTATTTTTTACCATTTTTTTTTATTTATACAAATTTTTAAAAAACATTGCTATTTAAGCAACACATATGCTAAAATTAATATATCAAAATAAAGGAGTAAACTATGAAAAAGATATTAATATTCTACGCATCATATGGAGGCGGACACCTAAATGCCGCAAAATCAATAAAAGAATACTTTGATAACAACTATAAAAACTGTGAAACAGAACTAATAGACTGTATGAAATATGTAAATAAACCAATTGAAATAGTTACTACAGCCGCATATAGAGAAATGGCAAAAAAAATGCCATGGGCATGGGGTAAAATTTATGCAGATTCACAAAAAGGTCCATTAGCACACATTTCATCAAAGTCAAATCAATTATTGGCAATTAAATTGTTAAAGTTATTACGAGAAAGACAACCAGATTTAATAATTTCAACACATCCATTTGGAAGTCAAATGTGTGCATACCTAAAAAGGAAAGGTAAAATAACTGCACAAATTGCAACAATAATGACAGACTTTTCGCCACATGACCAATGGCTTGTTGGAAATGAGACAACAGATTTCTTCTTTGTTGCAAATGATAAAATGAAAGATTATCTTGTTTCAAAAAACATTCCTGATAGCAAAGTTTTTGTAACTGGTATCCCAATTTCTTCTAGATTTTTACAAACATATAATAGAGAGGAAATTTTAAAAGAGTTTGATTTAAAAGATAACACAAAAAATATTTTATTTTTTGGTGGTGGAGAATTTGGTCTTGGAAAAGCGAGGACAGTTGAAATTTTTAATAATTTGGTTAAGAATTTTAATGATATTCAAGTTATTGCTATTGCCGGGAAAAATGAAAAAATGAAATCTGAATTTGAAAAAATTGTTGAGGAAAACAATAAACAAGATTGTGTAAAAGTTTTAGCCTTCACAAACAAAGTTCCTGAATTAATGTCCATTTCTGATTTGGTAATTTCAAAACCTGGCGGATTAACTACTTCGGAAAGTTTGGCTTCAAATTTGCCTATGATAATTATTAATCCTATTCCTGGGCAAGAAGAAGAAAATGCGGAATTTTTGGAAAGTAAGGGTACTGGCATTTGGCTTAGAAAAGATGATTCTTCTCGTGAGGTTTTAAAGAGTGTTATTGATAATCCTGAAAAATTAAGTACAATGAAAAAAAATACTGAAATTTTGGCAAAGAAACATTCTACTGAAAATATTTGCAAAATTCTTTTAAAAAACTAAAAAGAGGAACAATGTTGAGAATCCATTTTAATCAAACTCAACAAAGCCCTCTTTTTTTCTTTTAAATAATAATTTTTCTACCTATTCTTATTTTTCTTCCATAGACTTTTTAGTTGCAATTATTGCAAGGTTATCGGCAAATGCAGTAAAAAGCCAGAATTAAGATTTTGTACGCAGTGCAAACTGCTACAAAATCTAATTTCTGCCATATTTATCTTCTACAGAAAGTTATCATACTATGATAACCATCTGCACTTAAATTTTCTCCAACACTAATTGCAAGCGAACTTGCCAAACCAATTAAATTACAACTAGAAAAATCAGAAAAGCACATAAAATACACCTCTAACATATTATATGCGCCTTTTATTTTAATGTTATTTATTATCAATTTTCATTTTATTGTATATGTACACAAAAAGAAATTAAATTTCCCTTCTACCCTCTAACGCTTTAGTCAAAGTAATTTCATCAGTATACTCTAAGTCTCCACCAACAGGAATACCATGAGCAATTCTAGTAACTTTAACACCTAAAGGCTTAATAAGTTTAGACAAATACATAGCAGTTGCTTCTCCTTCAACCCTAGGATTTGTAGCAAGTATAACTTCTTTAACACTTCCATCCATAAGTCTAGCAAGCAATTCTTTAATTTTAATATCATCAGGTCCAACTCCATTCATTGGTGAAATAGAACCATGTAAAACATGATATACACCTTTAAATTCATGTGTTTTTTCCATAGCAATAATGTCCCTAACATCTTCTACAACACATATAGATGACTGGTCTCTTTTTGGACTTGCACATATTGGGCATGGGTCCGTATCCGAAATATTAAAACACTTACTACAATATTTTAAATTATGTTTTGCATCTTGTATCGATTTTATAAATTCATTTGCTTCCTCTTCAGAACAGTTTAATATATAAAAAGCAAGCCTAGCCGCAGTTTTATGTCCTATGCTAGGTAACTTTTCAAAGCTCTCTATTAATTTTTCTATTGATGGTGAATATAGTGACATCCTTAATTCTCCTTTTTTATTACAAAAAGAGCATGATTTTTTATGCAAAACATGCTCAATTCTTACAATTTTTATAATTTTATAATCTCATCATTTTTACATTAATCCTGGAATATTAAATTTTCCAAACTCTTGACTTTGAGCACTATCAACTTTTCTTAATGCTTCGTTTACACATGTTAAAATTAAATCCTCTAACATCTCAACATCATCTGGGTCAACAACATCAGGTTTAATTTTTATTTCTTTTATAACTTTTTCACCTGTAACTTTTACACTTATTGCTCCACCACCTGCTGTGCTATCAAATTCTTTGCTTGATAATTCCTCTTGTGATTTTTGCATTTCTTCTTGCATTTTTTTGGCTTGTTTCATTAAATTATTCATATTCATTCCGCCAAATCCTCCCATACCTCCTGGGAATCCTCCTCTTTTTGACATTATAAATTCCTCCTCTTTCTACATAATATTAAATGGAATATTAGACTCATTTGCTAATTTTTGAATATCATCCTCAGGCCTATATTCTTGAACCTGATTTTGCATATTTTCTACATACTTAATTTGCATATCCTTACCACAAGCCATAGAAATCAAACTAGACAATTCTCCAATATTTTCCTGTTTGTTCAAAACAGTTTTTCCAAAAGCAGTCATTCCTTTTGGAAAATTTATAGCAACAGTTGTATCATTTAACTGCTCTGCACTTGTGTTCATCAAATTTGTATATAAAACGATTTTTCCATTTTGTTTTAAATCATTTACAATTTTAGGCCAACTTTTACTTAAATCATTTGAATATTTTTTTGTTGTTGTACTTGCTCTAACGGTTGTAGACTTACTATTACCAATATTGTTTGGCATTGTACTTGTGTTCATTCTAGCATTTGCGCCCATACTCATTTTAGGGCCAACTCCATTATTAACAACTGCATTAGTGCCAATGTTAGAACCATTATAGTTTGCTGGTCCAACATTATAATTGATATTGTTATTTTGTGTAACATTCATTTTTCCTGATTTTAAGTAATTTTCTATTTTTTCAAGTCTTTCTTCAACATCTCCACCAGTACCAATTTCTTTACTACATAATTTTATGATACCTGCTTGGAATACTATTGTTTTTTGTGTTGACCATTTCATATCATTTTCTAAATTTGACAATTCATAAATCAAATTTACTAATTTTTCTTTTGTGACTTTATCTGCTAAAGTTTTGATGTTAGAAATTTCTTCTTCATTATATAAATCGGCTTTTCCAGAAGATTTGTATATTAAAACATCTTTTACATATTTAATAATTTCCCATAAAAAATTATTTAAATCTTTGCCTTGATTTAGTATTTCGTCCATACTTGATAAAGCCTTATCAATATCATATTCGACAATAGCTTCAACTATGCTATGAACATATGTTATTTTAGGAATTCCAACTAAATCTTTTATTTTATCTTCGTCAATTTTGTTTTCTCCGTCTTGCACACATCTTTCTAAAATTGATAAAGCATCTCTCATTGCGCCTTCTGCAAGAACTGCAATTATTTTTAGTGCTCCTTCAGAAATTTCTATGTTGCTTTCCTTGCAAACAATTTCTAGCCTTTTTATAATATCTTCATTTGAAATTCTTTTAAAATCAAACCTTTGACATCTTGAAAGTATTGTTGCTGGCAATTTTTGAGGTTCTGTTGTTGCTAAAATAAATTTTACGTGTTCAGGTGGTTCTTCTAATGTTTTTAACAGTGCATTAAATGCCCCTGGTGAAAGCATATGAACCTCATCTATTATATATACTCTATATTTTGCTTTTGTAGGTAAAAAATTGACCTCTTCTCGTATGCTTCTGATGTCTTCTACACTATTGTTTGATGCAGCATCCATTTCTACTATGTCTGTAAGTGAACCGTTTAATGCTCCTTTACAGATTTCGCATTCGTTACATGGTTCACCGTCTTTTGGGTTTAAACAGTTTATTGCTCTTGCTAAAATTTTTGCAGATGATGTTTTTCCTGTTCCTCTTCCTCCATTAAATAGGTATGCGTGTCCCACTCTGTCTGCCATGATTTGGTTTCTTAGTGTTTTTGTAATGTGTTCTTGCCCTACGAGTTCTGAAAATGTTATTGGTCTGAATTTTCTATAAAGAGCTGTGTACCCCATATTCTCACATCCTTTATAATATACAAAGTATTTTTATGAGAGGTTTTTGTACCTCTTATAATGTAAAAATTTAATCCCTCTATAGAGAACACTCCACATAAAGATTTGCTACTTATTGCTGCTTCCTTCCGGACCTGACAAGATTCGTAGGTCTCTATTGGATTGCTCTCTATACAGAGATTAAATTTTCTACCTAACGTATTATATAATGAGTTACAAAAAATATCAAGTACTTTTTAAATAGTTTTTTTAATAAATTTTTGCTATTTGCAATTTATAAATTTATATATATGAAATTAATCATTTATTTATTTTGAAGTGATTCGGGAGGACCGTTCAAAAATTCTCAAAAGTTGTTAAACTTTTGTTAGAATTTTTTGAATGGGGCAACAAAAAAATAAATAAATCATTAATTTCATATTAAATAACTTATAAACAATGAATAACAAAAATTTATTAAAAACTTATTTACATTCTTTTAAAAACAATATTTTCAGAATCAGTATTTTCTTTACTTTGAATACCATCATCAACAACATTACCAATTGGTAATTCCAAATTAACATTTGCTTTATAGCTCTTATTAGAATCCAAATTAATATTAATATCAAATGAAACATTAAACTTCAAATCATCATTATTAATAGCCAATTTTTTAAGCAATTCATTATGATTTATCTCTCCATCTTCATTTGAAGTATAATTTCCCAAATCCTCGATTACATATCTAAAAACCACAAGTCCTCCTTGGTTTGCAATTTTCATATCTTTTATACTTGAGTCCATATCGCCTTTATATTCTATGCTTTCTACTTCATTTTCTGCACTATTTTTAAATATTACAGTATCTAAATTTGAATCCGGTTTTAGTAATTTTAATTTTCCTACTTTTGGTGATTGTGTAATATTAAAATTATTTAATATTACACTTGAGATTGTTTCTGTGTATTTATATTCTTCGTTTTTCTTGATGTATACGTATATATCATTGTTTTGATTTACTTTTAAATTCCATTTGTTTTCTGTGTCTTCTACGTCTGTTCCGTCTACATTACTTATTACTGACATTTTTGATATGTTGAATGGTGGTTTGCTTTCTCCTTCTACATTGTATTTTAGGGCTGTTACACCTGCTACAAATATTATTGCTACTACTATTAGTGCTACCATACTTATATGGAATTGTTTTGTGTTTGTTATTTGTTTTATTTTTTCTTTCAAAATTTCCTCCTAATGAATTTTTCAGTCTTAATTCTACTTTTTAGAAATCGACTTTATTTTTTTATTATATGCAGGTTTTAATATTTCTTCATATTTATCTTTTATTACTAATTTATAAAATCTTTTTCTAATTTCCGTAATACAAGGAATGTTATCAATAACTTCTTCTATTTTATTTATATCAATTTTTGGGAAAATTCTAATTAATGCCTCTGTACAATCTTCGTTTTCCAATTTTGTAATAAAGTCATAATATTTTATTTTAGAACCTTTATATTTGACAGCAGATGAGGTATTTTTTATACAATCTCTAAACAACCCTTCATTTTCTAATACTTCTTGCATCTTTTCATCTGTAAATGTTGAAAATAGACAAGAACCACAGTCATATACAGGTGCAATCTCTAATTCTTCTGTTTTAATATTTTTTATAAATCCAAAATTTCCATTATGTCTGTCAGTATTTCCAATTAAAGCATCTACAATAAACATATCCCAAAAAAATTTTTTAAATGTTTCTTTGTCAATATTGTATGTATTTAAATCTATTATATGTTTTATGTCAGACAAATCTTTCTTTTCACCTTCGGAGTCTAAACTTGCATTTTCTAATTTTTCAAATTCTATTAATCTTGTATTTGAATTTGTAAAGTCTTTACATGCACAAACATAAAATTTTCTTTCATTTTGAATATAATATCCTAATTCTACTTTTTGAGTTTTTATTCCTATTAGTTCAAATATTTTAGAACCTATGTATTCTGAAAATACATTATTTATGTAGGAAACATTCAATTTTGGAGACCTATTTGAATCTGGAAATTTGACTAAATATTTTTCGCCATTAAAAATCATTGTTTTTTTCTTTTCACTTCCATTGTATTCTGGCGGAATTTCTTTTGCTTCATTAAAATTTATTAAATTAACCACTTTCATTACGTCCTCCTTTCTAAAACTTACAAAAAATTTTAAACATTTTCATCTAACCATTGTCTAACTTCTTCAATTGTATCTGCTTCAACAACTAAATCATCGTCGATTATTTCTGCTCCAATTCTTTCCCATTCGCCTCTGTTGTATCTGCAAATATTGTATCCTTTATATACTTCCAATAAGTCATTATATCTTCTTCTCATTGGTCCTTTAAATCTTAAATCCTGGCTTAAATATTCCTTTGGATTGTAAAACATCTTCACACTCTCCTTAGTTTTATAACCATTTTTTAGATAACGTTCTTTTTTAATAAAAAGTGGTGTGCCTAGAGGGACTCGAACCCCCATCGGTCACTTAGGAGGCGACTGCTCTATCCTGCTGAGCTATAAGCACGTTTATAAAACCATATATACTATAACAGATTTTTTCAAAAATATCAAGTGAACATAAATAGAAAATCGGGATTCAGAGTCCTATCCCCGAAATCCCGATTTTTATTTTATTATAGAACTAATTTTTTTATTAAAACTATTCCGCATACAATTATTCCTAAACATGTAATTCCTAAAATATAATAAATTATAGTATTATCACCTGTTGAAGGAACAACTACGACTTCAACACCATCGTCGTCTAACTCATGAGACTCATCAATTGCAGTATCACTTGAAACTTGTAAATTACCTGGTGTCATATTAACCCATTTACTGTTTACAATTCCACCATAGAATCTACCAACTGAATTTGATACTTTAACAGCCTCTGCATAGTTTTTAATATCTACATCTTCTGATGATGCCATAACCTTGCTAGCCTCAACTGGTTCTGTTGCCATTGTTTCTCCTATAGAAATTGTCTTGTTGCAATCACTTAATAGAATATTTTTTCTAGATTTAACATCATTATAAGCTTTTTCTGTTGTTAAATCCTTGATTTGTTGGTCTGTTGATACATACCAACCACCACTTGATTTTGCAACATTTGTATATTCTGTTGGAACCTTTTGGTCTATATAATCAACTATTGTATTAATTGATAATTTAACCGGATTGTCTTTTTTAGTTCCATATCTATAGTATGCAACATTGTTGTAGTCTTTTTCAGAGTTATTTGTTACATAAATAGTATATTTTATTTCCAAAGTTGCACCTTGAATAATCTCATCGTCTGCCTCTATCTTTAACTTTCCACCTTTTGGATATGTTACATAGTTCATTGTTTTTAACTCGTTCTCATTTGATGGGTTACCTTCTGCAACTGTATCTCCTCCAGATAATGTTAGTTTAACATATGTTACTTTTTTGTCTAATTTCAAACTTTGTCTTGGTCTTATTGCAATACCAAAATCTAAGTTTTTGTATAATGATGTTCGATTTTCATTCATATTTGTAACTTCATTATTATAGTTCTCTATTGCCATATTCATATTTAATGTTCTTGCAGTCATTTCTTGTTGTCCTCCACCATTATCATAATCAACTTTCGTACTTGCTATTATTGTTGAATATGTATTATTGATGCTCTTTCTTGTTGCATAATCATCTACTGCTGTTGAATATGTTTCAATATTAGTGTCTTGATACCATCTATCATTATTGTTTACACTGCCTAAATCGTCCGCTTCTGTATCTCCATATGCATCTCTAAGTGTTTTAGAACTTATAATTGTTGATTTATAATCTTGTGTTGAAACATTTGCCACTTTATTAGTTTCTTTATAAACTACACTTCCATTTGAGTATGTATATTTAATATAATACTTGCCTGGTACAACACCTACAAATTCGTAATATCCATTAGCCTTTGTTGTACATGTTGCAGGTACAGCATTAAGGTTCAATTCTGAAACTGCTTTTGGATAAATATATGCCTCTTTTCCATTTGTTTGTTCTATTAATTCAACTTTAACATTTCCAACAGTATTTTCACCATTATCAAATTTTCCGTTACCTTTTCTTTCTTGATTTGTTAATAAACCATCTGCAGTTTTATCTTCAAATACATAACCTGAAATTGTCTTTGGTTCTTTTAATGTAATTTTCAATTCTGGCGCAGAGTCTGTATCGTCCTCATATGTATTAATGTCTCCAGGTTTAATATTGTCTGGTGCAGAGTTTTTGTCAATTGCTGCATAATATTTGCCATCACTTGTGTAATTTGAGTATGATGTTATTTCTGTTACACCTTGACCTATCGCATCGATTCTTGAACCAAGTCCAAATTCTTTGATAATATCATCTTTAATTTGTAGTGTTAAGTATACTGTTAATGAGCTTCCTGGTTCTATTTTAACATTACTTAATCCTGTTGTTCTAATTTGTTTGTATTTATTTGCGTCTGCTTTTTCATTCCATGTAATATCATGTTTATTTCCATTTTTGTCAATGTAATATGATGAACTATATGTTAATGTATCATTATAATAACGTGCAATCTCATTTGCTGACATATATACAGATGAACTGTTTTTGATTTCTATTTTATAATTTAAATACATTTTTAATTTATCTTTATCATCAATTTTTCCATTTCCGTTTCCGTCACCTTCTGATGCTGATGCATATGCATAGTTTTTGTAAATACTTGTTTCGTAGTTTCTTGGATATTGTTCACTTTCATTTGCTATTTGCTCGTCTGTTTTATTCCATTTTTGTAATTCTGAGAATATATCTATTCCTTGTTCTGCAGTTCTCTTATTGTAAGTATATGTATGATTATATCCATTAAATGTTAGACCTATATCTTTTAAGTCTGTTGCAATTTTCATGTCAGATTGTTGTCTTTTGTAAATACCTAAATTGATTTTTCCAATTTCAGTTACTCCTGCAGACCATGTTGCTAATGAGTGATTTGCTGCACTTGTTGTTGCTTTTATTGATGCTCCTGTTGAGCCGTTTTGTGCTTCTACTGAGTTTTCTGCACTTTCTACTGTGTATCCTGTGTTGCCTACTAATTCTGATGCGTATTTTCCGTTTGTGTATGTTAGGTTATTCATTACTGTTCCTGTTGCATTTCTTGAGTATCCTGTTGTTGTTGTTGTTCCTTTTGCGTTTCCTCCTGTTATGCTTGCATATTGGTTGTTGAAGTTGTCTCTTGTTGTGTCTCCTTCTATTGCTTTTGATCCATTGTCTTGGTTATGATATGCTACACTTTGATATTTTAGTCCGTTATATTCGAATTCGATGTATGTATTTGGTAGTTTATCTATTTCGACTTTCTTAAATTTGTAATTTCCATTTTTGTCTGTTTTTGTTGTTTGGATTGTGCCATCTTTTGTGCTATTTAGTCTTACTGTTATTCCTTCTATTAATGGTTCTTTTCTATCTGCATCATATAAATCATTTCTTGAGTCTTCTTTACCTTCTGTTGCTAGCATATCTTCCCATACATATCCAGATACTTGAATATATATTTGTTTATTTAATACACTTAGGTCTGTGTTTTTACCATTTGTAATTTGAGTTGAATCCGGAGTTGCTTTTAATTTGTAATATTCTTGCCATTTTTCAGGTAAAGATGATTCTTCAACATAATATGTTAATTGTTCTGATCCATTCCATACTGGAAAATTATTTATTTTAAATTGTGCATTACCAGATGTTTTGAATTCTTTTGCTGAGCCTTTGTTCCATTCTTCAACATTAAAGTCGTTGTAACTATATTTGCTTATTTCTGCATTTCTTAGATAATATTTTTTTCCATTTTTTTGTATATATATTTTGAATCCTATGTCATTCAGTGGTTCTCCTCCTAATGATGTGCTTCCTGTGTCTTGGTCTTTTTTGGTTACCGTTAGGTCTCCATATTGTTTGTTTTTAAATGCCGCTGTTGCTGTACCACCACTTGTTACATTTACTGTTGTTGATTTATTTTCTTGTAGATTTAGTCTGTAATCTGCAGGAGCACCTGTTTCTGTTACAGTATAATTTCCTAATGGTAAGTTTGAAATTGTTATTGTACCATTTGCGTTTGTTGTTTTTGTTTCACTATAGTTATTTGGTCCTGTTATTTTAAATGTTGCTCCTGATAGTTTTGTACCTTTATCAGTATCTGTTTTGGTTATTTGAATATTACCAACTAAACTTTTATTCACAATTATATTAAATAAACCTGTATAATGAGTCGGATATTCATAACTAGTAGAAGATGATATAGTTTGTCTTCCCATCGTTTGTTGCCTTGACGAATATGTCTTAATAGCCGTCCAAGTCTCATTTGTATCTGTTTTAACCGTAGTAGTAACTGTTGCCTGTTTTTCTGCCACAAACTCCAATTTACTCAAAGTTTGTATTCCTTCACTGATTGGTATTTTTACATAAAATTCCGTATTAGAACTAACTGATGTTTCTGTATGATTTTTATCACAAAATTTAGCATTACTTATTACATCACTATTATTTTGTCCAATCTTTTTTCCATAAATTTTTGCACTATACAAACTAGAATCATATATAATTTTAAATGGTCCAACATATATATTTTGTCCATCAGAAGTAACGCTACCCGCCTCATTATTTACCGTACCTTTGCTTATTGAAGGATTATTATCTGTTACAGTTGATGAAGTTGATGAAGTTGATGAAGTTGATGAACTATATTGCCATGTATTAGGGTGATTTTCCATAGTATAACCAGAATCCGAACCAACCACTCCCATTGCTCCTCCTGTAGCACAATAAAATACTCCATTTTTTGTATTATTTCCAAAATGTGTATAATGATATGTATAATTCCAGTTGTTACCTTTAAAAGAATCAGTATAATCCTCATTCCATAATTTCGTTTTTGTTGAATAATAAAACCATTCATTTGCATTTGAAATATTCACAAATATTATATTTACAACAAATATTGCAAAGAATAATGATAAAATTTTAATTTTATTAAATTTTATTTTATTCAATTTTACCAAAATAATTATTCCTGCAATTAATAGCATAATTACCAATATAATACTTGCATATATAACAATACCCGTTTTTACAGAAATAACAACTTGTGCCTCTGAATAGTCATCTTCTGTTTTATTTTTATTTCCTTCAACTGAATCTATATCTTTTAAATTCATTAGATTTGATGTTTTCAATATTTCAGCACCATTTGTAAATGTCCCCATAGAATCTTTTGAAAGTATTTTTGTTAAATAAAGAGTTACACTTCTAGATTTTCCTGGTTCTAACTTACTTCCTAACATAGAAACATTTGTTAAATTATTTTGATTATCAATGTTCCATCCAGAGTTCAAACTTTTATCAAAGTCTAGTCCATCTGGTTTATAATCTGCTATTGACTCAATAATAGCATCTACATTTCCTTCATTTTTTACTTCAATTTTATATTCAATAGTTACTTTTGCATTATCAACTTTTTTTGCAGGAACTTCAACTTTAGCCAATTTTGAATTATCATATGAATAATTTTCTTCTTGGGTTCCATAAGTTAATTTTACATTAGTAATATACTTATTTAAACTTAAATCATAAGTTCCGTTTTCAACAAGTCCCATATCAATATGAGTTTTGTTTTGATTTGATATATTTATCGTATCTGTAACTCCAACTTCTTTTTCATTTCCATCAATACTAACACTTTTATTTATTACATCAGAGTTTATATCATCAGAGGCTGTATTACTTTTATATGTTGTCAACTTATATTTACTCGTATCATATTCAAATAATACAATATAATTTCCTTTACCAACACCAGAAAATGTATATTCTCCACTTTGATTTGTTGTTGTTATTTGTTTATTATTGTCTACTACCACAATTTCATTAGTATCTATATTAAATAGTTTTACAGTGATTCCTGATAATAACATTTCAGAACTTTCTCTAATTCCATTTTTATTTTCATCTTTCCATACAAGTCCAGATATATTATACTTATTTTCACTTGGATTATCTGGATTTGGGTTATCCGGATTTGGATTATCTGGGTCTGGATTATCCGGATCTGGATTATCTGGGTCAGGATTATCTGGATCTGGATTATCTGGATCCGGTTCAACATAGTCATATGGTAAAATATAATTTTTTATAACATTTGTTTTAAACGAACAACTTTCACCATTATATTGATAACTTATTACTCCATAATTAGAAGTTTCTTGTTTTTCATCTATTGCTCTAGGTTTTGCCTTCATTTTAATAGTTACACTTTGTCCATTTGGAATATACATTGGAATTTTCATGTCTTCAACATCATCATATTCTTTTCCATCCGGAATTTCTCTACTTGATAAATCCAAAGTGAATTTTTCCTTTTTTGAAGTTACATATTCAGACTGATCGTCAAACATATAAGTTTCGTATTCTGCAGAAATAGGAGACATATTATTATCCAACCAGTCAACAAATTGAAATGTGAAAGCTGTTTCAATTGGTAATTTTGATTCATTTTTTATAGTAAAATCATATTCTATAATATCCCCATATTTTAAAGTTTCTCCCTCTTTTTCTGAAGTTTGAGTAACTTTTAAAATAGGATTTTTTATATTCTGTATATTCGGATTTGAATAATATGTATTTTCGTTAACTTTTGCACTCGCATATAGTGTAAGTTCATCCTCACCTTTTTGACAAATTGTTTTTGCTCTTAGATAAATTGTTTTTTCTATCCTTTGTCCAGCTCCCAAATTATTTATAGGCACTATAACATTATCTTCTTTTTGTTCAGCTTTATCTAAAGTATCTTCTTTTGATAATGTAAATCTTCCTTTAGTATCTATATTTACATTAACATCAGAAAATGTATCGCTAGTATTATTCTTTACATTTATAGTAAGCATCCATAATCCACCAGTTCCTATCCAAGTTTCCCAACTTGCTAAAGAAATTGTTAATTCTGCTTTATTTAATATATTTTCAACTTTCACAAATTCTTTTTCATTACTTCCTGATTTCGCTTTAATTGTAGAAGAAATACTTGCAGTAGTATTATCACCAGATAATTCATTTACTTTAACATAAAAACAAATTTCTTTTTCTTTGTCTTTATTTAAAACAACATTTGAAGAAAACTCCTTTTGTTCAGGAAATTCAGTAATTTTACATTCATCATAATCTGCACTATTTATATCTTCTTCAGTTAATGTTCTGTTTTGTACTGTAACATAAGTAGTCCCCTCTGGCACACTAGCAACAACATTCAAGCCATTAACATCCTCACCAGTATTATTTCTAACCTTAGCAACATACTTAATATACTCATTCTCATGAACAGAATCACCATCAGCAAGTTCCTTATCTCCAAGGAAAGCCTTATACTCAACAGAAATCTTATCCAAATCAATAGGCTTAGCCTCAACTACAGTATTATTCGCTGTAGCCAACGTAGCCTGTGCAGAAACCGCTGCAAAATTTGTAGCCACACCATTTGCACTTGCACCATTATTAGAATTTTGTTCATTAGCACTAGCATTATTATTAATAATAGAAGTTACATTTACAGGAATATCTAAATTACCTGTTTCAGGAGACTTTGCATTTCTATAATTTGCAAAAGAAACAGCGATATTTTCCTGAGATGAAACAATATCCTTTTTCAAAATAATACTTGCTGGAATCACAATATTTGCTCCATTTACAACTTCATTTTGAACATATGAAGTTTGAGTTCCATTAACTTTAACTCTAATAACTTTAGAACCATTATCATCTACAACTTGCACACTGCCTAGTTGTAATCCGCTGTCATACAAGATAGAAGATTCTCCTAGCACAACCTTCTCAACTTCATTTGGCAACTTAATATCTATAACCGGATTTTTAAATAAATTATATTCCGGTCCGCTAGTTACCAAAGTTGCAGTAAAAGTAACATCATTTTGAACATTATTAGTCCAA
This sequence comes from Clostridium sp. 28_17, assembly GCA_001916065.1. Classification (GTDB taxonomy): domain Bacteria; phylum Bacillota; class Clostridia; order TANB77; family CAG-508; genus CAG-269. Next base: position 135,891 of record MNRS01000018.1, read on the forward strand.
TTTGTATTATTTGCAGTAACTTTAACATCAGTCTTTGCTTCCTTTATTTCTGCTACACTTGTACCAACATAATTATAAATTTCTACTTGTTTTGTATTCTCAACTTCTTTTTCTTCCTTAGTTTCTTCATCAATAACTTTTGTTTTTTCTGTTACATTGTTAACACAAGAAACAGTATTTCTTGTTTCAACTTTTGTAACATTTGCATCTTTCATTGTGTCTTTAATTTCTTTAGTATTTAAAATATTGATATCACCTAATTTTAAAGGTTTGCTAAATTTAAAATTAAGTTCTGTTTTTTCTCCATCATATCCAATTTGAACATTTCCATTTTCATCTGCTTCTGTATCTTTGTTGATTGTTGCTAAAATATTTCCATCTTTATCTATAATTTGGAAATATCCATCTTGTCCTAATTTATCAAGTATTTCGTTTTTATTTACTTTTGTATTTTTATAAATTATCTCTTGTGTTTCATTTTCTTTATCTTTGTTATTTACAAGTAAATTTTTTGAATTTACTGTAATTTCATCTGCAATTTCTTTATAACTTGTTTGAATTTTTACATTTTCTGTATATTCTGTTCTATATGTAGAATTATTTTGAATATTTGCATTAATATACCCATTGTAAATATCACTTGTTGTTACATCTGCAGAAACTAAACCAGATACATTTTCTGCTACTTCGAAGTTTTGTGAAATTTCTTGATTTTTTCTAATGTCTCTGTCATCTTTTAATTTTAATTCAACATTTCCTTTAAACTCCAATGACCTTTTTTCGTTTTTGTCATTGTAGCAATCTGCATCATAGTAAAAGTCTAATTGATATTCGTCTCTTGCACCAGCAACATTTTCGCTATAGATGTTTCCTTTGTCATCTGCCTTGTTTTCTGTGATTATTTGTAACTGGCCATTTTCTTTGTTGTAAGTATAATTAACATCTTTTCCGTTTTCATCACCGTTTGTTGCTTTTGTAGATTTTGTAATAATTTCTACGTTTTCTGGATATTTATCGTTTATCTTAGGAGTGTTTATAATTACATTTGTTTCTTGTATTGGGGCATATTCTTGCCCTTCTTGATATTCAATTCCTGTTTTTAAGTATGTTTGTACAAGGGTTCCTTGCTTGTCTCCCATTTTATAATTTACATACTTTTCCATATTCAATTCGTATACCGCATTTATTTTTGTTTCGTCTATTATTTTTTGTACTGCGTCTACTGCTACTGATATTACTAGCATTAGTGAACTGTTTACCATCATTAACATTATGACTAGAATTGAAATTATTTTTGTAATTAGATTTGTTATTTGATTTTTCATAAATCTCATTCCCTCCTAAGGCTTTTTAGTTTTTCGACATTTTACCTTATTATAATTGTAAATAATTTTTTTTGGTTATTCAATAGGTGTTTTTTTGAAATAATTTTATATTACAAAAAAGTGCTTCTTCCTTACTAGGGAAGGTTATTTTCAAGGTTTTCGTTTTCTTATTTTAAGTTTATATTACATTTTTGTTACATTGCTCAAAAAAAAGAAAGGTTATTAAAACCTTTCTTTTTTTTAATTTTATTTATCTAAAACTTTCTTTTTAATAAGAAACACACCCGCTGCCAAGACTACCAAGCAACCAATACCAGTAATAATATAAACTACAATCTCGTTTTTATTTTCACCAGTAGGCGGTGTAAGAACAACCTCTGCTCTTCTAGGATTATGTCCTTGGTTATCATCAGTCTCTGTAGTACCTTCTGGATTTTTAGGATTAAAGTTACCCGGTGTAATATTCCTCCATTTTGTCTTATTACCTGTATCAATTTGTCCATAGAATCTACCAACACTATTAGAAACCTTTAGAACCTCTGCATAGTTTTGATAAGTCATATCTTTAGAACCTGAAAGCAATTTGCTTGCATTCATTGTAATCTCTGCAGTATTATGACCTTTTGTTGGATCAAGTTCAATATCGCAAGTTCTTACAAATATATTTTTCAATGATTTTATACCATTATTATATGCATCACTTGAAAGCATACCTTGATTAAATAATTTTTGTGCTTCAACTTGTTCCCACTGCTCGCCTACCTCACCAGTTTTTGCATCAGTTTCAACATATCTCAAGTTTTCATCCAAATAATCTACAACTTGATTAATCTTGATTTTTACCGGAGTTGCTCCAGTTTTATCACCATATTTGTAATATGCTTGTGTATCATAATCTAATTCTGAATTATTTGTCAACTTAATTGCATATTGAATTTCTATTGTAGCACCCTCAATCATTTCAGAGTCCAATTCTATTTTTAGCAATCCACCTTCTGGATATGTTAAATATCTAATTTCATTATTATTTCGTGGGTCACCTTCAATTAAAGTTTGACCATTTGCAAGTTTTAGCCTTACATATTTTATTTCTTTTGTAAGTTCAATATTTTTTCTAGGTCTTTCAACTATACCAAAATCAATATTGTCGTATACTCTTGTTCTGTTTTGATTTTCTTGTGTCTCTTCTTTATTAGTATTTTCAATTGCTATATCCATATCTGGAGTTCTAGCAGTCATTGTTTGTAATTCAGCATAATCACCTTGTTTTGTTTCATATCCATTTTTTACTGAATATGTTATTGTCGATAATTTTTTATCTATCTTCTCTCTTGTTGTGTAATCATCAACTGCAGATGAACATTTTTTTACTTTTTCTTGTTGATACCATACTGTGTTTCCATTTGTACTAAATTGATTATTTCCGAATGCACCTTTAATAATATTATTTGTAACAATTGTTGACTTATAATCTTGTGTTGTTACTTTTGCATATTCACCATCTACTGCAGGTCTATAAATTACGCTTCCATCTCCATATGTATATTTAATATAATATTTTCCTGGTATAATTCCAACAAATTGATATTTACCATCTTTTTCGGTTATCATTTTTGCCTTTTCAGCTGTAAAGTTCATTTTTGAAACAGTATCTGGATATACATATGCTGTATCATTTGTTGCCATATTTATCAATTCAACTGTAACATTTTGAACAGTTCCGTCTTTACTTGAATCATATTGTCCTGTTCCTTTTCTCTCTGAGTTCGCATTTGTAGTTTCGCTTGTGTAATCTTCAAAAACGTTTCCTGTTATTGTTTTTGGTTGGTCAAATGTAATTTCAACTATTGGTGCAGAATCTGTATCATCTTCGTAAGTTTTTATATCTCCCGGTTTGATATTATCTGGTGCAGAGTCTTTGTCTATACCTGCATAATGTACATAGTTATTTCCACTCTTTATGTATGAAGAATATGATGTTATTTCTGAAACAGTTTTTGCATATTCTTTTAGACTGTCTTTGTCTGCCCAACTTGCAACTGTATTTTTTTGCATTCTTATATAAACAGTTACACTTTGTCCTGGATTTATTCTTAAGTCTTTTAATCCTGATGTTCTAATTTGTTTATAATCACCTTTTTTATCTTTTGTATCCCAAGAAATGTCAACTTGTTTTCCATTTCCGTCAGTATAATATGATGAAACGTAATTTAATGTTGAATCATAATAATGTGCTATTTCGTTTGGAGCCAAGTACAATGATGATGATTCATTCTTAATTACTATTTTATAAATTAAGTACACTTGTAATTTGTTATTCTCTTTGAGTTTTCCGTCTCCAGTTACTCCTGAAGCATATGCATAGTTGTTATAAATACTTCTTGTATATGTTCTAGGATAATTTTCTGTATCTGCATTTTCTTTCCATTTTTGCATCTCAGAGAATATATCAATTCCTGTTGCAGCTATTCTTTTGTTATATTTATATGAATGAGTATATCCATTTAAATCCAGTTCAATATTATTTAAGTCTGTTGCTATTGCCATATCTGGTTGGTCTCTTAAATACATTCCCAAATTTACATTTGAAATTGTATATACACCTGGTGACCATTTTAATGTGTATCCTGCAGTATTTGTATCTGCTTTTATAACAACTCCTGTTGAACCATTTTGTGATTTTACATATCCATTTGCACTTGATGTTGCATATGTTGTATTATCAACTAATGATGAACTATATGTTCCATTTTTGTATGTCAAGTTATTTGTTGTTGTTCCATTTTCTGATTTTGAATATCCTGTAGTAGTGTTTCCTTTTTCATTTCCACCTGTTATGCTTGAATATGAAGCATTAAATTTTGTTCTGTCTTTTTCTGTTTCTAATGCTTTAGAACCATTTGCTAAATTTAAGTTTTTGTTTACACATTGATATTTTAGTCCATTGTACTCAAATTCAACATAGTAATTTCCAAGTTCAGTGATTTTTACTTTTATAAATTTGTATGCTCCATCTTTTCCTGTTACTTTTGTATCAATTACTGTTCCATTCTTATGTTTTAGTCTTACTATTACTCCATCTGCTAATTTGTCATTATCTTTGTCAAATACATCATTTCGTTTTGTTTGTTTATTTGAATTTGCAATATCTTCCCATACATATCCTTGCACATCTACCCAGATTTGTTTATTAGACAAGTCTTTTGATGTTGTTCCAGATGTTGCATTGTTATTTACTACATATGCATCAACTGTTGATTTTACTTTGTAATAGTTTTTCATGCTATCTGCTACTTCTATTTCTTTTACATAGTATGTGTTTGGATTTATTGGTATATTGTCTAATTCAAATTGTCCGTTTCCATCTGTGGTAAATATTTGTGCATTATTTTCTGCTCCAAATTGCACTGTTGATGGACTTCCCTTTACATATTTTGTTATATATCCTTTTGATGTATATATTTTAAATTTAAATCCCGCTGCTTTTAGTGGTTTGCCTGTATCTTGGTCTGTTTTTTGTACTTTTAAGTTTCCATATTGTTTGTTACTTACTGATGTTGATGATGTGTTATTTGCCGTTACTGTTATGTTCTTTGTTTTGTCTGTTTGTAAGTCTAGTTTGTATCCACTTGGTGCTCCTGTTTCTGTTAATGTGTAATTTCCTGGTAACAAATTATCAAATGTGTATGATGATGATGTCATTGTTACCGATTGATTGTAATAGTTTGCTGGTCCTCCTGTTAATTTCATTGTTGCACCTGTTAATCCTGCTCCAGAGTCAGCGTCTTTTTTGCTTACTGTGATTTTTCCTTTGTCAACTTTCCAGTTCCAACTGTATGTTAAACTGTCATCTTTTGTCGTTGTTTTATTGTTTTTTGTAAGCTTTATTAAATTTTGTGCATTTTTTGGTAAAGATATACTTCCACCATATTTATGACCAATTTCTTCTCCTTTTGTATTTTTACAAATTCCATCTCCACTAAGCCCTGTTAATTTATATTCTTCTACAGTAACACTTTTATAAACTTCAGTTTTCTTAATATTTTCAGTTATTTTTACACTTAAATCTGACACATCTGTTGATACAAGCAAATAGAATGTTGTTCCTGATGTTATATTATTTAAATTAATTACACCATCTTTGCTTGAATTATATATTGTATATGATATATCTGTCCCACCATCTTTTACACTCATTGATTTTCCTGTTACTTCAGCATTAGTTAATGAATGTGTATATCTAAATGGTCCTACCAATAATTGACCATCTTTTATTTCATAATTATTGTTTGTAGGGCTTGCTGCCTTACTTCCAGATGCACTTGCAGGGCCAGTTGACCCAAACCAATTTTTAAATACTTTTGCTTGTGATGCAGTACTTTTAAGATAACTTATAAATGAATCAAATGTAGTATATGTCCCTACAGTTTTTGTTTTTGTATATGTATGTTTAACACTACATTGTCCATGTACAGTCATTCCATTTGCTGTCCATTCTCCAGTAACATGACTTCCTAAATGTCCTCCTGGTGTTATACACCAAAATGATTTGCTAGAGTTAAGCACACTCCAAACACCTGTAGATGCATCTTTATGTCCTCCAAGATCATTGTATGTAAGATCATCTGCAATTGAATTTGTATTACTTAATATCATTCCACCTAATATCATCATAGTACATAACATCATTAAAGCATTTTTGCTAATTTTTTTATTTTTAATTAACATTGCAACTGCAACTAAAATTAAAATTATTCCTAAAACAATTCCTATTTTAATTACTAAACCTGTTTTTACAGAAATAATTAATTGTGCCTGCGAACTATTATTGTCTGTGTTGCTATCTTTTTCATTTGCAGTATTATATGTTTTTGAAACTTGTGCAATATTTGTTTCAGTTCCTATTGAGCCATCACTTAAATCTTTAGTTAAAACAATTGTAAGCTCTTTGCTTTCACCTGGTTTTAATTTTGTGGCTGCTAAACTTTTGTTAACTGCTTTTTTACTTTCCAATGTCCAGTCATCATTTGCATTTCCGTCAAATTCAAAACCTTGTGGCATTGTATCTGCAATCTCTGTTCCATATGCTTCAACATTTCCATTATTTTTTACAATAATTTTATATTCAACTTTTATGTTTGATGTTGACATTTTTTTAGATGCAATTTCAACTTTTGCCAATTTAGAATTATTATAATTGTATTCTTTTGTGCTTCCATTTGTTTCTACAGTTACTTTTGTTATATATTTTTCAACACTTAGGTCAAAGTTTCCTTTTTCTAATAATCCTATATCTATATTAGAAATATTTGCATTGTTTATTTCTACAATATCTGTTACACCAACGTTTTTAACTTGTCCATCTATATTAACTTCTTTTAATATAGCATCTGAATTTAAGTTGTTGCTAATTCCGTCTTTTTGATATGATGTTAATTCATATTTGTCTGTATCATATTCAAATAATACTAAATATTTTCCATTTGCTACATTACTAAATGTATATTCTCCATTACTATTTGTTGTTGTTTTAAATGTATTATTATTTGAATCTGTTACTATTGAGTTTGTTTCTGCATTAAATAATTTTACTGTAATTCCTTCTAATAATGTTTCGCCATCATCTCTTTGGCCGTTCTTATCTGAATCAATCCATGCAACACCTTTTATAGAATATGTGCTTTTATTATCGCTTGGATTGTCTGGTGTTGGATTATCTGGATCCGGATTTTCTGGATCTGGTTTATCCGGATTTGGATTGTCTGGATCTGGTTTTTCTGGATCTGGATTTTCTGGATCTGGTTTTACATATCCATATGGAACTATTCTATTTTTTATTCCGTTTGATATTTTGCTTTGCATATATTGACCTGTTACAGTTACTATGTTTTCAATGTTTTTAAATTTATCTGTACGGTCAACTTTTGCTTTTATTGTAGCTTTTAATGTATCATCTGGATATATATATGTTTGAACATAAAAATTATAATCACCCATTTTTTGTTCCATATTGTATGTTTTTTGTATTTTTTCATATTGGTCTGTTTCATCATTTAAAACATATGATTCATATGTTACTTCTTCTGGTATTAGTTCTTCTGGTAAATTATCAATAATATTTATTAACGCTTCTTTTTTTCCTGTGTTTTTAACCTCGATATTATATTCTATTTCTTGGTCATTTTGTAAATCTTCTCCTTCTGTTTTACTTGATTGATTTACTGTAATATTTGCATATTGGGCTTTATATTGTTCTACATTTCCTCTATATTCTTCATCACTGTTTTCAATTTTCGCAGTTGCAGTAAATGGTATATCTTTTTCATATACCCCTTCTTTTATATTATCTGCTGCAACTTCTATATAATATGATTGTTCTCCTGTTTGCTTTGTTTCACCTTGGTCTTGTTTTGGTACAATTTCTCCTGTGTCAAATTCAATAGTTTTTGTTTTTTCGTCATATGTATATGGTGGCATTTCTTTTATATCATAAAATACCCATTCGTCTGCTAATTGAATTTTAACTTTTGCATTAGAAATTGTTTCTGTTGCAGAATTATTTACAACGCTTACACAAAAAGCAACTTTATTATTTGTATCTGATGATATTACATCTTCTGCAGAGAAAACTTCAACAGATATTGGTGCACTTTTTGCAGTTGCAGTTTTGTTCAACACAATATTTTCTTTGTTTTCACTTGATATTGTTAATTGTGTTGAAAATGTTCCTTCATTTTTTACTCTTACTTGGAAAGAAAATTCTTGAGTTTTACCATTTTCTAATTTTCCTATATCTTTTGTAAGATTTTTTATATCTTGATTTTCAACAAATAGTGGATTTCTTCCTCCTGATTCGTTGTCTCCTTCTTTTATTATGTATGATCCATCTTTTGTTACATATACTGTATTATCTGGAACTGTTGCTACTGCTTTTATTCCATTTACAGTTTTTCCTGTATTGTTTGTTATTTTGTAAGTATAAGTTATAACTTCACCTTGGTGAACCATTCCTTTATCTTCTATAACATCATTTCCAACCTTTGCTGTTATTTCTGCATCTAAATTTGCAGAAACAACTTCTTGCTCTTCTTGTTGTGTCTCTTGTGGTTCAGCATTTTCTTCTTGTTGTGGTACTGTTATATTAACACCAATATTTTTGCAGTTTTTACCTTCTTGCTCATAATCAATTCCTGTTGCAGTTTCGTTTAAATATGCATAATAAGCATTTGTTTGAGTAGATTCAATGTCTTTTTTTACAATTATTGTTGCTGGTATAACAACATTTACACCATTTACAATTGAATTTGTTGTATATGCATTTTGAGTTCCGTTTAATTCTATTCTTATAACCTTTTGGTTATTTCTATCTATTACTTCTGCTTTTTTAATACTTAAATTGTCATTATATAATAATTGTGTTTCACCTAATACTACTTTTTCTACTTCTTGTGGTAATTGAATTTCAATTACAGGATTTTTAAATAGGTTATATTCTGGACTATTTGTTACAAGTGTTGCAGTTATTGTTGTGTCATTTTGTGCACTATTTGTCCATTCTGTTTTGTTAAAATTAATATCAATTCTTGTTTTTGCTTCTTTTATTTGTTCTTCGTTTGTGTTTTCAAAATTATATTTTTCTTCTATTACTTCTTGTGTTTCTTTATTTTCTTGTGTTTGCTCTATTTCTTTTTGTACTCTATTTATACATTTTACTGTACTTTTTGATATTATTTTATTGTTATTTAAATCTGTCATTGAAGCCTTTAAAGATTTTTTGTTTTCAATTTTTAAATCTCCGATTTTTACAGGTTTTGTTGTTTTTACTATTATTGAATTTTGCTCATTTTCATAGTTTACTTCAATTGTTCCATCATCATTTGCATTTGTATCTTTATTTACTTCTGCTAATTTGTTTTCTTTATTGTCTAATACTTGTAGGTTTCCGTCTTCACCTAAGATGTCTAAAATATTTTGTTTGTTTAATTTTAAACCTTTATAAACCACATCTGTAGTTTCTGTTTCTTTGTCATTTTTATTTTTCAATGTATTTGTTAAAGTAACATACATTTCGTTTGCTATTTCTTTGTATCCTACTTGAATATTCATATTTTCTGTGTATTCTGTATCATTTGCAGTTCCATTTTTTACATTTGCATTGATATATCCATTATAAATATCACTTGTTGTAGCATTTGTTGAAATTAATCCAGATATATTTTCTGCTACTTCAAAATCTGATTTAATATCTTTGCTTATTTGTGCCTCATTTTCATTATTTTTAACCTTCAAATTTTCTTTTCCTGTAAAATTTAGCACTCTTTTTTGATTTTCACCATTATAGCAATCTGCATCATAATAAAAATCTATTTGATATTCGTCTCTTGCACCAGCAACATTTTCGGTATAGATGTTTCCTTTGTCATCTGCCTTGTTTTCTGCAATTATTTGTAGTTGTCCATTTTCTTTGTTGTAAGTATAATTAACATCTTTTCCGTTTCCATCACCGTTTGTTGCTTTTGTAGATTTTGTAATAATTTCTACGTTTTCTGGATATTTATCGTTTATCTTAGGAGTTTTTATAGTTACATTTGTTTCTTGTATTGGAGCGTATTCTTGCCCTTCTTGATATTCAATTCCTGTTTTTAGGTTAGTTTGCACAAGGGTTCCTTGCTTGTCTCCTATCTTGTAATTTACGTATTTTTCTATATTCAGTTCATAAATTGCATTTGTTTTTGTTTCGTCTATTATTTTTTGTACTGCGTCTGCTGCTACTGATATTACTAGCATTAGTGAACTGTTTACTATCATTAGCATTATGACTAGAATTGAAATTATTTTTGTAATTAGATTTGTTACTTGATTTTTCATAAATCTCATTCCCCTCCTAAGGCTTTTTTAGTTTTTCGACATTTTACCTTATTATAATTGTAATTAATTTTTTTTGGTTATTCAATAGGTGTTTTTTTGGAATGGGTTTATATTACAAAAATGTGCTTCTACCTTACTAGGGAAGCACATTTTTTATTTTTTTATTTAGTTTTTTTAAATTTATATTACATTTTTATTACATAAGTTATTTTTATTAATTTTGTACAGGATATTGTACAAAATTATATTTTTTATCAATTCTGTACAGTACATTGCACAAAAATCGACAATTTTTGTCAAAAAGAAATTATTTCCAATCTGGTAAATTTCTCCTTATTGCTCCAAATAAATTTGCTCTTATCATAGGAATATCTTTTTGAAGAGAAAAAATCATTTGTTTCATATCCTCTCTTTTAGAAGTTCCATCCATTGGACATACTTTAGACATAACATTCAAATTATTTTTTTTCACAAATCTTCTTGTTTCTTTTTCAGGCGTATATATTAAAGGCCTTATCAAAGTTATTCCTGTTCTATCCATATAACTAACTGGCGAAAACGTTCCTATACTTCCTGTGTAAAATAAATTTAGTAAAAATGTTTCTAATACATCATCTTCATTATGCCCTAATGCAATCTTATTGCATCCTTCACGTACCGCTATTGAATTTATTACTCCTCTGCGTAAATTTGCACATAATGAGCACGGATTTTTTTCTTTTCTGATGTCAAATACTATTTCTTGTGCGTGACTGTTTTCTATAAATAATGGTATTTCTAATTTATCACACATTTTTTGTAATAAGTTTGTGTCGAAGTGTTCAAATCCTGGATTTATACTTATTGCTATTATGTCAAATTTTTTTGGATAAAATCTTTGTAATGCCTTGAAGGCGTGTAACATGGTTATTGAGTCTTTCCCTCCTGATAAGCATATTGCTATTTTGTCGTTTTCTTCTATCATTTTGTAGTCTTCTATTGCTTTTCTCATATGGCTTAATATTCTTTGCATTATTTTCCTCCTAAAAATGTACATTTTTAAAATCGGGATTTTTTGTGGGTGCCACTAAATCCCGATTTTTTATTTCTTTGCTTTTTAATTTCCTCTAACTAATTTTACCATTGCATCTTTTAATATTTCCAAACTATTTGTTGCATCTTCTTCATCTTTTCCTTTTACACCAAAATACAATTTGATTTTTGGTTCTGTTCCAGATGGACGAACACAACACCATGCATTATTTTCTAATTGATAATACAAAACATTTGATTTTGGTAATCCTGTTTTACTTTCTGCTCCTGTAGCCATATCTTTAACATAATCATTGTCAACATCTTTAAATGTTAAAACTTTGTAGTCTCCAATATTTTCAACATCTTTATTTCTCATTTCTGTCATCATTTCTTTTATTTTTTCAGCACCTTCAGCACCTTCTAAAACAATTGAAACTTGATCTTCTTTGTAGAAGCCATATTTTTTATAAATGTTGTTCATTTGATCCCATAATGTTTCGTTGTTTGCTCTGTAGTAACATGCGGCTTCACATAGTGCCATTACTGCGGCAATACCATCTTTGTCTCTTGCATAGTCCCCTATTAAGCATCCATAACTTTCTTCGAATCCAAATACGTATTTATCTCCATCTGTTTTTTCTTCTTCTCTTTTCATGATAGCTCCAATATTTTTAAATCCTGTTAAAACTTCAAAACATTCTAATCCGTAGTTTGAAGCAATCGCTTTTGCTAAGTCTGAAGAAACTATTGTTGTAATAAACATTCCTTTTTCAGGTAAAATTCCTTTTTCTTTCATTTGAGAGATTCTATATTCGGCAATTAATAGTGCAGACATATTTCCTGTATATGTCATGTATTCCCCTGTTTTTGTATCTTTGGCATAAATTCCTAGTCTATCTGCATCAGGGTCTGTTGCTAAAACTACGTCTGCATCTACTTTTTTAGCCAATTCAAGTGCTAATTTGAATGCTTTTTTATCTTCTGGGTTTGGGTAATCAACTGTTGGGAAGTTTCCATCTGGTTCTTTTTGTTCTGGAACAACATATAAATTTTGGATTCCTATTTCTTTTAAAAGTCTTTCTGCAACTGTGTTTCCTGTTCCATGTAATGGTGTATAAACAACTTTTAAGTTTTTTCCCTGTTCTTTTACAATTTCAGGATTTAATATTAAAGATTTTAAAGTATTTATATATTTGTCATCCATTTCTGTTCCAACAATATTAAATAATCCTTTTTCAATTGCTTCTTCTTTTGATATTTCTTTAATTTCACTATATTCTGCAACTGCTCTTACTTTTGCTATTATATCTTTGTCTCTTGGCGCTACTATTTGTGCTCCGTCGTCCCAGTAAACTTTGTATCCATTGTATTTTGGTGGATTATGACTTGCTGTAATCATAACACCTGCTGTGCATTTTAATTCTCTAACTGCAAATGATAATTCTGGTACTGGTCTTAAGTTTTCGAATAAGTATGTTTTTATTCCATTTGCATTTAATATTAAAGCAGTTTGTAAACTGAATTCTTTTGACATCCTTCTTGAGTCATAACTTATTGCTACACCTTTATCTTGTGTTCCTTGTTCTTTTATGTAATTTGCTAACCCTTGTGTTGCTTTTCCTACTGTATATTTGTTCATTCTGTTTGTTCCGGCCCCTATTACTCCTCTTAATCCGGCTGTTCCAAATTCTAGTTCTTTGTAAAATCTATCTTCTATTTCTTTTTCATTGTCTTTTATTTCTGACAATTCTTTTTTTGTTTCTTCGTCAAAGTCTGGACTTTCACACCATTTTTTGTATTCTTCTAAATAATTTTTCATTTTATCAATCCTTTCTTTTCTGTCATTAGGTACACTCTTTTTTGACAATTTTTATTATGTCATTAGACTTGCGTTTTTGACAATAATTTTTGATATGATTATAATATCATTATTTGAAAAATAAATAAAGAGTTTTTGGAAAATTATTTGACAAGTTTGAGATATTGTGATATTATTTAGGTACAGAATAAATGAACAGTGAGGTCTCTGTTGTTCAAAATTAATCGTATGTGTACCTGTGAATACACATACTTTTTTTATGCAAAAAATAGAGTAGGCTGTGAACCCCACTCCATCGACTATGTATTGCTACTTATTAGTCTTAACAATTTCTTTTTGCATTTGGCTTTGATTTTTTTCTTGTTCTTGTTGCATTTTTATATTTTTTTCTCTTTCTGCCAATAATTGTTCAACCAAATGTAAAATAAGGTCAGAATTGTTCAAAATTAACCCCCCTTTCCGCCTTTTAGAAAAGACTCACCTTTCTTAGCGTCAGGTTGATAGTATTCTATAATATTTCCACAATAAAATCAAGCAAAATCTAGAACTTTTTAATTAATATTTACAAAATATTGACAAATTTAAGATATTGTATTATTATTTAAATACAGAATTAAAAATTAAATAACCAGTATTCAATAATCATAACAGTATGTGTACCACGAATGCACATACTTTTTTTTTTGCAAAAAATAGAGCAGGCCATTTTGCTAACCTACTCTTTTATTTTATTTTAAATGATGGAATTCCTCATATAATTTTCTAGCAGTACTTGGACAATCAACTCCAGCACTATCAGCATTCTTAACAGGTGCAAATTCTTCTTCTCTCTTAACTCTAAGAATTGCCATATCATCAACCTCACCAAAAGCATCAAACAAGAAAGCCTCAAATTTATATGCATTTGGAGAATCTGGAACTACTAAGTTTCCATCTTTATCAATATATTTAGCTTTTTTAAAAGCACTATGGTATGGTAATGGTGTTTGACCCATTCTTTCAACTGCATCAATGCTAAACAAATTGCAAAGTATATGTGATTCACCATATAAAAGTTCACCATTTTCATCTGTTGCCTCTGCCATTTCATCAGTAATTTCTGAGTATTCTATAACACCTGGTTTTCCATTTCTTTTACAGAAAACTCCTACTTTTTCGTGTGGATTTGCTTTTACAATTGATTTACATGCAACTGTGACACCTTTATCTATTGCTACTCCCATAAGTACTGGGTCTACCATTTTTACAAGGCAGTTGTCAACTCCACCTATAAATACCCATTCTACTCCAAGTTGTCTCATTTTTTCAGTCATACCACTTTTTACTAATGATTCATAAATTCCTCCATGTCCATCAGCGGCTTGTTTTATTAAACCATCTTCACCTATTAATATTTTTCCTTCTGTGTCTACCATTGGTAATTCACCTTGGATAAAGAAGAAGATGTTTTTGTCTTTTTGATATCCAAAGTATCTATTTTTTTCAAAGAAGTTTACTGTTTCTTCATTGTTTTCTCTACTTGTCATTATAAACCATGGTATAGTAACATCATATTTTTTTCCTGCTTCTTTTAACCCATCACTTAATAATTCAAATAATGATTTGTGTGAGTCTAAGCCTATATCATAGGTTCCTTTTGGTCCACTATGTCCAAGTCTTGTTCCTTGTCCTCCTGCCATTGTAACTGCAGCAAGTTTTCCTTCTTGTATAGCATGTTTTCCTATATTTTCATAGTATTTATAATTATCATATAATTTGTTTTTGTCTAGATATTCCATTGGTTCAATTACATCTTCGTTTTCTGATTCTTCTTTTGTTGTATTGGCATAAAGGCTTTTTATTAATTCGAAGTCTATGTTCATTATTTGGTCTAATAATTGCTTTTGCTTTTTTTCATCTAAATTTTCATAACCATTTAATAAGTGTTCTTGGTTGTATTTTTTTAATATTACTTTTGCTTCTTCTAATGTATTGTCCATATTTATTCTTCCTTTCGTTTGCACTTTGACTGCTTCATTTTTTTATGTACTTTATACTTTATACTATTTATTGAAATTTATCAAGTATTTTTTAAAATTTTATAATATTTTTTCTACACCTGGTTACAATTCACAGTCCGTAAAATTATTGTTTGCGTGTTTTCCTTCCTACCATTGGGTAATTATGTAGGCTGTGAACTGTAACCACACCTGATGTTGATAAAATTTTGGTATAATTTTTTTCTATATTGCTTGCATCTTCTTTGATTTCGTTTATATCATAACAATCTACAACTTTTACATCACTATTGTTTATCCAATTTTCTATATTTCTATTCATATTTTCTATATAATTTTCTTTTCCTTTTATAAAGATTAATGTTTCTTTTCCTTCTTTATTTGCATTTTTTACTTCTTTAAATTTATCCAAATCATTATTTTTCCAGTTTATTTTTGTTATTCTTTCTTTGTCTTCTTTTGCCAAATTTACATTTTCTAAAACTTTATTTACTGTATTATCTAAATTATTTTCTGTCATTATTATTACATTTTTATTCTTTTTTAAATTTTCATTAATATAAGGTAAACTTATCATTTCAAAATGATAATCACTTGCAAAAAACAAGCATATTTTTTCTTTTCTTTTGTTTTTTTTCATCATAAGAATATCAACCCTTTCACTTTACAAAGTTTTTTTCTTTAGTGTAACCTTGTTTTTGATTACTGGTAAATTTTACCATTTATTTTTTTGTGTGTCAAGAAAAAATTGGAAAATATTTCAAATTTATTTCAGAAATATTTCAATTATATTTCAAAAATTGCCCTATAATTAAAAATCACCTTTATTTCTTTTATTTGTATAATTTTATCTAAAATGTAAATAATTAAATTAAAGAATTTTTTAGAAAAAAAGTTTATTGGAGGTAACATATGAAAAAATTATTAAACAACAAAAAAAATTCCAAATTAGGAATTATCCTAACTTTAATTTTATTATTAATTATATATACAATAATCTGTGCTTTTTCTTATGTTCAGGCAGTATCAACAGATATAAGTAACAGTGTTTTTAGATTGCACGTTTTGGCAAATAGCAACAGTGATGCGGATCAAGCCTTAAAATACAAAGTAAGAGATAATTTACTTAAATATATGAATGGTCTTTGCTCAAATTGTACTTCTAAAGATGAAGCAATAAAAATTGTAACAGAGCATCAAGATGAATTTAAACAAGTTGCTTTAGATACTATTTACAACGAAGGATATTCATATGATGTAAAAATAAATATTGGAAATTTTGAATTTCCAACAAAACAATATGGTGATATTTCGCTCCCTGCAGGTTATTATGATGCTCTAAGAGTTGAAATTGGTGAAGCAAAAGGTCGTAATTGGTGGTGTGTGATGTTCCCTTCTTTATGCTTTATTGATGTTTCGTCAGGCTTTGTTCCAGAAGAATCAAAAGAGGATTTACAAAAAGTTTTATCTGATGAGGAATATTCATTAATTTCTGACAGTTCAAATTCTAGTATAAAGTTTAAATTTAAATTACTAGAATTGTTTGCAAATAATGGCCTCCTTACTGCTAAAAATTTCTAATTATACTTGCAATACGTAACTCTTTATGGTATATTTTATGCATATGAAATTATATTCTATTCAGGGGGAATCATTTTGGAAAAATTAGTAATAACAGGACCAACACCTTTAAAAGGTGAAGTAGAAATAAGCGGAGCAAAGAATGCGGCAGTAGCACTATTACCAGCCACATTATTAATAGATGGTGTTTGCACAATAACAAATGTGCCAAATATAAGTGATGTCCAAATTTTATGCAAAATTTTAGGAGAAATGGGTGCAAAAATTGATTGGACTGGAAAAAATGAATTAAAAATTGATACAACAAATATAACTACAACACAGGCACCTCTTGATTTAACAAGTAAATTTAGAGCTTCTTACTATCTTATTGGAGCGATGCTTGGTAGAACTGGAGAAATTGAAGTTGGTATGCCAGGAGGATGTAACTTAGGTGCAAGGCCAATTGATCAACATATTAAAGGTTTTGAATTATTGGGAGCAAATGTTAAAGTTGGCAAAGGGACAATTAGTGCAAAAGCGTCTTGCCTAAAAGGTGCACACATATATATGGATGTTGTTTCAGTTGGAGCAACAATAAACATTATACTTGCTAGTGTTTTGGCAAAAGGTACAACTACAATTGATAATGCTGCTAAAGAGCCCCATATTGTTGATGTTGCTAACTTTTTAAATACAATGGGTGCAGATATTAGAGGTGCTGGAACAGATGTTATAAAAATAAATGGTGTTGAAAAATTACATGGAAATGCTACATATTCTGTTGTTCCAGATCAAATAGAAGCAGGTACATTTATGCTTGCTGCCATTGCATCTAAAGGTGATTTACTTATAAAAAATTGTATAACAAAACATTTGGAACCTTTAACTGCAAAAATTGTAGAAATTGGTGGAAATGTTGAAGATAATGGTGATAGTATTAGAGTTTGGTATAGCAAACGTCCTAATAAAGCAAATATTAAAACATTACCTTATCCAGGTTTTCCAACAGATTTGCAACCTCAAATGGGTGTTGTTTTAGCAACTGCAAATGGTACAAGCATCATAAACGAAAGTATTTGGGAATCAAGATTCCAATATACTGCCGAATTAAATAAGATGGGTGCAAATATTACAGCACAAGGAAAAACTGCCATATTTGAAGGTGTAGACGAATTATTTGGAGCACCTGTTTATTCTACAGATCTACGTGCAGGCGCTGCTTTAATTGTTGCAGGTGTATCTGCAAATGGTGTAACAGAAGTTTACAACCTAGGTCACATAGATAGAGGTTATGAAAACATTGAAGAAAAATTCAGAAAAATTGGAGCAAATATAAAAAGAGTAAATGAATAGTTTTTGATAAAAATAAAGTGGATATATGGTTTTATAGTGTCCATTTTATTTCTAACTATAGCAAAAAATAGCAAAAGAAATAGAAAGAAGTACACATTATGTTTAATTTTTGTAGTTTATATAGTGGAAGCAGTGGAAACAGTTTATATGTTGAAACAGAAAATACCAGACTATTAATAGATGCAGGAGTTAGTAGTAAAAAGATTGAATTAGCATTAACTAACCTTGATGTTGACCCTGCTTCTATAAATGGTATATTAGTAACACATGAACATTCAGACCATGTTCAAGGTTTAGGAACATTTGCAAAGAAATTTAATTTACCTATATATGTAAATCAAAAAACTTTAGATGCAATGCCTAAACAGAGAGATAAGATAAAAGAAGAAAATATAAATAATATTAAAATAGAAGAAAAATTCGAAATTGGTGATTTACAAATAAAGCCTTTTGCAATTCCGCATGATGCAGCAAATCCCTGCGGTTTTAATATCTTTAAGGGAGAGCAAAAAATAAGTATAGCGACAGATATTGGCCATATGACAAATGGTATTTTAAAAAATTTGGAAGATAGTATTTTTGTTTTATTAGAATCAAATTATGATCCTGAAGTACTTAAATTTTCTAGATATCCTTACATATTAAAATCACGAATTGCAGGTCCAAATGGTCATTTACCTAACGAAACAGCGGGAAAAACAATTGCACATTTATTACAATCTGGTCTTAAACAAGCAACTCTTGGACATTTAAGTAAAGAAAGTAATTTTCCGGAATTGGCATATAAAACAGTTATTGATGAGATTATTTCTAATAGCAATTATAATGAAAATTCATTAAAATTAAATGTTGCAAGCCGCGATGTTCCTGGGACACGTTTTTCTTTTTAATGTTCTTTTGTGATCATCAGTTCCAAAAGTGATATTTGGTTATAGGTATTCCATTTAAAAACCTAAATATTCAATTTGAGGATTAAAAATGCTAACTATAAATGTAATATGTATTGGAAAAGTAAAAGAAAAATTTTTTAGAGATGCAATTGATGAATATTCAAAAAGACTTTCAAAATATTGCAAATTAAATATTTTAGAACTTCCAGATGAAAAAATTCCAGACAAGACTAATTTAAATATTGAAAATGAAATTAAAACAAAAGAATGCAATAATATCATTAATCACATAAAAAAAGATTCTTATGTTGTTTGTTTGGATTTAAAGGGCAAGGAACTTTCTTCTGAAGAGTTCTCTAAAAACATTGAAAATATATCTATGCAGTCTAGTCAAATCACTTTTATAATTGGTGGTTCTTTGGGCCTAACTGAAAAACTTTTAGGTTTATCTAATCAAAAAATATGCTTTTCGAAAATGACTTTTCCACATCAATTAATTCGTGTTTTTTTACTAGAGCAAATTTTCAGAGCTTTTAAAATTTCTAATGGTGAGACTTACCATAGATAATTTATATAATTGTAGGGAAAATAACTTTTATAGATTGTGTAAAAAGTGGGACACAAAAATAATTAAAAATAAAATATCAAAATATTGGGGGATATTATGATAGACCTATCTTCCCTACAAAATTAAAAACATTATTAAATTTTTTTATTGATTTTTTTTAAGATTATGATTGCTAGTATTTTAGTTATCATTTTTTTGATTATTAAAAAATTGATTATAAATAATATGATTTTAAAAATCATAAGACCTCCTGTATGTTTGTTTCTTTATTTCTTTAAATTTTATTAGCCTTTAAGATTTTTATTTTAAACTTTTTATGGACATATTATATATCAGTTTTCATAAAAAGTCAACAAAAAGATTTCGACAAAAATCGACATAAAAAAGATTACAGCTTATGGCTCATAAAATTATTGTTATTAAAATAGTATTTTGCATACAATAATACTTGTTACAATACCAACAAAATCTGCTATCAAAGCAGCCCATAAAACAAATCTCGTCTTTTTTATTCCAACACTACTTGTATAAACAGCAATCGTATAAACAGTGGTTTCTGTTGAACCCATTATTACAGATGCGATTAATCCAATATTTGAATCGACACCAAAATTTTTCATTATATCAGTTGCTACAGCAACAGAAGCACTACCTGAAATTGGTCTTATCAATGCAAGTGGCAAAATCTCTGTAGGAAAATTAACAATGTTTAAAAGTGGATTTAAAAATTTTACAATAACATCAATTA
This sequence comes from Clostridium sp. 28_17, assembly GCA_001916065.1. Classification (GTDB taxonomy): domain Bacteria; phylum Bacillota; class Clostridia; order TANB77; family CAG-508; genus CAG-269. The sequence continues at coordinate 156,036 of MNRS01000018.1, forward strand.
TCCCTGAACTTCTTAGTGCTCCAATTGCTACAAACAATCCAACTAATGTGGGAAAAATGTTGTAAATAATTTTTATTCCATCTTTTGCTCCTTCTAAAAAAATATCAAATACTTTTTTTCTTTCTAATATTCCATATAATATTATAATTATTATCATTAATGGCATTGCTAAATTAGAAAAATATTCTATAAATTTCAATGTGAAATCACCTCTTTTTTGCAAAAAATATATTATATAATTTTAATTTTATATTTTGCTCATAAATTTTATTTACCTAATTTTATAAAAATTTTTGTAGCAGTAATTCCCGCAATTGCTGCACATATTGTTGCAATCCACACCGGAACAATAATTGCTGTTGGATTATTTGACCCTAGTGAGTTTCGTATGGCTATTACTGTGGTTGGTATAAGTTGAATCGAAGCCGTATTTAATACAATAAACATTGCCATATCATTTGTTAATACTTTTTTATTGTTATTTTTTTCTTGCATTGTTTGCATTGCCTTAATGCCTAGTGGTGTTGCAGCATTTCCTAATCCTAATATGTTTGCTACCATGTTCATAGATATTTTTTCGTATGTGTCAGTATTTTTTTCTATTTTGGGAAATAAAATTTTTATTATTGGTTTTAGAAACTTTGTGATTTTTTTCATTGCTGTTGTTTTACTGGCTATCTGCATTATTCCGTTCCATAGACACATTGTTCCAAGTAAAGTAATACATAAATTCACCGCTGAATTTGCACTTTCAAATATTGAATTATTTATATTTTTTAAATTTCCTGATAAAATTGCATATATTATTGATATTATTAAAAATGATGGCCATAATATATTTAACATTCAAATCACCTATATAATTTTATTAGTTTTTTTTCTGTTTATTACTTATTAGTTGAAGTTCGGTTTCACATTTATTGTTACTACACATATTCCATAAAATTATTGTTTGTGTGTTTCCCGTCCCCCTTGGATATATATGTATATGATTTTAAACTTTTCGAATGTAATTGGAGCAATATTAAAAATTCTTAAATAAATTTATGGAAAGAGTTCGCGTCGAACGCAGTGAGGACTAAGCGGAAGGGTGCCATAAATTTATTTTAGAAATTCTTATGTTGCGTATTGAGCCGAGAAAACGTTTCAAATCATATACATATATATCCAAGGGGGACGGGAAACACACAAGCAATAATTTTACTGACTATGAATTGTAACACTTTTATGTCATTTTTGACATTTTTTGTCATTTTTTAATTGACCAATCGAAATATTTGTGCTATAGTTAATATGAAATCAATAATGGATTTATTAAAAAGTATCATTGAGGAGGAAAAACATGAAAGCTACAGGAATTATAAGAAGAGTTGACGAACTTGGAAGAGTAGTTATACCAATAGAAATTAGAAATCAATTTAATATAATTGAAAAAGACCCTATTGAAATATACGTTGATGATTCTTCTATCATATTAAAAAAATATGAACCAGATTGTATTTTTTGTGGAAATACAGAGGATTTAATTGAATACAAAGGGAAACTTGTATGCAAAAATTGCTCTGATGAATTAAATATATTACAAAAAAAATAGATATATAGGAAGACTCCCTATATATCTATTTTTATATAAATTGTTGATATACATCATTTTTATTCATATTTCTATCTTTTGCAACTTTCTTTATAATATCTTTTTTTGATAATCCTTGCTCTTCATAAAATTTATAATGTTCTTCTATAGTAAGGTTATTTAAAGAATTTTCTTCTTCAACTTCTTTATTCCCCTCTATAATTAACACAATTTCACCTTTTAAATTTTCTGCCTTTTGAATTATTTCATCTATATTTCCCCTAATAAATTCTTCATGTATTTTTGTTATTTCCCTAGCCAAAGTGACTTTTCTATCTTGCGTCAATACTTTTTGAAGGTCTTTTAAAGTTGTTTCTAATTTATGTGGTGCTTCATAAATTATTATTGTTTTATTTGCTTTTTCTATTTCTTCTAATTTCTTTTTTCTTAATTTTTTATTTAATGGTAAAAATCCTAAAAATGTGAATTCTTTTGTGTCTATTCCTGAACAAATCAAAGAATTTATCATTGCACATGCTCCTGGAATTGGAACAATATTTATTCCCAATTCTATACATTTTTTTATAACTTCTTCTCCAGGGTCACAAATTCCTGGTGTTCCAGCGTCTGATACTAGTGCAATGTTTTGACCTTCTTGCAATTTTTCAATTAATACATTTGATTTTGTTTCTTCGTTGTGTCTGTGGTAACTTATCATTGGTTTAGATATTTCTAAATGGTTTAGTAATTTTAGTGTATGTCTTGTGTCCTCTGCTGCTATCAAATCTGCTTCTTGTAAAGTTTTTATTGCTCTTACTGTTATATCATCTAAATTTCCTATTGGTGTTGCTACTATATATAAAGTTCCTTTTTTCATTATTTTTTTCTTTCCTTCCTCATGTAAAGTGTGCTAAAAAATTCAAAATTTTATTTTAAATAATTACATTTTTTTAGCACTATTTTATTAATTTTCAACATTTTTTCTTTTGTTATATATCTCATAAATTTCATCTGTATAACTTCCATCATCATTATATATGTACAAATCTTCTTTAAATTTCAAAAATGGTTTTGCATTTTTTACTCCTTTAATTAATACTAATTTTGGTGGCTCTTTTTCATGTGAACATACAAATCTTATTTCTTTTGGCTCAATTTTATATTGTCTCATATATGCAATGATATCAACAAGTCTTTCTGGCCTGTGAACCATATAAAATTCGCCTTTATCTTTTAACAATTTATTAGATATTTTTATATAATCTTCTAACTTTGCTAATACCTCATGTCTTGAAATTAACTTCTTTTCTTCTTCGTTTACTATTCCTGTATTTTCTTTTTTATATGGTGGATTTGTAACTATAACATCAAAAGAATTTCTTTCATATATATTGTCCAAATTTATTATATTTTCATTTATTATTTCAAATTTATTTTCTAGATTATTTAATTTTGAACTTCTTTTTGCCATATTTGCAACTTCTTTTTGAACTTCTACACCTACTATTTTTTCTAAATTTGTTTTTCCACATAATAAAATTGATATTATTCCTGTACCTGTTCCTAAATCTAATACTTTTGCATTTTTCTTTATATTTTTTGCAAAGTCTGATAATAATACTGCATCAATTCCAAAGCAGAACCCTTTTGTGTTTTGGATTATTTTTAGGTTTTTGAATTCTAAGTCGTCTATTCTTTCATTTTCTTTTAATTCTATTTCCATGTTTTTCTCTTTCTTTCTTATTTTATATTAAAATGTTACAACAATTTTGGATAAAAAACAAGTATTTATTATAATTTTATTTTTACAAATTAGTATATATTTATTTACTATTAACAATGATTGAATTTTATATTAATATTAAATCACTGACTTGCTTAGTGGCAGGAAGGAGGTTATCTTTTGAAACCATTCATAAAATTGCTAAATACATATTATTATATGTCAAATTTTTCAACTTATTCATCCAACTACATATTCACCATTTTTCCATTTATTTAATAATATAGTATAAATATTTTAATAAAAGAAAGAAGTGTTTCTATGCCAACTTTATATAGATGTGAAAAAAGTAAAAATAATTGCAAATCCCCTCCGCCTCCTCCACCACCTAAAAATTTGGCACCACCGCCATCACCTCCTCCAAAACCAAAGCCACCATCAAAAAAGCCTTCTCCGCCTAAAAAGAAAAAGCTTAATTTTAAAACTTGTAAAAAAAATACAATTAATTCTTTAAATGAAGTTGAACATTTTTTAAATGATTTTCAAGGTTTTTGGGATTATGTTAAATTATATAAAAATGTTTCAAATATTTTTAATAGAAATAATCATTAAGATATTTACAAATCAGTATATATTAATTTACTATTGACAATAAACAGATTTTATATTAATATTAAATCGCCGACTTGCTTAGTGGCAGGAAGGAGGTTTATTTCTTAAATGAAAGACTTGTTAGCTTTGCTAAAGCTTATACTAATTTATTACATAATAAAATATCTAAGCAAATAGCAAAAAGAAAGACTGGGAAAAATGTTTTGAGAGACATTCCCAGTCCTTTTTTGTTTATTTCTTTTTGAAAAACTTGTTTTGCAATTGCTAAATATATATTAACACAGACTTTACCATATGTCAAATTTTTCAAACTATTTTCTCACATAGAACTCCTCAAAATCACTTGATGCATGACCATTAACCAAGAATTTGACCTTATTAACCTCATTTAACTCAGTAACAGTATTAACAATTGAATAAATCAAATTATTTTTAAGCATACTATCATCTTTATTATAATTCAAAATCTCAGAAGAAAAATCCAAAGTTAAACATTCTTTATCTAATGAAGCATTTAAAAGTTTAGTATTTTCAGGAATAACAACTTTCAATTTATCATTTTTGGGACCAGAAATTAAAAGTTCAACCAAAGTATTATAAGGTGATTTTATTAAATCTTTTACATTTACAAGTCTTGCCTCTGGCTTTAAAAGACCTGTTTCTTTATCTGCAAAATATAAACTTACAATTGTTTCTCTTGACTGCTCATCCGATATTTCCTCTTGTGGAACATATTCGTTTTGAATTTCATTACTCTTCTTTTGTTTGACAAATTTAATTGCAAAATATCCTATAACTACAATTAAAATTACTGAAATTATAAATAAAATTAAAATTTTTTTATTTTTCATATTCTCCTCCCCATTTCACTTATTTTTATATTCAATAGTATTATTTGTTTGTCCAAAATATGCAAAAATTTAGTGGTAATTTCCATTTTTTAACATTTGACAAATGGCCATTTTCCGTATAAAATTAGGGTGTATAAATTATTTAAAAAACCTCATAGCCCTAACAAAAAAACAGTAATTTATACATGGGATGTTTAAACGAGCGAGAGGAGAAATTAATTATGGAAAAAGTTTTACATGTAGGACTAGACGTAGGCTCAACAACCGTAAAAATAATAGTAATGGATGAAATTCAAAACACAATATATAAAGACTATCAAAGACACTTTTCAGACACAAAAAACACAGTATGCAATGTACTAGAAAACTTAGCAAAAATGTATCCAGAAAACACATTTACAATAGCACTAACAGGTTCTGGAGCAATGTCTGCAAGCAAGTTCTTAGGTGTAGAATTCATACAAGAAGTTGTATCATGCAAAAGGTCTGTTGAAAAATATATTCCACAAACTGATGTAGTAATCGAACTTGGTGGAGAAGATGCAAAAATTATATATTTTGGAAAATCAATTGAACAAAGAATGAACGGAACTTGTGCCGGCGGAACTGGTGCATTCCTAGACCAAATGGCATCACTTTTACACACAGATACCGCAGGTCTAAATGAATTGGCAAAAGATTACAAAACGATATACCCAATTGCATCAAGATGCGGTGTTTTTGCTAAAACAGATATACAACCTTTAATAAATGAAGGTGCAGCAAAAGAAGATATTGCTGCTTCAATTTTCCAAGCAGTTGTTAATCAAACAATTAGTGGACTTGCTTGTGGAAGGCCAATTAGAGGAAACGTAGCATTTTTAGGTGGTCCATTAAGTTACTTACCAGAATTAAGAAAAAGATTTATAGAAACACTTAATTTAACACCTGAAGAAGTAATTGTGCCTGAAGAAGCCCATTTATTAGTAGCTAAAGGGGCAGCCCTTGATTCCCTAAATACAAAACCAATAACTGTTGAAGAATTGAAGAAAAAAATAGAAAATTTAAGAAATTCCCAAGATAATACAACACATCCAATTGAACCTTTATTCAAAAATAAAGAAGATTACAAAAAATTCAAAGATAGACATGACAAAGCAAAAGTTGCAAGAACTGAACTTTCTACATATGAAGGCGACTGTTACATTGGAATTGACGCAGGTTCAACAACTACAAAATTGGTATTAATTGATAAAGATGGAAACTTGCTATATTCATTATATGGTAGCAATGAGGGTAACCCTCTAAAAAGTGTTATGAATATGCTTAAAAATTTATATGAAGTCCTACCAGAGAAAGCAATCCTTAGGTATAGTGGCGTTACAGGATATGGTGAAAAATTAATTCAAACAGCTCTAAATGTTGATTTAAATGAAATAGAAACAATTGCACATTACACTGCTGCAAAACAATTTGAACCTGATGTAACTGCAATAATCGATATTGGTGGACAAGATATGAAATACATCAAAATGAAAAATGGTGCAATAGACAATATTATGCTAAATGAAGCATGTTCATCTGGATGTGGTTCATTTATAGAAACATTTGCAAAAAGCCTAAACTTAGAAATTTCACAATTTGTTAAAGAGGCAATTGAAGCAAAAAGACCTGTTGATTTGGGTTCAAGATGTACAGTATTTATGAACTCTAAAATAAAACAAGCTCAAAAAGAAGGCTATACAGTAGGAGATATTTCAAGCGGACTTTCATATTCAGTTATCAAAAATGCTATTCAAAAAGTTATGAAAGTTAGGGATACGGCCACTTTGGGAGACCACATTGTAGTTCAAGGTGGAACATTCTACAATGATGCAGTTTTAAGAGCATTTGAAAAAATAGTTGGAAAAGATGTTGTAAGACCAGACATTGCAGGTTTAATGGGTGCATATGGAATGGCTTTACTTTCTAAAGAACAATATGAATCAAACCTAGATATGGAATACACATCAACTATTTTAAAAGCAGATGAATTAGATAAATTAGAAATTAAAGTAACTCATGCAAGATGTAACAATTGTGAAAATCATTGTAAATTGACAATAAATAAATTTAGCAATGGTGCAATACATGTTTCTGGTAACCGTTGTGAAAAAGGTGCAGGTATTACAACAAATAAAAAGAATTTACCAAACTTAGTACAATACAAATATCAAAGAATATTTGATTATAAACCACTTGAAGAACAATACGCAACTAGAGGAACTATAGGAATTCCAAGAGTTTTAAATATGTATGAAGATTATCCATTCTGGTTTACATTCCTTACAAGCCTAGGCTTTAGGGTAATTATATCAGATAAAAGTACAAGAAAAACATATGAAAAAGGTATGGAATCAATGCCTTCTGAATCAGTATGTTATCCAGCAAAAATCTCTCATGGACATATTGAAAATTTAATTGAAAAAGGAATAAAAACTATTTTCTACCCTTGTATGCCTTATTCAAGAAAAGAATATGAAAAAGCAGACAACCACTACAATTGTCCAATAGTAATTTCATATTCAGAAGTACTAAAAAATAATGTTGAAGATTTAAAAACACATAATATAAAATTCATGAATCCATTCTTACCATTTGAAACTAAAAATCTAGTTAAAAAGATAATGGAATTAGATGAATTCAAAGAATATAACTTTACTAAAAAAGAATTACTAGAAGCCGCAGAAAAGGCAGAAGCAGAATATCAAAAATGTAAAAAGGATATACGTGACAAAGGTTCTGAAACCGTAAGATATATTGAAGAAAACAACCTAAGAGGAATTGTTTTAGCAGGAAGACCTTATCATATCGACCCAGAAATAAACCATGGTATAGATACTTTAATTACATCTTTAGGACTATGTGTTCTAACAGAAGACAGTGTGTCTGATAAAACAGAAGCAAAACGTCCAATAAGGGTTGTAGACCAATGGGTATTCCACGCAAGACTTTACGCAGCAGCAGACTTTGTTGGTAAACACGATAACCTAGAACTAGTACAATTAAACTCATTTGGATGTGGTGTTGATGCTGTAACAACAGACCAAGTTGAAGAAATTTTGTCAAGTTATGATAAAATGTACACATTAATCAAAATAGATGAAGTTAATAACCTAGGGGCAGTAAGAATTCGTATTCGTTCACTTCTAGCAAGTATGAATAAACGTATTGCAAAAAAACAAGAAGAAAAAGCCGATGGTGACTACGGATTAAAGAAAAAAATCTTTACAAAAGAAATGAGAAAAGATTACACGATTTTAATCCCACAAATGGCACCAGTACATTTTGATTTATTAGAGTCTGCAGTACAGGCCGCAGGTTATAATGCAGTATTACTAAGAGAATGTACTCAACATACAGTAGAAACAGGATTAAAATATGTAAATAACGATGCTTGTTACCCATCAATTTTAGTAACAGGACAAATGATTGAAGCACTTGAATCTGGAAAATATGATTTAAATAAAACTGCCTTAATCATGTCACAAACAGGTGGTGGATGTAGGGCAACAAACTATATAGGATTTATTAGAAAAGCGCTTAAAGACGCAGGATTTAGCAATGTACCAGTAATATCATTCAATGTTGTTGGTATGGAAAAAATGCCAGGATTTAAAATAACACCAAAATTAATTGAAGGATTAATAAAATCTGTTGTTTATGGTGATTTATTACAAAAAATGCTTACAAAAAACAGAGCCTATGAAGTGAACAAAGGTGAAACTCAAAAACTTTATGATGAGTGGATGGCTAAATGTAAACAAATGGTTAAAAAATCAACAAATAAACAATTTAAGCAAAGTATTTATGATATTGTAAATGATTTTGAGAAAATTGAATTAGATACATCTGTTAAAAAGCCTAAAGTAGGAATTGTTGGAGAAGTATTAATTAAATATCATCCATTTGGTAATAACTACGCTGCGGAAATGCTTGAAAAGGAAGGCGCAGAAGTTATTTTACCTGACTTTATGGGATTTGTTAAATTTATGGCAACACATAAAATTACGTTTAATAGTTTATTAAATATAAATAAAACATCTGCAAAAATAAGTAAAATTGCGATTAAATTAATTGATATATTAGAAAAAGATGAAAAAATTGCATTGGCAAATTCTAAAAAAGGTTATTTACAACCTTGTGATATTTGGCACTTAGAAGATAAAGTAAAAGATGTTTTATCTATTGGAAATCAAACTGGTGAAGGTTGGTTCTTAACTGCAGAAATGATTGAATATATGGAACATGATATTCCTAATATTATTTGTGTTCAGCCTTTTGCTTGTTTGCCTAACCATGTTGTTGGTAAAGGTGTTATTAAAACTATTAGGGAAAAATATCCGGAGGCTAATATTTCTCCTGTTGATTATGACCCAGGTGCTAGTGAGACTAACCAGGCGAATAGAATTAAATTATTGATGACTGTTGCTAAGGATAATTTGCAACGTCAAGAAAATGAGAAAAAGGCTTTGGAGATTGAAAATAAAGATGTAGAAAAAAATATTGAAACTACTGAAAAAGTTTAAAATTGTACTAAATTTTATTTTATAATTAAATTTCTAATATAAAATATATTTATAGTTAATATGAATTTTTTCGTAAATATTGACATATAATAAAATATGTAGTATACTACAAGTAGCTTAAGCAAAATATAAAAAATTCTTAATGTCTTTCATATAATAAAAAGAACAGGATGGCGGTCCTGTTCTTTTTAAACTTCAATCACTTTCCAAAAACTCTAGAAGTTTTAATATTAAAATGATTTTTAGTAGTTCCTTAATGTCCTTCATTCGTTCACCTCCTTTCGAAGGCGAACTAATTATATAATAAATATTTACTTATTGCAACTATTATTTTAAATTTTGAAGAATAAATTTCTTCGCTTCCCTATACCCCAACTTATAAAAATAATCCATTTTACTCATATCCAAAAGAGAAATCTTTTTACTTTTAATTTTAATTAAATAATCCGCCCCACTAAGTTCATGTTTTGAAAGTTCCTTACCCATTAATGCAAAAGAACGAACAGCAACATCAACTAAGTTTTTACAACAACTATCATCAACTTCATTTTCAAAAACAACACTTATAACCTTATCAGCACCCAAAAATCTAAGTTCTCTCCAAGGCACATTTTCCCTAATTCCACCATCAACTAATTTTCTATTATTAAAATCACATGGAGAAAAAACAGATGGAAAACTGCAACTAGCCTGAACACAATTTCCAATATTTGCATCATTTACAAAAATTGTATTATCAGAAAAAGCTCTTATTTTAGAAGATGTAAAACAAATTACATCACCTGTATTCATATCAACACTTGGAATTGCAAGTGGCATTTTAATATCAGAAATATTATAAATATTTTTTTTACCACATATTTTATTAATTAATTTTTTTATTGATTTTCCGGAATTTAAACCATCAATTGTTATTATCCCTGTTAAAGTAATTCCAAAAAATAATTTAAATATATTTTTCAATTCTACATATTTTATTTTTTTACAATATTTTTTAAAAATATAATAAATATCATCTGCTTTATATCCACCTGCATATAAAGTTGCTACTATACTTCCCGACGATGTTCCTCCTATATAATTTATTTCTATTTTTTCTTCTTCAAATGCTTTCAGTACTCCAATATGTGCAGCACCTTTTGCTCCACCTCCAGATAAAGCTAACCCTAAATTCATAATTATCACCTTATATTATTTTATGAAATAAAAATAAATTTGCAATAATTATTTTTATTTTTTTATTTTTATGTTATATTAATAAAGAAGGGATTGATTTAATTGGAACAAAATTATTATGAAATATTGGAAGTAAATAAGAATGCTTCACCAGAAATAATTGAAAAAGCATATAAAACATTAGTTAAAAAATATCATCCAGATTTGCAACAAGATGAAAATAAAAATAAATATGAAGAAAAAATAAAAAAAATAAATGAAGCCTATGATATTTTATCAGATTCAGAAAAAAGAAAAAAATATGATTTAAATTTAAAGAATACGGAAATTTCAATTAATGATTATAATTCATTATATCAAGAAAATATTAATTTAAAAAATAATTTAAATATATTAAAAGAAAAATTAAATTATTTAAATAATATTCAAAATAATTATGAAAAAAATAATTTAAATTATAATAACTTAGAAAATAATAAAAATAATATTAATCAAGAATATTCTGATAATTATTATACAGAAAATTTTAATAACTCTAATTCTGAAAATAATAATGTTAATTATAATGATATTAATTACACAAATTATTTTTCTAATTTTTTTGTAAATATTAAAAACAAACTTAAAGATTTATTTGCTTTTTTTATTACTATTTTAATTATTATTTTTATTTTCTTTATTTTATGGCATATTCCATTCACAAAAAATTATTTAATTAAATTATATAATGAAAATAGTATTTTACAATTTTTTGTTAATTTATTTTTTGGGCATTAAAATAAATTAAATAATTATTTAAAAAAATAATCATAAAATACTTTATAAAATAAAAAATATTATATATTGGAAAATTTTTACTTTTTTCGAATATATAATATTTTTATATTTCAAACAATTTTATAATTTTATAATTTTTCTAATTCTTCTTTTGTTAGCCCTGTTGCATGAATTATCACATTAATATCTATTTTTTGTTGTAATAATTTTCTTGCTACATTTTCTTTTTCTTCTTTTTTTCCTTTTTCTCTCCCGTTTAATTTCTCCTTCTTTAATGCCTTCTTTAATTCCTTCTTCTCTTCCTTCTTTTATCCCCTTATAATACCCTGCATCTTCTGTTGCTTTCTGGTCCATTATATATTTTTCTCTTAATTCTGCTAAATATCTTTCATGCTCATCACTACTTATTTTTTCTAATTCTTTTTGTGCTTTTTTTATTGCTGCATTTTCATCCATATTTACCACCTCTGGATTTTCTATAAATTTTAACCATGAGTCCACTTTTTTCTTTTTATTTTCTTTGTATTTTATGAACTTTGGTAACTCAATTATATACAATTCCATGACATCTGTCAATATAACTTGGCGGTATTCTTCCTCTCTTATTTGCCATTTTGTTTGATATTTTGGGATTTGTTTTAATGATTCTAATTCATAATCTGTTATTAATATTGCTATTGTTTTTTCTAATTTTGAATAATCTTTTCCTGCTTTTATACTTTTACTAAATAATCTACTCCAGTAAAATAATAATCTTCTTTCTATATCGTTTTTATCTACTACTTGCATCTCTATATCACAATTAATATTACTGTCTATTTTTGCTTTGATATCTAAAATTCCTACTTTATCATCGAATAAATCTTTTTCAAGTATCGTATTATTATCTAATTCTACATTTGTTATTTCTTTTCCGACTATTGAGCTTATTAATGAAGCTGTTATATCCTCATTTCCTATTTGCCCAAATATTCTTTTGAATACATAGTCATTTTTGGGGTTTAATAATTTTACTATGCTGCATTCCTTCTTTCTTTCTTTATTTATTTTTTTTTGAAACTTCGGCAGATTTGCCTTAATTTGAATTAATAAAATTATGTTTGAAATATAATATAATTATATTAACATAAAAAGTTAATTTATGCAATAGATTTTTTTATTTATTTTTTTATTTGTTTTTTATTTTAAAAATAAATAATATTATATACAAAAAATTAAAATATTTTCTAATATATAATATTATTTATTTTTTAAAAATCACAAAAATTAATTATTTATTTTATTAAAAAATTTATTAATATTAATTTTAATAATTTTATTAAATAATAAAATAAAAACAAATAAAATTAAAATAATTAATAAACAAGAATAAATTAGTTTAATATCCTTTAATACCTTATAAAAATACACCAAAATTAAAATACTAATAACACTAAAACCATATTGAAAAATTTTATTATTACTCTTAGTAGCCTCATAATCTGACTTCCAATTTAAATTAGGACGCCATAAATCAACTAAAACCATTAATTCACTATTAATAATATTAAATAAATTAGAAATAATAAAAATTAAAAATAAATAAATTAAATCAAATTTAGGTAAAATAATTTTAATTAAAATTAAAATAAATAAAATTAAAATATTATTAATAATTATTTGTGGCACACTTTTATAAATAAATTGTTTAAACAAATCTACCGGTATAAATTTTAAATAATTTGCATTTTTTCCTTCTCTAGAAATCGCTGTTATAGAAATATTTGATATTGCAAATATTAATTGTATAATTGCAATTAATATACAAATAACATTTAAATCAACCGAAAATTCAATTTTTTCTCCAATTAAATTAGAATTTAAAATTAATTGTAAATTCGGTAACATGGCTATTACTATAATTGTAAGGGAAATTATTAAAATAAAAATTGGTAAAATACATTGCATAAAAAATATTGGATTTTTAAATAATAATTTAAATTCTTTTTTAATATATGATTTTTTAATATTTAATTTTTTTGATTTTTTTTCTATTATATTTTTTTTATTTTTATTTAAAAAATAATAATTATTATTTTTTAAAATATTTTTTAAATAATATTTTTTTCCAACAAAAATAAATAAAATAAAAAATAAAAAATCAATAAAAATAATTTTTAATAAATTAAAAACTGAATTTAATTCATTATAATTATTTAAAAAATTAATTGTTGGATTTAATTCCAAAAAATAATTATAAATATTTTTTAATTTATCATAAAATCCACTAAATATTTGCACTAATTCTTCCTGATTTAAATTTTCATTTTTTTGTGTTTTATTAATAAAAATACTTCCAATTTTAAATTCTACAAAAAATACAAATATAATAAATATTATTGTAATTATTATTTGAAAAATATCTTTATTTTTTATTAATTTAGATAATTTCATAAATAACATTGTTATTATACTTACAAATAATGCTGGCAAAACTGGAAAAATTAATAAAATTATAATTAAATATAAATAATATATTATTCCAGCATATGTACAAATTCCATAAATAATTAATGGAAATAGTGCAAAAATAATTTCCGAAAAATATAAATTAATTACTAATGTATTAAATTTTGAAATTAATAATTCTTCAGTTTTTATTGGCAAAGGCAGTAAAACTTCTAAATCTCGTGAAAAGAAATATACATTTGTACTTGCCAAAATTACTTGAAAAATCATTATTATCATTATTATTAAAAAGAAAAAGTTTAAAAATAATGTAGGTTGTCCAATTTTTACTAATTCATCCACTATCATATAACTCAAATATGATAATGCTACCATAACAATTACCAAAAACCAAATAAAAATTGATTTTTTATTAATTTTATTTGTTTTTGGATCGATTATATATGGATTTTGAAAAGAATTTAAAAAAAGAATTTTTGTTAAATTAAATATATTTTTTATTTTACTCATTTTCTACAATCTCCATAAATAATTCTTCTAATGATTTATTTTCTTTTAATTCTTTTTTCAAATCTTCATATGTTCCTACAAATAATAATTTTCCTTTATCTATAATACCTATTCTATCACATAATCTTTCTGCTACGTCCAAAATATGCGTTGAGAAAAATACTGTATTCTTTTGATTTGCATGTTCTCTCATCATATTTTTTAGTTCAAATGAAGATTTTGGATCAAGTCCAGTCATTGGTTCATCTAAAATCCAGTTTTTAGGATTATGCAATAATACTCCAATTATTATTAATTTTTGCCTCATTCCATGAGAATAACTTTCTATTTTGTTGTTTAATACATTATTTATTTCAAATTTTTCCGATAGTTCTTTTATTCTTTTAACCCTATCTTGTGTTGATACTTCATATATGTCTGCCATAAAATTTAAGTATTCGATACCTTTTAGTTTTAAAAATACATCTGGATTGTCTGGTACTAGGCCTATTTGTTTTTTTGCCTCTATTGGTTCTTTTTTTATGCTTTTGCCGTCTATCAAAATGTCTCCTTTGTCTATTTCTAGTATTCCTGTTATCATTTTTATTGTGGTTGTTTTTCCGGCTCCATTTGGTCCTAGAAATCCAAATATTTCTCCGTCTTTTATTTCTAAATTGATATCGTTTATTACTTTTTTATTTTTTTTGTATTCTTTTGATATGTTTTTTATTTCTATCATTGGCATCACTCCTTATCCATATTCTAACATAGCATAGAAAAAAATACAATAACAAAAATTCTACAATATTTTCAATATTGCACAATGGTAATATATAAAAATTTAGATTCAATCGTTTTTATAATTTTTAAATATTGTAAATGTTTTTTTATTATAATATTATAAATTTTATACTTATTTAATAATTTTAGAAACTGGACTTACAGCAGTATATTTAGCAGTTTTACCATTAGAAAAAAAATAAATGATAGTAAAATTATTATCATTTCCTTTTTTATTATTACTGAAATATTTTTCTGTTTTTTAAATAATCTTTCACTTTGATTTAATTGTTCTTTATATTTTAAAAAAATTTCTAACTATATTTTTACAGTTAGAAATTTTTTCTTATTATTTTATACACTAAATGACATTTTGAAATCGTAATTGTCATTTAATTGCATTATTATTGTTACATTCGAACTTGCTTCATCATTAATTAGTAATTTGTATGTATAAACTCCTCCTAAATCTTTAAATTCATCATATGTAATCTCATCACTCGTAAATACTTTTTGAATATATTCTTTAAATTTATCTATACTATCAAAATAATTTTTCTTAAATGTATCGTCTAATTTATTATAAATGTAATTATAATCTTTTTCTTTTATAGCACTTTTTATTTTTTCAATATTCATACCAACCTTAACCTGATCAGTTGCACTATCATATTTCTTTTTAAACTCTGGTATATTTACAGAATATGTATCTAACAACAATCCATAATTCATAATGCCTTTTTCATTAAATATATAATAATTACCATCACCATCCTGGCACACATATTCTTTATAGTTTTCATAATTATTTATTTGATATTTAGACAATTTCAATTTTACATTTCTTATTATATTTTGTTTAGCATATGTCAAAAAATTTTCATAACTACCAAATCTGGCATTTCTATATTCTTCATCTAAATTATTATATGCTGTTTCTTGGTCATATAAAACCTCACTTTGATATTTTCCAAGTAAATCTTGTATATATGTTTGGTCAGAAATATTTTTATAATCATATATATTAGTATCATTTTTTTCTATATTTTCATCAAATTTCCATTCAACATTTTCACCAACTTTTATATTAGCATAATTATCTTTTATATAATTATTTAAAAATATCGAAAATGTTTTGCTTACTAAATCTAATTTTAACATAATCATAAAATCAGACATATTTTTAGTTTTCTGTTCCATTAATCTACCTTTTACAACGTAAACTGAAACATTTGTATTTATTTGACTTACATACATTTCATTAATATCAACTTTAGAATTCTTAACTTTATCAATTTTTTCAAGAAGATTATCCTCTGTTATAGAATATTTATTAATATAATCCTTATCTAGCATTTTTAAGAGTTTTTCTACAGATTCACTTTTATCTTCTTCTGTTGTTTCAACCTCAGTATACTCTTCTGGATATTGTGAGTTTTGGTTTGTACTATCGTCAAAAATACTTCCATAATACGTATAGAATTTATCAACGCACTGCTTTACAGAATAATATTCATTTCTTGAAGTAACTAATTTTAATTGGTTGTCAAAATTTTCTGTTTCTTCGTCCGTACTACCTGTTTCATCTATATTATAGATTAATTTTGCTTTATTAAAATAGATTATTACTAATATAGAAACAATTATCATTACAATTATTATTACAAAAAATATTATTATTTTTTTTAATTTTGTCATGTAAAACTCCTTACTATTTTATTTTACAGGTCTTAGTGCATAATTAAATGCTCTTGTTCTTTTTGCTGGTGATGCATTTCTAATTGCATTACCACTACCTGCATTGTATATCTTATTATCGCCTGCATATATTTCAACATGGCTACTATAACATAGCACATCTCCTGCTTGCAAATCTGCTTCATTTGTTATCATTTGAAAACCTTTGCTTTTCATAATTTGTTGTAACCCTGAAGCACTATCATTATGTTCTGAATCACTTAAATATCCAGCCTCTTGTAATACCCAAGAAACATATGTAGCACAACATGTATGGTGATATCCAGTTTTTGATGCTTCAAATGTACTGTTTAATCCATGTCCTCCTCCTGAACATTCCTCATAACTATTTCCTCCATATACACAATACGTATACTTATTTTGTTCCATATAACTATGTATTTTTTGTGCTACCTCTATTACAGTTCCACCACCTTCAGAGTGCCATTTATTAATAGTATCATAATAACCTGTTTGGAATAGTGTCCACTCTGACTTTCTTCTTCTTTCTAAACCTCTGCTAAAAGCTCCTTTAACGGTGTTTGGTAAATACATATATGTTGTATATAGCTGATGACCAAAATCGGCATTCGAATCTTTTTTACTGAATTTATCATCTCTGCTCTGATCCCAAAAAGAATTATATGCTTCAACAAAATTTTTACCATTTCTTTTTGATACTGCACCACTGGTTCCCGCATTATATGCTCTAGAAATCAATGCATTTATTTGGTATTCTGTTAAATTCAATCCCGCAACTGCATTTCTAATACCATTTCCTTTTTCTTCAACTTCCATTTTTTCAATAGAATCCACAAAATCTTTATCTATCTCTGCACCTAATGCCAATGTATATCCTGCTTGTTTAAACAATTCTGTATGTCCACAATTATAAATATCAACACCATATCCTACAACTAAATTTCCATATCCATCATCTTCTATTTTATATTTTGTTCCATCCGCACTGGTTGGTGGGTTTGCCCCTTCCCAACTATGTATATACTCAATTAATAAATCTGATGCACTTCCAGACGAATCAAAATCAACAAATCCATTTGAATCAAATATAGAAAATTCAAATTCTGTAACTCCATAATTCTTTCCAGTAACTTTATAAAACAAATACTTAGTTAAATCAATAAAATCATCACCTAATCCATTGCCTCTCATTATCTTCCATAACCAACTCGTAGCATCATCAGTCAAATAATCTTTAGCCTCTCTATGTTTTCCTTTTCTTAAAATCTTAACAAAATTATCTTTATCAGCATCTTTATCATCCTTAGGATTACTAACAGGAGTCTTAGAAACATACTTCTGTTCAGAAACAGTATTAGTAGTTGACTCTTTTCTCTCAATTTTACGCTGAAATCTCTCAACACTAACATAGGTTGCTGTAACCTGAAGAGGTTGTTCTGTCTCAGTAGTAGAAGATGTACCACCTGAAGTACTAGATCCACCATTATTAGGAGTCAATGTAACATTATCATTTATATTTTCTCCAGAAAGAACGCCACCAAATACAGAATTAGTAGATTTTGAACCACTACTAAAATTTGGTTTTTTAGTATTACCACTAGCACTTGGTACCCTTGAATTACTATCAGTCCCCATAGTCTGTGCTCTACTTGAAGTAGGCTTATGTTTCTCAATATAATCGGTTGTTATTTTAATCATTTCTTTAGCATGATCACAATTTAGCAATAATGCATTATCTTTAGAATTTCCAGAACCTTCCTCTTGTGGCTCATACTCTGTCTCTTTAGGATCCATATCCTTTGTATTAGATTCATTTGATGTTACCTGTGCTTCCTGATATGTATATTCTTGGCTATAATCAACTATCCATACATCTGCCTTTGTCAACGCAAATTCTACTCTATTAATTTTATTGACCACAGTATGTGTAATTTTATAATCAGTATCTTCTGTTTCAACATCCGGATCTTTCTTTATTCCGATAGTAGGAGTTTCCCTATTATCTGGCCACCAGTACCCATTAGTTGGAACATTATTCACACCATAAGTAGTTGACGGCGTTACATCAACACGTGTATCAGTTCTATTTTGCTTTTTATATGTGAACACATCAGTATCAGTTGTGGTTGTAACATTATCATAAATAGATATTGTGATTTTACTATTTTCAACCAAATCTGCAAGTTCTAAAACAAAATTTCTGTCTCTACCAATAACCAATAATGACCATAAATATTTAAAAGGCATTACATATTTTTGAGTTGCATTTTTATAATTAATTTTCTCAGTTCCAATAGATACAGTTGTTTTTTCATAATTACCATCTGAACCTTTATCACTTTCACTTAAGTCAGGTGCATAATCACTTAAAACCATTTTACTATCATTAGATTCAAGGGTTTCTGTAGTTGTATTCTTGTAAGCAATAACCGCATTTTGTTCCTCATCTAAAGTGAAATAATCTAAAGCCTTATCGTCGCCATTACTAACATAACTATTAAAAGTTTCTGCTTTAATAAATTTCAACGTTTTACTTTTACCACCTTCTTGTGGATATCTCTCGAACTGAATTATACCATCCAATTTTTTCCTACCATTTGCATCAGTTGCTCCGTCTCCCATTTTAGGGTATTGAGTTATAATTTCCGCATTTAGTAATTTTTCTAGTTCCTCTGGTTTCTTTAAATAATCAGAGTAAACATCATCCATACACCATAATATTTCTGCTTCAGTTAATTCATTTAAACTTGTAACTTTTGGTTTCTTTTTCAACTTTTTATTGATTTTCAAAACATCAATAATTTCCTCATCTGTCATACCACTAATTTTATCTTCAGAGAATTTTCTATCTATTAATGCATCTTTAATTAATGCATTTTTATCAACCTTTAATCCTCCGCCACTGCCATCATCATAAACAGTTGGTGAAACATTACTTTCGTATCTTGTTGAACCTCTTTTTTCGTCATTATCATTAGTCTGCCATTCTTCTCCATCATTAATTACTTTAAAATAATCCATTGCAGAAATAAAAATTAGTACAAGAATAATTATAATAACAATAAGAAGTTTTTTTGCTTTAAATACAGACTTTAAAACATTTTTTATTTTTTTCTTAACATTAGGTATATCTTTTTCTAAATCTTCCATGTTCCACCTCCTTTTGAGTTTGTAAATTTTTGGATTTTATAATTTAACAGGAAAACTTAAAATTCCTTCATAATTACTTTTATCTTCTGTATTTTGATATTCTTCATAATTTAATACAAATTTTGAAAATACCATACTTTTTAAAGATTTTGTTGAACTATATGGACTTGCAAATTTTATTTTTAATTTATTTGTATATTTACTTTGTATTATTAACTTGTTTTTTAAAATCTCATTACTATAAAAATATGATTTTGCATTATTCTTGTCCAATAAATATACGGATTTAGTGCTTTCCCCTGTATCTAATAAAATACTATTTTCCGTATTATTTTTTACAGATATTGTATATGTTTCATAGTCCATATATGTGTTTATTTCATCTATTGTTATATCAACATTTTTGTATGATGTTGTTTTGTCTTGTGGTTTTGTCCTTCCTACATAATTGTTAATGTTTATTTTATAATCACCATCTTTTTCAACTATTGTAACATAATCTTGTTTTGTTTGATTTCCGTCAATTTTTCCTGTAGATAATATATCTCCTGTCATTCTTACTTGGTATGTATCTCCAAACCAGTTTTCTATTGTATATGTTCTTTTTCCTTCACTAAATAAGTCGTTGTAATAAATTCTTTTGAATTCGTCAATTGTTGGATACATTTCTTCTTTGCATTCGTCTGTTAATAAATTGTATGCATTTTCTATGTTTCCTTCGTTACAATATTTGAAAAAATTGTCAATTACATCTGTGTCTTTTTTTAGTTTTTTTTCTGATATTGAGGTTCCAGATACAGCGGATTTGTTTGATACTATGCTTTTGTTGTTTTGCATTATTTCGTTTATTCCGCTTGTATCTTTTTCTTCCTCTTTTTTGTTTTTTGCCATCACGTTTAGTAGTTGTAATAGTCCAAAAAGAAAGACTATAATTATTAGTGATATGTACACTTTCTTTCTGTTTTGATTGAAATATCTGATTATTCTATTCATAATTATAGTCCTCCCCTAATTTTTAAATTTTACTTCATACTTTTTTTAATATCAGCAATAATTTTACTTGTGTGGTCTACGTGACTTCTCATTTCTTGTGTTTTTATATCTACTGTCTGTTTTCTATCGAATTCTTCCTTCTTTTGTCTCTCTCTTTGTTCCCAATTTTTATGATTTCTTTGTTCAATATCTTTTCTTTCTTTTCTTTCTTCTTTAGACATTTTTCTTAGTTCTTCTTCAGTAATCTCTGGAAGTTTTTCATCTTCAGGAATTGGTTCATATGTTTTTTGTTCTAATCCATTTGCTTTTTCAACATGATGAGCTATTTGTTCGTTAATCTTTTCGTCTGTTTCACGATCTAAACTAGATGAAGAAGTATCAACATTGAATCCATCCGAAATTTTAACAAATCCCATTGCCTTATCCATATCCCATCCTTCCTCATATAACTGTTGTGCTGCTATAATTTGCCATTCATCAGTTAGACCATGTTTTAAACATGTATCTGTATTTTGCTCTAAATTTTCTCCACTCATATTTCTTTCTTCAACTAAATGATCTATGTTTCTTTGGAAATCAAGATCATTTTTCTTCTTTTTAATCAATTCTTTTTGTAATCTTGCTTTCTTTTCCTCATCAGTTTCTACTTCATCTCTGTAATCTTCCCTTGCCTGTTTAATACCACTATAAGCATTTCCAGTAGTATCATATCCTGCTTCTCCAATATTTTTTCCCAATGAATATCCACCAACTGCGGCTGTCATCATATTTTGTCCCATTTTTGATGGATCTGAAATACTTATTACTCCTGCCGCAACCGCTGCCTCTGCTGCTCCATATAATCCTGCAACAGTACTAACTGCTTTTCTGATAGGCTTTTTAGCATCAGCTTTTTGGACAAATCTTTTAACTGCTCTATTTTTCGTATTTCTCAAAGCCCTTAATTTTCTCTTACGTTGTTGCTGTCTTACATTTGGATTTATATTAGAACTTTGTAAATTTGGATTTAATCTTATTGAGTTATCTCCATTATTTAAACCTGTAGATGTTCTTCTTCCTGTTCCTAATGTCCCATTGCTTCCTTGTCCATTTTCTATTCCAAATGTACCATTAGCTCCTTGTCCATTTCC
Source organism: Clostridium sp. 28_17 (assembly GCA_001916065.1). GTDB lineage: Bacteria > Bacillota > Clostridia > TANB77 > CAG-508 > CAG-269. The sequence continues at coordinate 178,004 of MNRS01000018.1, forward strand.
ATTTAAACCATTATTACCTACTGTCCTGTTTCTTTCAGTATCACCATTTAAACCTGTTACACCAGAACGACCATTTCCAAATAGTCCTCCTAGATTTCCACTTCCATATGTGCCATCATCATTTTCTCCTTCAGGATTTTCGCTGCCATTCCCTATTTTAAATAAACTATCTGTATCAACTTTATCGCTTTGCATCTTAATATTTCCATCATCTTCACCAGAATCATCATTTCCTCCTTTTCCAGAAGTTCCTCCTCCAATGCCTTTTGGTGGATGTGGTGGTCTTAACAATTTATTAATGCCTCCCATCATAAGTGCTGCTCCTGCAGGTCCCGCAAACATTCCTGGTGTGCCTGCTTTCTCAAATCCAAAGAATTTACGCATTAATTTTTCTGCTGGTGTCATAAATCCAATTGCAACAACTGCATATATTAAGTTTTGACTTGCAAATTCCATTGCAGAACCAACCAACACCATATACAATAACAAATGTAATGGTTGGATTAATAAATTGAATATATACTCTTTAAACCACATATTAAACGCTTGTGCTTTTGAATCATTCATTTTGTCAATTGGGTATGTTAATGCAACCAATGGTGCAATCATAGTTAAAAATGCCATATATACAACCCTTTTTAAATATGTCCACGTAAAAATTAAGGTATAAATAACCAATACAACGTAAATTATTTCATAACCTATACTTGCATAAGCATAATTTGTACCATCATCAGCAGCATCCTCGAATTGTCCTAACATTCTTGCTTGTTCAGTAAAATTATATGTTGGCCAATACAATACACTTTGATCCTCTGAGAACAATCCAGAATAATCTATTTCTGTATCCGTATTTTCTTTATTAACCAACAATTTATATGCCTTATTTACAAGTTTTTTATCATCTATTTCAAATAATTGGGTTCCCCTTGTTAATGCTACATCACCTTCCATTTTTTTATTTGCAACACCGCTTTGTTCTTTTTCCGTTAATTTATCTTTTGAAGTAGTAGTAGTTATTCCTGCCTCAAGAACAGTAGATATTTTTTTAACTACAATATTAGAAAAAGCCATTATATAATGCATTAAAAATAACAGGCACAAAGCCATAATCCAATCAACCAATAATTGTTTATATTTTGCTTTATCATTTGCTGTACTTGATATTATTATTCTAATACCTACATAAACTAATATTGATAACATTCCTACAATTGATATATCTCTTAAGATATTATACCAATTTGCTATAATAGGCCTTAAATTATATGCAGTGGAAGCATAGTATGTTTTGTTTGAACTTTCAATTTTATAAATATCATATGTATAACTTGGCATAAAACTAGTTGCATTTTTATGAATAACTATATTATATTTATCTTTATAATTATATTCCGCTTTATAATTACCACTAGTAACTTCCTCCTGAACAAATTTATTTTCTTTTTCTAATTTATCACAAATTTCACCTGCTCCAACATCTATTCCGTAAATCTTTAAATTCTTTTGCAACATCTTCAGAACTTATTCCAGATTTTAATGCATTTTTACTTACTTTAGATGAACTATCTGTTTTTAAATCAGTCATTGGACTAAAAAAGTCAACATCAAACAATGGAATTTGGTTGGAAAATATTTCATAAGGTGTCAATCTTATACTTGGCAACACAACCTTACTTCCAAAAATCGCATCTCCATAAACTGTTGTGACAGCAAATGTGGCAATACCAGCAACTACACCTGCTTTCATAATGGTAAAAATTGAATTTGCAATAGCAATAGCGGTAGCACCAAGTCCTCCTGTACTAACAATTAAAACCACTCCTGCAACAATAACAGCTGCAGCAATAATTACACCTATTATTTTCCCCACACCTTCTGAACCAGTATCAACAACAATAAAACTACCATCCGTCTGGAAAATTAATTTTGAAAGTATAGTATTTATACCATCACCAATACCAACAAATAAGTCCATAACAGGATCTAGCAATAATCCACCTACATCTATTGCCTTAACGCCCTTAGGCATACAAAAGCTAAAAATTGTAATAAACAAAAGCACAATAATTAACTTCTTAAACAAATTTTTATTTTGAAAAATCTTCATAAAGTTTAAACCTCCTGACATACTTTACGCATTATTTCTCTTCGCAATCTGGTTCAAGTTAGTCTCAACAAACTCAAACTCTTTTCTAGTCGGCATAATCTTCAAAATAGCCGAATCAGCACCAACCTTAAGCAAACCCTCACCCTTTTGGCAAGTAATCAAAAAGTTAGCTTCACCCTCTGAAAGTTTAAACACCTCTTTCAAGTATTGTATTTCAGATTTATCTTGTGCTAAAAATAGTTTAGTATCAGAAGAAGTAAGAACTGCCTGAGCCTCAGGTTTCTCATAAAAATCTTGGAATCTTTGAGAAACAATAGCCAAAGAAACATTTCTCTTTCTCGCACGTCTAGCCATCTTATTCAAGAAATCAACAGCCTCAGGATATGGCAATAACATCCAAGCCTCATCAACTAAAACTCTCTTTTGTGTAGCCTTCTTTCTATCTTCACTATTTTTCTTAACGAATTTTTCCCAAATCCAAGAAAGCAAAATCTGTTGTGCAAGAGGTCTTGCAAATCTTTCCTCCAATTGAGAAATATCCAAGTTTATAAATGGGGCACCTTCTAGCAACTCAAAAGTTGACTGTCCATCAAAATAAGCCATTTGCCCATCATATTCTCTTATGTACTGTTTCATAACTTTTAATAAATAACTGTAATGATATTGATAATCTGGATTAGTATTTTCCCTAGCCTTTCCTTGAATTCTTCTATACCACGAACCAATTGTAGGCATATCCTTTTTCTCCTTAGAGAAAATATTACCTCTCATAACCCCTGCAGACTGTTTATACAAACTTTCTGGATTACTATTAATCCCTAAAGCCGCATATTCCTCTGCAACAGACTCAGCAATAATTTGCTTTGTCAACTCATTAACCTCATCAGAACGAGTACTACCTCTAGCCATAGTAAGTAAAGCCTGAGTAACATCCTCTACCTTATTCTCTATATTTAAAGTAACTCTTTCTTTACCAGTTATTTCATCTTTTATAACCTCAGTCTCAACATCAAACAAATTTATAATTGTTTGAGATGTTGGACTAATTACAACATTAATTCCACCCAAACTTTCAGCCACTATTGTGTATTCACCTTCGGCATCAAGTGCTAAACTTTCTATTCCCATTAAAACAGATGACCTTGAAATTAATGTTTTCATTGTTACAGATTTACCTGCTCCAGACTTAGCAAATATAACCATATTATAGTTTGTAAGTGATGAATGAAAATTATCAAATAATATTGGTGTACCTGTTTGTTTGTTAAATCCTAATGGAACACCTGTAGGATGTCCAACTTCTGATGTTGTAAATGGAAATACAGTTCCCATAGAATTTCTGTCAAATGTATGTGTTTTATGTATTTTATCATTCATAAACGGCAAGTTAGACTTAAATGCATCTTCTTGCATTCCCCAAGCCGTTTTCATTCCAACCATTGTTTTTGACATTTCTGAAGATAACAATTTAGTATATCTATCCAAATCTTCCATATTATAAGCAAAAAGTGTTGAGATTATTGAAGCCTCATATAATTTATTAAAACCTGCCGCAATTTCATCTCTTAATTGTTCTGCCTCTAATCTTTTTTGTGAAATTGTACTTTCCCTATTTATATTTCCCTTATCTGCTGCCACAATTCTTTCTGTTTCTAGTTCATTTATAACTCTATTTAAATCGTTTTGAGATTTATCTTCTTTTATAGGATTTATGAATATTGATGTGTTTGTATCTCCAAACATATATAAATCCCTAAATAATTCTGGAAATCTACAAGTTCTTGGAAGAGATGATACAAAAAAACTACGAGCGAATCTTTTTGTATTAGAAATTATCTCTAAATGGTCTATATTTGATGCATCTATTCCTGATGGTGCGATTAATTCTTTTATAGATTTCTTTTTTAATATTGAAACATCTTCTTCTCTATATTCTCTAAATTGATCTTGTAGATCTTCTTCTTGTTGTTTTTGTTTTTTTGCCATCTTCTTCTCCTCCTTCTTTTTCCTTTGTTTTCTTCTTTTTACTATCATTGTCTATTTTTTCTATAGCAGCCTCTGCAACATCTGCTCCTACAGATCTTTTGTTTTCTTCAATTAAAGCCTTAGCCATTTGGTCAATTAATGCATCAAGTTCTGCTTCTTTTTGTCTTACTTTTCTTTGTTTTTCACTTTCTTCAATTACGTCATATATTGTTTCGTTTGCTTTCTTTATTGCATCTTGTTCAATTTTTAAATCAAGTTCCTTCATTCTCTTACTTAGAACATCTGGTGCAGTAGAATATAAGTCTTCATAACCTGCATTTAGTGCTCTTCTTAAATTAAATGTTTCTGATTCGTCTCTGTTATATGCAACATATAGTAATTCTGCAAGTTCTGTTGAATCCAATATTTTACTATTTATTCCACATACTGAAAGTGAACTTATAATTGATTGTGCTTTTGTATATAATTCAGAAAATGCTAAACTTGTTATTTCGTCTTGTTGATATGCTCCACTTGAAGCCTCTTCTGGATAGTATGGAATTATTACATAATAGTGTTTGCTTAATATGTTTTTATTTAAACTCATTCTTTCTGTATTGTTGATTATATCAACTCCATATTCATACAAGTTTCTTTGTCTTATCAATTCATATTTTTCTTTGCTTAATTCTTCATCTGTAAATTGTCCAGAACGAACCTTTTGGTTGTATTCCATCTGTTTTGATGCATATTGTTTAGAAATATCGTCAACTCTTTCTTTATATGTATTTATGCTGGCCCCTAAGTTTACAGTTCTTGTTTGTACATAAATTTGAATTGGATATCTTAATGTATTTAAAAATTGTAAAAATCCTTGTTCAACACTATTTTTTTCAAGTCCTGACATTAAATCATAATTGACACCTTGGCATTCTATAACCATTAAGAATCTTTTTCCACCTTTTTGTAAAATCATATTGTCTTCTATTCCGTCAAATTCCATAAATTTAAATATTGATTCTTTTGTGTAGTTTTGTGGTGTTAGAGTTTTTGCTTTTATTTTTGCATTTTCTTCTTGTTGCTTTACAACTTTTTTTTCTTTATGTTCTCTACTTTTTAATTTTAATACTAAAAATACTAAGCAAAGTATACATAAAACGCCTATCATTATTCCTAACAATATTGTTAATAAGTTTATTAATTGATTACTTTCCATCTTTTGTTTCCTCCTCTGGTTTATATACATATATCTTGTTGCCATTCTTCTTGAATTTTATCCATCTTACAATTACATCATCTATATTTTCTCCTCCTGTTTTTCTCGTTATGTCTGTTGCTGATGATTCTGGTACTTTTAGTGTTCCTATTACAAATCCTATTGCTGCGAATATTAGTGTTATTATTAGTCCAATCATTGAAAAGCCAAGCATTTTTAATATAAAATAAAATATTAGCCCAACGCCTGCTCCAACACATGTGTATATTAATCCTTTTGTGGAAAATATGTATAATATTCTTCCTTCTCCTTTATAATTTCTTGGAATTTCATAGGTTTGCATTTTCTTTTTCCTCCGTATCTTTCTTATTATATTTATACAATATATATTATAACATAAACCTGTGGATAATTGTATAGTTTTTGGCAAAAAAAGTGGAAATTTAATATATTTGTAACATTTTTGTAATATCGTATTTTAGGCTTTTTTCGTCTTTTGCATAGGGATATTTGATTTTGACGTTTTTTCGTTTTGGGCCGAAAAAAAGAATAACTCTCGAAAGAATTATTCTTTGTAATATCTTTATAAATTATTCAGCCATATTGAATATGAATGATGCTATTGCAGTTGCTGCTACTACTAATACAATACCTACTATTAATGGTACAAAAGATTTTTTGTATTCTGCTTTTTCTTCTACAGAACCTAACATGTATTTTACACCTAATACCATTATAATGATAACTGCTGCTATTGCTGCAACGTTTCTTATCATACCCATTATTTTTCCTGCTTTTTCAGACAATCCACCATCACTTGTTCCATAAGATGCAGTTATATTTTTTGGATCTAATGCTCCACTATCAGCAGCAAAAACATTAGTTGCAAATGTAATTAAAACTATAGCCAATAATAACACTGTTAGTATTTTCATTGTTTTTTTCATTTTTGTTTCCTCCCTTTTTATTATTTTTTATATAAAAATTACCTAGTTTTCTAAGTAAACTTTAATAACAAATTTAAAAATTATTTCCTATTGTTACAACAATTTTCCAAATTCCAAATGCTCCAAATACCACTATACATCCTATGGCAAATGGTACCAAAGCCGCCTTTATTTCTGCTTTTTCTTCTACAGAGCCTATCATAAATTTTATTCCCATAATAGAACCTATCAAAACTGCTATTATCACTCCACATATTAATAATATATTATAAATGCTTGAAGAAGCATTTTTAAGGCTACCTTTATCTATTTGGGCTGATCCATTTTTACCCGCTTGTATAAATGAATCTCCTCCTGATATAACATCTGATAATGATGATTCACTTGATGAACCAGAGCCTCCATTTACCGATGTTGTATTTGCTTGTACTATATTTATATTTGATATCAATGTAAATATTACAAATACCATAGATAGTATTGTAATCACCTTATTTTTCATTATATTCACCTACTCTTAATCTTTTACAGCATTATATATAAATGATACAATTGTCGTGATTGAAACAACTAGCACACAACCTATAACATATGGAATTAATGTTTTTTTGTATTCTGCTCTTTCTTCTACACTACCTATCATATATTTAATCCCTATTATCATTAAAGCAATTACTGCTACAACAGCGCTTACATTTCTTATTGCTCCCAATACAACTCCTGCTTTGGTAAATGCTGTTTGGTACTCTGAAGTTGTTATACTTGATGGTTTATAATCACCTGGACTAACATCTGCAAAAACTACACTAAACATATTTGATATTATAAATATATTTATAATCAAAGTAAATAATATTTTTTTTATTTTATGCACTATATCACCATCTTTCCCGTCTATAAATAATTATATCGTATTTTTTTTTATTTTTCAACTTTTTTTCACTATTTTGTTAATTTTACTACATTTTTTTTATTTTCGTCAATGCTTTTTGTCAAAATAGTATAAAAAAACCAGAATTAAGATTTTGTACGCAGTGCAAACTGCTACAAAATCTAATTTCTGCCATAATTATCTTCTACAGAAAGTTATCATACTATGATAACTTTCCTAGAATATAAAAAAATACCAATATTTTATCAATACTAGTACTTTAAGCCTATTGGCGGAGATGAGAGGGTTCGAACCTCCGCGCCCCTTTCGGGACCTAACTGTTTAGCAAACAGTCCCCTTCACCACTTGGGTACATCTCCATATAAAAATAAAGATATAAAATCTTAAATCTATATAATTATAAATTTATGGTCTTATACCTTTAATTTATTTGGCGGAGAGGGTGGGATTCGAACCCACGGTAGGCTATTAACCTACGCCAATTTTCAAGACTGGTGCCATAAACCAACTCGACCACCTCTCCATATTTAAGCAAATATTTTGAAATTGCCTAAGGACAGTATTTATATTACCATTTTAAAAACCATTTGTCAATAGATTTTTAAATATTGACAAAAAAAAATTCTCACATTATAATAAATCCATAAAAAAAACAAAAAAAGGAAGAATTTAAATGGAAATAGATTATACATTCATATTGCCGTGTTTAAATGAAGAAAAAACATTAGAACACTGCATAAAAGAAATTCAAAAATGCATCAAAGACAAAAATTTAAATGCAGAAATACTTGTGTCAGACAACAATAGCACAGATAATAGTGTAAAAATTGCAAAAAAAAATGGTGCAAGAATAGTTATTTGCAAAGAAAAAGGTTATGGAGCAGCATTAATAAACGGAACAAAACATGCATATGGCAAATACTGCATAATGGGTGACTCTGATGGAAGTTACGATTTTTATTATATTGATAATTTTTTAAATAACCTAAATAATGGCTATGATTTAGTAATTGGAAACAGGTTTAAAGGAGGTATTGAAAAAGGTGCCATGCCTTTGTCACATAAAATAGGAGTAAAATTTTTATCTGGTTTTGCAAATTTATTTTTTCACACTCCTATAAAAGACTATCATTGTGGATTACGAGCCTATAAAACTCAAAGCATAAATAATTTAAATTTATCTCATCCAGGAATGGAATATGCAAGTGAGATGATAATTATTGCAAAAATTAATCATATAAAAATGATTGAAGTTCCAACTACACTAAAAAAAGATTTACGAGATAGAAAGCCTCATTTAAAAACAATTCATGATGGTTTTAGACATTTAAATTTAATATTGAAATTATCAATAAATAGAAAAAATTATAAAATAGAAAGAGAAAAATAAAATGAAGAAATTAATTAAATACCCTCTGTTTTTTTTAGGATTATTATTAATATTTATTTTTTTATTATTTATAAGTTCTTTATTTCCTTCAAGCATAATAGAAAAAAATATAAAAGAATCATCTAAAATACTTACAGAAGAAGGAAATTTATATCAATTTTTTGATTGGTCACATGTTGTAAATAATAATTATACAGATGTTTTAATGATTAATGAAGCATATTCAATAGATAATAAAAATCCTCTTTATTCGTGTTTGTCTGTAAGAAAAAATTACAATGAAAACATTACAAAAAATTCACTTACTGACCAAAATGGAGATTCTGTTTCATTGAATAATGCTGAAGATTATGATCCTGTTGGAGAATTGGCAGAGTTTTTAGATGGAAATATTGATACATCTGTTACATATGCTCGTTATTGGCATGGATATTTGCCCATCCTTAGAACATTGTTAATATTTTTTAATGTTAGTGAAATTCGCATTATTTTATTAATTATTTTTGTTTTTTTATTTATATGGTTATTAAAATTAATTAAAAACAAAATTGGTCTACTAGAAGCTGGGATTTTTGCAATTTCATTAATATTATATAGCTATTTTTTGGTATCTTATTCTTTAGAAAGTGCTCCTGTATTTTTGGTTATGATGATATCAAGTATAATATTACTTAAAAGAATTGATAAAATTAAAAATTTATATTTATTTATTTTTATAACTGCTTGTATTACTAATTACGTGGATTATTTAACAGTTCCTTTAATTACACTTGCTATTCCTTTGATTTTATATATAACCTATAAGCAAAAAGAAAGCAATGATTTGCAATGTAAAGATTTTATAAAAATTATTATAAAATCTAGCTTAATTTGGCTTCTTGGATATGGTTTTACTTGGTTTAGTAAATGGATCATTTATGATCTTTTATATAATGAAAACATTATAAATACTGCTATTTCACAAGTTATATATAGAACAGAAAATAGTGTAAGTTATAAAACCACAAAAATTTCTGAGGTAATTGGCAGTTTTGTACTTAACAATATAATATATTGCGTTATTATTGGCAATTTTTGTTTGTTTTTATTTTTATTAAATATGAGTAAATATAAAATCAAATTACAAAACAAAAAAGATTATTTTAATATGTCACTACCAATATTATTAATTGCTTTAATGCCAATTGTTTGGTATATTGTACTAAGTAATCATACTATTATTCATACTAGGTTTACCTACAGACATATGTTGATTTTTATGCTATGTATTTTGATTGCATGGAAAAATATGTGTGTAATAGAAAAAAAGAATAAATAAGCCTAATTTGCTTTTTATTCTTTTTCATTTTTATTGATATATTAGAATATCTTTTATTTCGCCTATTTTTGTAAAATTATTTTCTACAAATTCAATTATTTTATCTGATTCCTGCCAACTATTTTTTTCTTTATTCATTAATATTATTTTTTTGCCTTTAAATCCTTTTATTTTTTCTATAACTCCTTTTTCTCCATCTTTTCCAAGATTTCCTAATAATAACATATCAAATTCTTTATTACTCTGTTTTAATGGTATCATATATAACCATGCATCTGTAGATATGCAAACAACTTCGTTGTCACAACCTTGCATGTATCCAGTTATATCTTTAATTTTTTCTTTTTTTTCATCATTAAATATTGTCCCATAATACGGTTCATTATACTTATATTCATCATTTGAAATTTTTCTAAAATATTTTATTATATATGTAATCGAACTTATTAAATAATATCCTATTATAAAAATTTCCAATATAAAAATTATATATTTTTTTATTTTATTTTTTTCTATTTTGCTTCCTTTGACTAATAAATATAAAATATAAAATAATAAAACATATTGTATCGATAAAGCAAATTTTACGTGTGAAATATTAATAATAGGATATATCATTCCCAGCAAGGGATATGCAAAACATGCAATATTATTAATATTTTTTCTTTCTTCCTTCTTCTTAAATTTATCATTTGAATTAATAGATATTAACAATAATCCATTTAAAGTAGTCACAATTATTGCAAAAATCATAAATAAATCAACAGTTTTATTTTCTTTACTAAACTCATTTATTCCAAGTATTGCATAACTTATAAATCCATCTAAAAGGTTATTAAAATATAATATCAAAACAAATATTATTCCAAAAATTCCTGTAATTCCCATAATTTTTATTGTATTTTTTAATTCTTTTTTATTTAAAATTGTATATAATATTAAACCTATTAAATAAAATACTCCTATATTTTGTTTTGTTAAAATTATTAATGCTACCAATATTGATTCAATTAATACATATCCTTTTACATTTTCTTTATTTAATACTACTATCACCGCAAAAACATAAAATATTATTGATAATGTGTTATAATTTGCTGACGCCATAATAAGATCTTGCTGCAATGTAAAAAATATAATTAATAAAAAGAATGCATTTTTTTTGTCTATTTTTAGATATTTAAAGAATTTGTATATTTCCATAAAGAATATAGTAAATGTTATTTGGCTATACATTCTAAAAATAAAAAAGTTTGCTCCAAATATTTTAAAAACCAAAGCTCCTATAAAATGAAATATAGGAGTGGTTATAACATTTGCATCTACATATATTTTGTAACCATTATAAATTTTGTATACATTTTGAAAATTCCAAACTTCGTCTCCCACGCACGTTTTTACATATAGTGAATATCCTAAAGACATAATAAAAATTAAAATTGTTACAAAAATTTCATCATGTTTTTCTACAAATTTTTTTACTTTTATTAAATTTTCTTTCATTTATTTCTCCCTATATACATTATTCGAACTAATTGCCCTTCTAATAGCCTCTGCTTCTTCTGAAGACAATGTATAAGAAGAATTACCTTTTTCGACTGGTTTAGCATAAATATTAGACATTTCTCTAGAATAAATGCCATTAAATACAACACCTGAATTTTGTTCATCTAATAAAGCTACTGCAAAACTCAAATCGCTTCCTGTATCTTTAAAAGCACTATATCTAACAACACCAACTTTTTGTATACACTTTGATAAATCATTATCTAGGCTTTTACAAAATTCCATTATTTGACCATTTTGTTTTTCAACTCTATCAACTCTATACATATAATTGCTTAAATCTTCTTCTAGATCCTTGCCATTTCCTAATTTTTTCATAAAGTTTTTGTATTTTCTTGACATATTAACATTATTTATTAATAATACTACAACTCCAATAAATAATATTAAAACTATTACACTTAAAATTAACAAATAATTATCTGTTTTTAAAATTTCAGTTATTCCCTGCATTTAATCAACCTTTCTATTTTATAATATTCAAAATTCTTTCTAAGTCGTCATTTGATGCATATTCTATTATTATTTTTCCTCTTTTCTTTCCTGGAGCCATTTTTACTTTTGTACCGAAAAAACCTTGGAAAGTATTTTCTATATCTTTATATAAGATATTTATTTTTTTCAATTCTTCTTTTGATACCTGTTTTTGATTTATTTTTTTATTTGTTTGTTCTAGTTCTCTTGTTGTTGTTCCTCTTTCTATAATATCAATTGCTGTTAAATATTGTTTTTCTGGGTCTGTAATTGAAAGTAATAATTTACAATGTGCCTCTGATATTTTTCCTTGTTTAGCAAGTTCTAACACACGTGGTTCTAAGTTTAGAACTCTTATTGAATTTGCTATTGTACTTCTTCCTTTGCCTAATTTTTTTGCAACTTCTTCTTGTGTAAGGTTATATGATTCCATTAAATTTTTTATTCCAAGAGCCTTTTCAAATGGATTTAAGTCCTCTCTTTGAATATTTTCTATTAGTGCGATTTCTTTATTTTTTCTTTCATCATCTTCTCTTACTATTGCTGGTATTTCCTCTAAACCTGCAAGTTTACACGCTCTCCATCTTCTTTCACCAGCAATTATACAGTAATATCCATCTTTTTCTGTTACAACTATTGGTTGTATTAATCCATATTCTTTTATTGATTCCGCTAGTTCTTCTAATGCTTCTTGATTAAAGTTTTTTCTTGGTTGTTCTCTGTTTGGCTCTACTTCTGTTATTTTTAGATTTTTAAGTATGTCATCATCTTTTACTTTTTCTTCTTCTGGTGTTGGTCCAAATAAAGCGTCCAACCCTTTTCCTAATCCAGTCATTTTAGGCATTTTTATCACTTTCCTCTCTTATTTTATCCATTATTTATTTTTAAAAATTCTTTTGTAAATTTTTCGTATGTCTTTGCTCCCTTAGATTTTGGGTCATATTCTGTTATAGGCATTCCGTAACTTGGTGCTTCGCTTAATCTTACATTTCTAGGTATAACAGTTTTGTAAACTTTATCTCCAAAGTATTTTTTCACTTCCTTTACTACCTGGTTTGATAAATTTGTTCTTGCATCATACATTGTTAGAAGTGCTCCTTCTATTTCTAGTGTTTTGTTAAGGTGCTTTTTTACTAAGTTTATTGTATTTAGTAGTTGTCCAAGTCCTTCTAGCGCATAGTATTCGCATTGTACTGGTATTAAAACACTGTCTGAAGCCGTGAATGCATTTAATGTTATTAGTCCTAATGATGGTGGGCAATCTATTAATATGTAGTCAAATTTGTCTTTTACTTCATCTAATTTTTCTTTTAGTCTTTGTTCTCTTGACATCATCGATACTAGTTCTACTTCTGCTCCTGCTAAGTTTATGTTTGATGGACATACTAATAGATTTTTTATCATTGTTTTTTCTACTGTTTGTGCCATGTCAACGTCTGATACTAATATGTCATATGTTGAGTATTCTACTTCTTTTTCTGCTCCTACTCCACTTGTTGCATTCCCTTGAGGATCAGCGTCTATTAGTAATACTTTTTTTCCTTTTTTTGCTAGCATTGTACTTAAGTTTATTGTTGTTGTTGTCTTTCCTACTCCGCCTTTTTGGTTTGCTACTGATATTATTTTTCCCACTTTTTTTGCCCCCGTTTCTTTTATGTAAATGTTTACTTGTTACTTTGTTTTTTGCTATATTTATCTTATACAATTTTTGGTTAAAAGTCAATATTTTTTATGAATTTTTCTAAAAAATTTGCAGTTTTTACAGCAACAAATTCTTATATTTCGTAATGCAGCCGAGAAGATTTTTAAGAATGAAGGAGCTCTTACGCAAATACAATATATAAAAACTTGTTTCTTATAAAACTAAAAAAGCACTACAAAACATAGTGCTTTCTTTTTATTTAATTGGTTCTTTAGAAGGAACCCCTGCTTTCCTAGGAAACTTTCCAGGAGTATTCTTAATTTTATCAATTACAACAACATTTCTAAAAATATCAGAATCCGGCAAAACAAACTCATCAACGCAACTTAACTTTCCGCCCAAAACACCTATCGCATTCTTTCCATCAACAAGTTCCTCTTTAACATTACTACCTTTCATACCAATAGCCTGTCCTCCAACTTTTATAATTGGAAGTAAATACTCAGAAAGAACCGCTAAATTTGCAACCGCTCTTGCCGTAACATAATCAAACTTTTCCCTATACTGTTTATTTTTTCCAAAATCCTCAATTCTACTATGAACAGCAGTTATATTTTTTAGTTCCAATTCATCTATAACAATATTTAAAAAATTAATTCTTTTATTTAGTGAATCAACTAATGTAATTTTTAAATCAGGTCTTACTATTTTTAATGGAATTCCCGGGAAACCTGCTCCTGTACCAACATCTGCAAGTGTTGAATTCTGTTTTAAATATTTATTTATTGTTAGTGAATCTATAAAATGTTTTAAAATTACTTCTTTTTGATCTGTTATTGCCGTTAAATTAATTTTTTCATTCCATTCTAATAATAGATTCATATATTTATAAAATTTATTTATTTGTTCCTCGGTAAAATTTATTTCTATTTTTGAACCATATGATATCATTATTTCTTTAAATTCTTCTATATTCATACTATCTCCTTTAAAATATTTATTCTAATAATTTCATATTAGTAAATATTCTATTATAATTCTTTCAGTTCCTATTTATTGGCTTTTTTATTTACTTGTAAATATATTAAAAGTACAGATATATCAGCTGGAGAAACTCCTGAAATCCTTGATGCTTGCCCAATTGAGCGTGGTCTAAGTTTATCAAGTTTTTGTCTTGCCTCTAAACATAAGCCATTAATTGAACTGTAATCAATATCCTCAGGCAACAACTTAGTCTCCATTTTTTTGAATTTTTCTACTTGCTCTTCTTGCATTTTAATATATCCCTCATATTTAACTTGAATTTCAACTTCTTCTTTCTCTTGTAAAGTTAATTCTGGTCTTTCTGGGTCAATTGGAGCCAATTTATCATAATTAAGTTCTGTTCTTTTTAAAAGTTCATTCATCTTTGTACCTGTTGTAAGAGGTGATGTTCCACAATTTATCAACAATTCGTTCACTTCTTGAGTTGGTTTAACAATAGTATTTTTCAATCTTACAATTTCTTTTTCAATATTTGCTTTTTTTGTTAAGAATTTTTGATATCTTTCTTCAGAAATCAAACCAACATCATGTCCAATCTCTGTTAATCTTAAATCTGCATTGTCTTGTCTTAAAAGTAGTCTATATTCGGCTCTAGAAGTCATCATTCTGTATGGTTCGTTTGTTCCTTTAGTAACAATATCATCAATTAAAACACCGATATATCCTTGAGTTCTGTCTAAAATCACTGGTTCTTTTCCTTTTATTTTTTGTGCAGCATTTATTCCTGCAATTAATCCTTGACATGCAGCCTCTTCATATCCAGAAGTTCCATTTGTTTGACCTGCCATAAATAGACCGTCTATTCCTTTATACTCTAGTGATAGTTTTAAGTTTGATGGGTCTATACAATCATATTCTATAGCATATGCAGACCTTGTAAATTCGGCATTTTCAAGTCCTGGTATTGTGTGATATAAAGCAATTTGTACATCTTCTGGTAAAGAAGAACTTAAACCTTGTATATACATTTCATCTGTATCCATTCCAACTGGTTCAACAAATGCCTGATGTCTAGGCTTATCACTAAATCTAACAACTTTATCTTCTATAGATGGGCAATATCTAGGCCCTGTTCCCTTTATTTCTCCGCCATATAATGGTGACCTATGCAAATTATCTCTTATTATTTGGTGCGTTTTCTCATTTGTATAGGTTAGATAGCAATCTACTTGCTTTAAGTCTTTTATTTCGTCTTCAAAAGAGAATGGTACAATATTTTCATCTCCTTTTTGGACTTCCATTTTACTGAAATCAATACTTCTTTTATTTATTCTTGCAGGTGTTCCCGTTTTAAACCTTACTAAATCGACACCTATACGTTTTAATGATTCTGATAACTTATTCGCGGCAGCAACTCCATCAGGTCCACTTTCTTGTGAAAATTCTCCCATAAATATTTTCCCTTTAAGATACGTTCCTGTAGCAACTATAACTGCTTTTACTCCATATATTGCGCCAACTGCTGTTTCTATCCCCACTACCTTGCCATTTTCTACTTTAATATCCACAATTTCTCCCTGTTTTAAGAATAAGTTTTCTTGTTTTTCTAAAGTATGTTTCATTTCTGCATGATATTTTTTTCTGTCTGCTTGTGCTCTTAAAGAATGGACCGCTGGTCCTTTTGATGTGTTTAACATTTTTATTTGAATCATTGTTTTGTCAATATTTTTTCCCATTTCTCCACCTAGTGCGTCAATTTCTCTAACTAGATGGCCTTTTGAACTTCCTCCTATGTGTGGATTACATGGCATGTTTGCTACTGCTTCTAGGCTGATAGAAAATACTAATGTTTTCATTCCTAATCTTGCTGATGCAAGTCCTGCTTCACATCCTGCATGTCCTGCTCCAATAACTGCTACATCGTAGTCTCCTGCATAATAACTCATATTTTTTTCCTTTCCACAAGAAACAGAAAACGCTGTTTTTTTTATACTCTAAACCAATTTAACTAATTAGTGCAAGTTATGTTTTGTCGAATTTTGTCGAACATCTCAATTTCCGTAGGATAGCGTGTTTCAATTTAATTTTACGATACAGTGCTTATCCTATAGGTTAACTAAAATATTTTATGTATACTGTAATATTTGTTCGCCTATTTTTTTGTATTGTTTCTTAATTTTTTCCACAATTGTTCTTTTATTTTGATTTTCTTTCCACAATTTGTATACATTTTCTGTTTATTGTATTAGCTTTTTTAATTTTTAAATTTTTTTATATTATTTTTCAAAAACTTCCTCTTATTTTCGTTTTATTTTAATTTTAGTATCTTATCTATAAAATTATACTGGTTTTTGTATTAATTTGGTTTATTTTGGATTCTCGTGATAATTTTATAGTGTTATTTTCCTAAACAGAATTTAGAAAAAATTTCATTTATTATATCATCAGTTACAACTTCTCCTGTTATATTTCCTAAATCTTCCAAAATATCTTTTACAAAAATTGCAATTATATCAATTGGCATATTTTCTTTAACAGTATTTTTTGCTTTTTTTACATTTTCGATTGCTTTTGAAATTAAATTTTTATGTCTTAAATTTGTAACTATAACATCATTATCTACATTTATTTCTTCCAAACTAAACATTTTAGATATTAAATTGTACAATTTTTCCAATCCTTCTCCATTTAATGCAGAAATTTTTATAACATTTTCAGTAATTTCTTTAAATTTAGCATCATTTTCAGTCAAAACACTATTCAAATCTGCTTTATTTAACAAAATTATTGATTTTTTATTTTTTATAATATTTAAAATTTCTTCATCCTCTACAGTTAATTCCTTAGAACTATCAAATATTGCAATAACTAAATCTGCATCATTTGCAATTTCCTTAGACTTCTTTATTCCTATTTTTTCAACTTCGTCTTTAGCATCCCTTATGCCTGCAGTATCTATTAATTTTAGAGGAACACCCTCTATATTAACAAATTCCTCTATTGTGTCTCTTGTTGTACCTTCATATTCCGTAACAATTGCTCTATCTTCCTTTAGTATTGCATTTAATAGTGATGATTTTCCTGCGTTTGGCTTTCCAATTATTGCAGTTTTTATTCCTTCCTTAATCAATTTTCCGTTGTCAAAACTTTTTTCAAGTATTTCCAATTTATTTTGTACACTGTCTAACATGCTTGATATTTGGCTACTTGTAACATCTTCAACATCATATTCTGGATAATCTATGCTAACATCCACATTAACCATAACATCTAAAATTTCTTGTTTTATTTCCTTTATTTTTCTGGATAAAACACCCTCTAATTGCTTTATTCCCGTTTTTGCTTCTTTTTCTGATTTTGCATTTATTACATCTATAACAGACTCTGCTTGTAATAAATCAATTCTTCCATTTAAAAAAGCTCTTTTTGTAAATTCCCCTGGCTCGGCTAGATTTGCGCCATTTTTTAAACATAAATCTAATATTTTTCTTATTACTATATTTCCACCATGTGTGTTTATTTCGCACATATTTTCTGTTGTGTAACTTCTTGGAGCCTTGAAATATGATACTAAAACTTCGTCTATTATTTCTTCATTTTCTACAATATGACCATATTTTATTGTATATCCTTTAATATTTTCTACGCTTTCTTGCTTTTTAGGTTTAAAGATTTTATTTAGTACGTCAAAGCATTTTTCCCCACTCATACGTACTATTCCAATTCCACCAATTCCGCGGAGCCGTAGATATTGAAGCGATTACATCCATTATTTTTTACCTCCTTTTTCAACAAAAAAGAAGCCAAAGATAGAATTACTTTATACAAGTAAAATCTGACCTTTGACCTCCGATTTTATATATTTAATTTCTTTTTAAAGATATAACTACTCTTCTTCTAGGTTCTTCTCCTATACTTCTAGTCTCTACTTTGTCGCTATTTTGTAGTTTTGCATGAATTATCTTTCTTTCATAGGCTTGCATTGGCTCTAAAGTAACAGATTTTTTAGTTTTTATAACTGTTTTTTCAAGTTTTTCTGCCAAATCTTCTAATGCTTTTTCTCTTTTTGCTTTATATCCTTCTATGTCTAAAACAACTCTTACTCTGCTTTCTGTTCCATTGCTTGCTATTGTAGATAAGATAGTTTGGAAAGCATATAATGTTTCTCCTCTGTATCCTATTAAAAATCCTAAATTTTCATTATTTATGTTTACTTTTAGTCCTGATGATGTCTTTTCTATGCTATATTTAGCATCTTTTTGAGTTTTTTCTAAAAATTCTTTTAAGAATTTTTCTACATTTTTTTCTGCTTTTTCTTGTTCTTCAATAGATAATTCTATTTCTTTTCTATCTTTTTTTACATTTTCATGTTTTTCATTTTCTTTTACTGTTAATTGTACCTTAACAACTCTTGGTGCTAAAATACTGAAAAAACTGCGTTTTTCCCCACTTTCTAAAACTTTAATATCAACCATATTTTTAGTAACTTTTAATTCTTTTAAGCCTTTTTCTATGGCCTCATTTGTTGTTTTTCCTTCAGCTACAATACTTTTACTCATTCTAACATTTCCCCTTCTTCCGGCAAATATATTTAATCTTTTATAATTTTGTTTAAAACTAATCTTTCGCCAATCATTAAAATGTTATTTACTAACCAATACAACGCTAGCCCTAATGGTGCTACAAGAGATATTGAAACAGACATTATTGGCATCATCCAAGACATCATTTTGTTTGATTGTTCCATCATATCTTCCATTTCGTTTTTCTCTTCTTCTTTACTGTCTTTTTCCTCTTTTTCAGTAATATCAATCACTCCATCATTCTTCTTGCTCTTCTTTTGCATTGATGTTGTAATTTTCATTGATATAAATGTTGATATTATATAAAGTGCTGGTATTATATATACTGTCCAATCATTTAAGTTTTGTTGTGGTATTTTACTTAAGTCTAATCCGCAGAAATTCATGTTTAAATTAATTTTATTTAAACCTTCATCTTCTGGCATTTTTTCTTTTAAGTAATCTAATTCTCTTATTATATCAATTTCTGAATATGCTTGATTTACAGTAATTCCACCGTCTTTTAGTTGTTGTACATATGTGTTTATTTGGTCATTATTTATTTTTTCCATGTATGTTAATGGGCATCTAACCATATAGAATATTGATATTAATAATATAAATTGTGCTATTGTACTTAAACATCCACTAAATGGACTCATATTTTCTTTTTTATATAAATCCATCATTTCTCTATTTAACTTTTCTGGATCATTTTTATATTTAAATTGCAAAACTTTAATTTTTTCGTTAAGTTCTGTGCTTTTTTTCATTGTCCTTTGTTGTTTTATTGATAATGGTAACATAATAATTTTTATCAAAACAGTGAATAAAATTATTGCTAAACCATAATTTCCAACAAAATTGTTAATAAAGTTTAATAAATATCCAAAAATGTTTGCAAAAAATTGAAACATTTATTTTCCTCCTGACTATTTTAGCGGGTCATACCCGCCTTTTGAGAAAGGATTACATCTTAAAATTCTATGTATTCCTAAAATTGTACCTTTTACCGCACCATACTTTTCTATTGCTTGTTTTGTATATTCTGAGCATGTTGGGTAAAATTTGCAATTTATATTTTTACTTTCTAACCATAAAGAAATATGCTTTTGATAAAAATTTATTGCTTTTAATAATATTTTTTTCATTTCTATATTTCCGTATTTTCTTTAATTTGTGCCTTGTCAAATATATAATTCATATCCTTTTTTATGTTTTCAAATGTCGCATATTTTATGTCTACATTCTTTTTCCATAAAAAAACGATGCTTTTTCCTGTTTTTATTTGTGGTTCTAATATCTTATAATTTTCTCTAATTAGCCTTTTTATGTGGTTTCTTTTAACTGCTTTTGCAGTTTTTACACTTATGGCTAGTCCTAGTAAATTACAGTCTTTATTATTGTCTTTTATAAAAGCATCTATGTTTTTTCCTGAAAAATATTTTCCTTTTGACAAAACGTGTTTAAATTCATAATTTTTTTTTAACATTTTTGTTTTTTTCATTTTTATACCTTCTTGCATTTGAAAAGTGGCATGAAAAAAATTAAATTATGCACTTAATTTTTTTCTACCTTTAGCTCTTCTTGCTTTTAAAACGTTTCTGCCTGCTCTTGTTTTCATTCTTTTCATAAATCCGTGTTCTTTCTTTTCTTGTCTGTTTTTTGGTTGAAATGTTCTTTTCATTCTTTAGCACCTCCTACTGCTTAATTTTATTAAATTCCATTTCTGGAAGTTTTATACATATTTGCAAGTATATCGATTATACAGTAAACAGTTTGCGTTTGTCAAGAGTTTTTTTAAAAAAGTGTAAAAAGAAATTTGGTACTATGTAAACTTTTATTTTTCATTTTTTTGTAATATTTTTGTAATATAAGGAAGTTATCCACAGTTTTTTTATAAATTTTCCACAATTAAAAAAAATTTTCCACAACCCTATTGACTTTTTATTATATTATTTGTTATTATATGAATTACAAAAAAATGCGCGTTTTTTATTGGTATTTCAGTAAAAATTCTGTTCGTATATTTTTGGCTTTTATTACTAAAATATTACAAACTTATCAACAACTGTGGATAACTATGTGGATAAGTTTTGTTAGAAAGGATGAAAAAAAAATGGGCGTAGACAAAGATGAACTTTTAAGCAAATTAAAAGAATTACTCAAAGGTGAAGTTTCAACAATTTCTTATGATACATGGTTTGCTCCATTAGGAATTGATTCAATAAAAGATAATCATATTGTTTTTACAGCAACTTCTGAATTTCAACAAGATTTTATTGAAAACAAGTTTAATAGTCTAATTTTCAACACTTTAAGATTTATCACAAATAAAGAATGGACTTTTTCTGTTATTGATCTTTCAAAAGAGGAAAACACAAATCAAAATATTATTGCAGATAAAAATTCGAATGTTACAGATGCCGAACTTGAAACTAACCATCAGACAATAGATCCAAAATATACTTTTGAAACTTTTGTTGTGGGTAATAACAACAGATTTGCACATGCAGCAGCATTAGCAGTAGGAAATGAACCTGGAGAATCTTACAATCCGTTATTTTTATACGGTGGTGTTGGTTTGGGTAAAACTCACTTAATGCAAGCTATTGGTAACAGAATTTTAGAAAATAATCCAAAATCTAATGTTCTATATGTTACATCAGAAAAATTTACAAATCAACTTATAAACGCTATCAGAGATGGTAAAACCGAAATGTTTAGAAATAAATATCGTAATATAGATGTTCTACTTATTGATGATATCCAATTTATAGCTGGTAAAGAAAGAATTCAAGAAGAATTCTTCCACACATTTAATACTTTAAGAGAAGCTAGAAAACAAATCATTATTTCAAGTGATAAGCCTCCAAGAGATATTGAATTTTTGGAAGATAGATTAAAATCTAGATTTGAATGGGGGCTTTTAGCCGATATATCTTGTCCAGATTATGAAACTCGTTGCTCAGGATGAAAGTATAATAATTGATGATTCGATTTTATCCGACATAGCAACAAAAATTGATTCAAACATAAGAGAATTAGAAGGTGTATTTAATAAAATTGTTGCTAGAGCCAATTTAACACACAGTCCAATTACAATTGAACTTGCGGAAAATATTATTAATGAATTCAAATATGAAAGTGAAAAAGTAATTTCTAGTGATTTCATAAAAGAGACTATTGCTAAATATTTTAGCATAGATAAAGATGACTTAAGTGGTAGTAAAAGGTCTAATGATGTTGCTTTTCCAAGACAAATTGCAATGTATCTTTGTAGAGAAGTTGCAGGGATGTCATTCCCTCAAATTGGTGTAGAATTCGGTAATAGAGACCATTCAACAGTAATACATGGCTACAACAAAATTGCAAAAGAAATAAAAGAGAAAAATAGTACCAAGTTAATTGTGGAAAGTGTGGAAAACATAATTACGAGTGAAAAAAACAAGTAGGCTCTAAATAAAATTTATTGTTTTTAAATTTATGTTTGGAAAAATAATTGTTTGGAAAAAAATGTTGAATCTGTTCTTACGGAATAGCAACATTAGATATCCACACCACCATGTGGAAAACGTGTGTATAACATGTGGAAAACTCATTTATCCACATTTCAATTTTTTCACTGTGGAAATTTTACCAAGTTATCCACTGAGTTATGCACAGGCATTTTGCTAGGGGTAGTAACTTTCAACATAGTTATCCACAGTTTCCACAGTACCTACTACTACTACTACTAAATACTTTTATTATTATAATATATATTTATAGGGAGGAACAAAAATGAAAATTGTATGTTACAAAGACAAAATCTTAAAAGCCATTAATTCCGTAGTTAAAGGTGTGGCTTCTAAGACTACAATGCCTATACTAGAAGGTATACTTATTCAAACAAATGATAATGAAATAAAATTAACAACTTATGATTTAGAAATCGGTATAGAATATGTGATGGAATGTGATGTTAAAGAACAAGGTAGTACTGTTGTAAATGCTATAATGTTTAGTGAAATTATAAGAAAATTACCAGATACTGAAATTTATTTAACTTTAAATGACAAAAATTTATTAGAAATTGAATGTGAAGGATCTTTATATAAATTAGCAACTATGAATCCAGAAGAATTTCCTGAACTTCCAAAGATTGAAGTTGAAAATTCTATAGAAGTTGAACAAAATACTTTAAAAAATATGATTAGAAAAACTATATTTGCAGTAAGTTCAGAAGAAAATAGGCCTATTTTTACAGGATGCTTATTCGAAGTTAAACAAAATAAACTAAATATTGTTGCAGTAGACGGATTTAGACTTGCTTTAAGAAGTATATTCTTAAACAAACAGACAAATGATTTTAATGCAGTAATTCCTGGAAAAACATTAAACGAAGTAAATAAAATTTTATTAGATTCTTTTGAACCAGTAAAAATAGGGGTTTCAAAGAATCAGGCTTTATTTGAAATGGATAATTGTAAAATTGTTACTAGAATTCTTGATGGTGAATTTTTAAATTATAAAAGTGTTATTCCTGATAATTGGGAAACAAGAGTAGAGGTTAATAAAAATAATTTACAAAATAGTTTTGAAAGAATTAGTTTAATTTCTGCATCTTCTGTAGAAAAAGAGAAAAAATACCCAGTAAAAATTAATGTTGATATTGGTAAAGTTGTTATTTCTTGTACAAATCAAACAGGTGATGCTAAAGAGGAATTATTTGTTTCAACTGAAGGAAAAAATCTTGAAGCAGGATTTAATCCAAAATATTTTCTTGATTGCTTAAAAGCAATTGATGATGAAAATGTTTATGTTGAATTTGGTACAAGTATTTCTCCTTGTTTGATAAAATCAACAGAAAATAGAGATTACGTTTATATGATTTTACCTATTAGACTTAAAGAAGATTAATAAAAAAGTTTTCCACAACTTATTAATTGTTTGTGGAAAACTTTTTAAAATAAATAATTTTTTGGGTATGATAAAAAGTAGAATTAAAAATGAAAATTAAAAATTTTCGTTTTTGTTTTTAAAATTAATAATATATGATGGAATGAAAAAATAGAAAAAATTAGAAAAAAAAAGAATAAAATAGAATAAATTAGATAAAAATAGTTTATAAAATGTGGAAAACTATTTTGAAATTAATCTAAAAAGAGGAAAATAAAATTAAATTTAATTAATTATGAAAAAAATAGAATAAATTAGAATAAAATAGTAAAAAAAAGAAAAAATATTTTTTTTAATTTAATAAATTGATTTTATTTATGAAAATATTGAAAATTAAATCTGACAAAATAAAAATATAAAATAAAAATATAAAATAAATATAAATTTAAATTGTGAAAAATAAAAAAATATAAAAAATTAAAAAAAATTTTTAAAAAATATAATTAAATAAAAAATAAAATATAAAAAATTAGAATTAATTAATAAAAAAATCACAATTAATAAAAAATAATAAATAAATAAATTATAATTAAAAAAAATAATAAAAAAATAAAATTAATAAATTAAATTTAATTAAAATTAATTTAAAAAAAATAGAATAAATTAGAAAAAAATCGAAAAAAATAGAAAAAATAAGATAAAAAATAAAAATTAGACGCATGAAAATCAAAAATAAGACGTTTTTAAAAAATAAAAATATAATTTAATTATAAAAAATAAATTAAATTAAAATTGAAAATAATAAAAAATAGAAAAAATTAGTAAAAAAAAGAATAAATTAGAAAAAAATAGATAAAAATAGTTTATAAAATGTGGAAAACTATTTTTAAAATTAAAAAATAAAAGAAAATAAATTAATAAAAATTTTTATTGGAGAAAAAAATGTGGATAAAAAAAATAAAAATAAAAAATTTTAGGAATTACGAAAGTGAAGAAATAAATTTAGAAAAAAATATAAATATTTTCTATGGACAAAATGCACAAGGAAAAACAAATATAATAGAATCTATATTTTTATGTAGTTTAGGAAAATCATTTAGAACAAAAAAAGATAAAGAAATGATTAAATTAAATGAACAAAATGCGTTAGTTGAAGTAGAATATGAAAAATCAGATAGGGACGGAAAAATAAAAATAGAAATTGGAAATAAAAAAAATATTTATTTAAATGGAATAAAAATAAAAAAATTAAGTGAATTATTAGGAAATTTAAATATTGTAATTTTTACACCAGATGATATAAATATTTTAAAAGGCGGTCCACAAAATAGAAGAAGATTTTTAGATATAATGATTAGTCAATTAAGACCAAATTATATGCATATTTTAAATTTATATATAAAAACAATGGAACAAAGAAATAATTATTTAAGACAAATTAAAGAAGAACATAAAGACGAGAATCTGTTAGAAATATGGGATGAAAAATTAGCAGAATATGCAATTAAAATATATGAATATAGAAAAGAATTTATTGAAAAAATAATTAAAAAATTAGACATAATTCATAAAAATATAACAAATGGGGAAGAGCAAATAGAATTAGAATATGTAACAGAATGTGATAGCAAAGAAAAATATTTAAAATTATTAAAAGAACGAAGAAAATTAGATATTATTAAAGGATTTACAACAAAGGGTGTACATAGAGACGATTTTATGATATATATTAATAAGAAAGATATAAAAATATTTGGTTCACAAGGTCAAAATAGAACCGCAATGCTTTCTTTAAAATTAGCAGAACTTCAAGTTATATATGATGAAATAGGAGAATATCCAATTTTATTACTAGATGATTTTATGTCAGAGTTAGATAAAACAAGAAGAAAAAATTTTTTAGAAAATATTGAAGGAACACAAGTAATTATTACGGGAACTGAAAAATTAGATATTGAAAATTTAGAATATTTGGAATATAATGTGTCTAATGGAAAAGTTCTAAAATAAAAAATATAGGAGGAAGTCAAATGGAAAAGTACAAGCATAAATATGGAGCAGAACAAATTCAAGTATTGGAAGGACTAGAGGCCGTAAGAAAAAGACCAGGTATGTACATTGGAAGTACATCTGTTAGAGGATTACATCATATGGTATACGAAATAGTAGACAATGGTGTTGACGAGGCATTAGCAGGATATTGTACAGAAATAAATGTAACAATAGAACCAGGAAATGTAATTGCAGTTCAAGATAATGGTAGAGGAATACCAGTAGAAATACATCCAAAAACACATATATCAACTGCGGAAACTGTATATACAGTTCTTCATGCTGGTGGAAAATTTGGTGGAGATAGCGGATACAAAGTATCTGGAGGTCTTCATGGAGTTGGTGCTTCAGTTGTAAACGCACTTTCAAAATGGACAGAAGTTACAATTGAAAGAGATGGCGGAAAATACAATATGAAATTTGAAAAAGGAAAAACAGTTCAAAAACTAGAGAAAATAGGAGAATCTAAAAAAACAGGAACATTAGTAAAATTTTTAGCAGATGATACTATTTTTGAAAGTTTAAATTATGAATATGAAGTTCTAGAAAAAAGATTAAGAGAAATTGCATTTTTAACAAAAGGATTAAAAATCACTTTAGAAGATACTAGAGATCCTGAAAATGTTAAAAAAGCAGAATTCTGTTATGAAGGTGGATTAATTTCATTTGTAGAATTTTTAAATAAAAACAAAGAAAAAATACATCCAACACCAATTTACATAGAAAGAGCTGGGGAAGTACCAGTAGAAATAGCAATACAATACACAACAGCATATAATGAAAATATTTATACATTCGTTAATAACATAAACACAGTTGAAGGTGGAACACACTTAGAAGGTTTCAAAAGAGCTTTAACAAAAGTATTTAATGACTACGCAAGAAGCCATAACATAATAAAAGAAAAAGATGCAAACTTACAAGGTGAAGACATAAGAGAAGGTATAACAGCAGTTGTATCAGTTAAAGTAAAAGAACCACAATTTGAAGGACAAACTAAAACAAAATTAGGAAACAGTGAAGTAACAGGTGTAGTACAAAGTATGGTAAATGATGCATTAGCAACATTCTTAGAAGAAAATCCAAAAGTTGCAAAAGCAATATTAGAAAAATGTGTAAGTGCATCTAGAGCAAGGGAAGCCGCAAGAAAAGCTAGGGAATTAGTAAGAAAGAAAGCCTCAACAGAAACAGCAACATTACCAGGAAAACTTGCAGATTGTAGTAGCAAAAACGCAGAAGAATGTGAAGTATACATAGTCGAAGGAGACTCTGCAGGCGGAAGTGCAAAACAAGGAAGAGACAGAAAGTTCCAAGCAATTTTACCACTTTGGGGGAAAATGCTTAATGTAGAAAAAGCAAGAGCAGATAAAATCTACGGAAATGATAAATTAAATCCAGTAATTTTAGCCGTTGGAGCAGGAATTGGACTAGACTTTGACATTACAAAAATAAGATATGGAAAAGTTATAATAATGGCTGATGCCGATGTCGATGGTGCACATATTAGAACATTATTATTAACATTCTTCTTCAGATATATGAGACCTTTAATAGAAAATGGAAATGTGTTTTTAGCACAACCACCTCTATACAAATTATCTAAAAAAGGTATGGAAGATGTATATTGCTATACTGATGAAGATTTACCAAAAGCATACGAAGAGTTAGAGAAAAAGGGAATTTCTAGAGATCAATTAGCATTACAAAGATACAAAGGTCTAGGAGAGATGAACCCTGAACAATTATGGGAAACAACAATGAACCCAGAAACAAGAATTCTTGTAAAAGTAACAATGGATGATGCTATTAAAGCAGATGAAACATTTACATTATTAATGGGAGATGAAGTTGAACCTAGAAGAGAGTTTATTCAACAAAATGCAAAATATGTTCAAAACTTAGATATTTAAAATAAAAGTTGTCATTGGGGACATCCCTTTTTGACAACTTTTTTTAAAATTTAATGGCAGGTTATTAAAAACAACCTGCCATTAATAATAAAGCTAATAATAATCTCTACTAAAACTAATACATATAATACTTCAACCTAATATATATTGCTATATAAATAAGCTTAATACCACACATATTAATCATTCGCTCGACTATGAATACACCATAAGTAACTATATTCATCCAGCGAGGGACTAATAATAACCACTACTAAATTTTTAGATATAAAAATAATCTTAGCTCGAGTATATTATATATAATTTGACCATATATTAATAAATAGAAAAAATAAATATAGCCTACATACATATAATATATTCTTATCGCCGACATATAATAATATTTTGAAATACTATTATATATCTTTGCACGAATATTAATAAAATAATTTATTCTATTAATATTCTTTGCTCAACTATTATTAACTTTATAATAGTATTATGTACAAATTAAAAAAATTTATACAAAAAAATTAAAAAAGATTAAAAAAATAAAATATAAAAGAGAAAATAAATACAAATTAAAATAAGTAAAATATAAAATAAAATTAATATAAAAATAAATATAATATAAAATGATAAAATTCAAAAATAAAGCAATTGATTTTTTTAATAATATAATTTAATTAATTAAAATAAAAATTAAATAAATCGGAAAATAAGAATAAATTAGAAAAAAATCAAAAAAAATAGAAAATAAGAGTTAATAATATGTGGATAATAATTATAAAAAATAAAATTAAATGTGGAAAAAATTATAAATAAATCAAAATATATAATTAATTATATTATTTTTTTATAATTTTAAATAAATAAATAAGTGATAAATAAATAAAAATATTCAAAAATAAAGCAATTTAATTTTTTAATAATATATTTAGTTAATTAAAATAGAAATAAATTAGAAAAAAATAAAAAATAAAAAAAATATAAAAAATATAAAATATAAAAAATAAAATATAAAAAAATAATATAAAAATTTAAACAGAATAATATTAAAAATATTAATTAAATTAAAAAGGATTATTATTTTATGATAGACATTATAAACAAAAAATTTTAAAATATTTTGTTCATATTATTAAATTAGAAATATTTTCCATAAAAATTTTTAATTATTTTTTTATAAATGAAATAAAAGATTTTAAATAATAAAACAAAAAGAATTGGTACAGAATTAAATAGTTTTAAGTAAATGAAAGATATTATGTTTAATATATGGAAAAAATATAATAACTTAATTTTAGGGAAATACAGGTTTTTGAATAGATGCCTTTTTATAGAAAATTATAATAATGAGATAAAAGTTTTTTAATAACATCTTATATCAAGTATACATAATTACAAAATCTAATATTTTGCAATAATAAAAAATCTACTTGGATTTTGCAAAAGTTCATTTTAAATTTAAAATTTTTTAAAAACAAGATACTATTAAATCTTTAATAGTAAACTATAATTCTGTACCAATTCTTTTTGTTTTATTATTTAAAATCTTTTATTTCATTTATAAAAAAATAATTAAAAAGTATAATTTCATTTCTGGAAATAAAAATTAAATAAAATTGAAAATAATAATAAATTAGAAAAAAATTAGAGAAAAAAAAATAAGAGTTAACAATATGTGGATATTAAATATTAAAAATTAAAAAAAGTAAAAAATAAATTATATAAAAAAAATTATTATAATAATATAATTTTATATTTAAATTATAAATAATTAATTAGAAATAAAACGAAATATAAAATAAATAATAAAAAAATTAAAAATATAATAAAATATTAATTAATATAAAAAGTATTATTTTTTTCATTTGCTTTTTTAATAAAAATAAAAATCTTTAATGAATTTTGTATTTTTATTATATTATTAAATAGGAAATATTTTCCATAAAAATTTTAAATGCTTTTTTTATAAATGAAATAAAATATTTTAAATAATAAAATAACGGGAATTGGTATAGAATTGAATAGCTTTAAGTAAATGAAAGATATTATGTTTAATATATGGAAAAAATATAATAACTTAATTTTAGGGAAATAAAGGTTTTTGAATAGATAACTTTTTATAGAAAATTATAATAATGAGATAGAAGTTTTTTGATAACATATTATATCAAGTATACATAATTGAAAAATTTAATATTTGGGAATAATAAAAAATCTACTTGGATTTTGCAAAAGTTCATTTTAAGTTTATAATTTTTTTAATTCAAAATGCTGCAAAATATTTAATTAAAAATATAAGTATTATTTATGGCCAAAAAATAAAATGTTTTAATAAGAATATAAATTGAAAATTTTTTTTTAATCAAATTAATAAAAAAATAAAAATAAAAAATAGAATAATAAAAAGAAAATTATAAAATAAATTTATTTTAAATATATAAATAAATAATTAAAAATAAAATAAATAAATAATAAATAAAAATTAAAAAAAAATAAAAAAATATAAAAAAATATTAAAAAAAATTTTAATTAGATAAATATACTTGATGTCGATTTTTGTCGAAAAGTTTTTGTTGACAAATGGAAAAAAACAGAGTAAAATAGAAAAACAGACGGAGGTGAGAAAAATAAAAAATATATCAGTTCAGCAGTGGTTACCACTAGAAGAAATTCTTAATACAGGAATTATAAAAGTAAATAAAAATAAATATGTAAAAATATTAAAAATAATTCCAATCAATTATAATTTAAAATCAGATTTAGAAAAAAAGACAATTTTAAATTCATACAAAATTTTATTAAAAACATGTAATTTTAATATTCAAATTTTAATTCAAAGTAATAAAGAAGATTTAAGTCAACACATTAATAACATCGAAAAAAATATTCAAAAAAAAGAAAATAAATATTTAAAAGAAATATCAGAAAATTATATTAAATTTGTTCAAAAATTAAATTATTCAAGAAATTCTGCTTCTAAAGATTTTTATCTAATAATATCAAATGAAAATTTAGAAAATTTTGATTCAATAGAAATTGTTGAAAATGATTTAAAGGAAAAATATTTTAAAATAAAAGAATGTTTATCTAGATGTGGTAATGACGTTATTGAGTTAAACGAAAAAGAAGAAATAATTAAAATCTTTTATTCTTTATTAAATACAAGAAATTTTTTAAAAAAATAAAAAATAAAAAAATAAATAAAAAAATAAATAACAATAAAAAATAAATAAAAAATAAAAAATCATTTTTAAAATAAAAACATTTAAATTCAAAAATAAAAGAATTTAAATTTTTAATAATATAATTTAATTAATAAAAATAAAAATTTAAACAAATAAGAAAATAAGGATAAATTAGAAAAAAATCAAAAAAATTAGAAAAAAATAGAAAAAAAGAGTTAATAATATGTGGATAATATATAAAAAAATCAAATAAAAAGTGGAAAGGAAGTATAAAAAATAAATAAAATTATTAAAAATATAAAAGAAAATAAAAAAATAAACAATTTTATTGATGGAGTATTTACAAAAAAAGATTCAATATCACCAGCATATATTAATAAACAAAATCCAAAATATTTTGAAGTAGATAATTTATTTTATTCATCTTTAATAGTTGTAAATTATTATAGAGAGCAAACGGACCTTTTATTAAAAAATTTAGTAGAAACAAATATAAATATGAATATATCAATATTTTACGAAAAACAAGATAGTTACAAAACAATAAAAGATTTAACATATCACATTGGAAACGTTGGTGTAGAACTAAAAGAATCAAATGAAAACAGGCAAGATATAGACATCGCGGCATACACATACAATGATGCAAAATATATAAGAAAAGAAATTCAAGTAAATAATGAAGAATTATATTTTTTATATATTTATATAAATTTGTATGCAAATACAATAAAAGAATTAGAATATAATTTAAATAAAATTGAGGGTATAGCTCAAAGTAAAGGAATGCAAACAAGAAGAGCCAATTTTAGGCAAGAAGAGTGCTTTTTAGCAGGTTTACCAATAATGGAAAATAAGGAAATAATAAAAGAAGCAGCAAAAAGAAATATATTAACAACAGGACTTTTAGCAACATATCCATTTATATCATCAACAATTTTTGATAAAAATGGAATATTTATTGGTACAAATATTTATAATAATTCTCTGGTTTTTATAGATAGATATAATACTGAAAAATATAAAAATGCAAATATCTGTATTTTTGGAACAAGTGGAGCAGGTAAATCTTTTTATACAAAATTATTAATTTTAAGATATAAACTATTGGGAATAAAACAATATATAATAGATCCAGATAGAGGTGCGACAAGTTGCACATTGAAAAGATGTGCTTAAATATAATTTGATAAATTATATTTAGAACTAAAATTATGAGTAGTCGAATGATAGAGTAACGTCTTGAAAGGCTACCCTTAAGACTTCGAAATGCATTGATATATGTAAGTATTGATGTGTATTAAGCTCGATAAAGTCGGCAGAAATTTACCCAAACAAAGATTAAATCTGTTGTGGAAAATGTCCTAGAGGTAGGATATGTAAATGATATGCCGGAGGTCTATAAAATATCTATGACTAGAATGTATAAAAAACTCGCGAGTAGAGTTAATACTGACGAAATTCCGAATGTACGGGTCTATACGGGGAATATATCGAAAGGTATATAGCACAAATAGTGTTGTTATTGTGGATGAGTAAGACTCTCTTTTATGAAAATCCATATAATGTTAAAGGCATTATCAAGATAACAGGCTCATAGGAATGGTCTAAGGGTATATGTAAAGATAGTAATTTTGGAACTTGGGAAGTTAATAACGTGGAGGTCTTACAACCTATGAAACGGTTTCAAGGTAAAGTATTAATGAGATTAGTTAATATATAACTTGAATTTATATTAATGAAAGTAGTGGCAAAGTACCTATGAAATTCTGATAATAAGGGATTGAGGGATAGCCACAAGTCATTTGAAGATTAGTTTATTACAATTAAATTGTGGATTCGAGTAAGACAAAAAGATATAATTCACATATTATAAAGAAAGGTGGGTTATAGACCACAATGAAAGTGAACAAACTACGATTTAATGAATACTATGATATACAAGATGAGTATGATAAATTATATTCATTAAGTCAAAAAGGTAATAATTTTTATAAGTTAATAGAAATAATCACATCAGGGCAAAATATAAGACTTGCTTTTAGAAATATAAAAGCAAATAAAGGAAGTAAAACAGTAGGTACTGATAATCTAACAATAAACGATATTAATAATTTATCTATAGATATAGTAATAGATAAAATAAGAAAAATGTTTAATAATTATCAACCCAATTCGGTAAGAAGAGTAATGATACCAAAAGAAAATGGTAAAGAAAGACCACTTGGAATACCAACAATTTGGGACAGGTTATTTCAACAATGTATATTACAAGTACTAGAACCTATTTGTGAAGCAAAGTTTCATAAACATAGTTATGGTTTTAGACCTAATAGAAATTGTCATCATGCGGTAAGTCGTATTGTTAGTCTTATTAATTTAAGTGCGTATAACTATTGCGTAGATATAGATATTAAAAGTTTTTTTGATAATGTTAATCATTCAAAATTAATAAAGCAAATGTGGAATATAGGTATAAGAGATAAAAGGCTTATATGTATTATTAAGAAAATTTTAAAATCTGAAATTTTAGGAGAAGGAATACCTACGAAAGGAACACCACAAGGTGGAATAATTTCTCCACTACTCTCAAATATAGTTCTAAATGAATTAGATTGGTGGGTGTCTAATCAATGGGAAACGTATAAACCTAGAAAATATAAAAATGGTGGTTTTCTTCAATACGCGAAGAAATATACAAATCTAAAACCTGGTTATATAGTTAGATATGCTGATGATTTTAAAATTATGTGCAAAAGTTATCCTGAGGCAAAAAAATACTTTTACGCTGTAAAAGATTTTATTGAAACAAGACTAAAGTTACAAATAAATGAAGAAAAATCAGGAGTAATAAATCTAAATAAGAATGCTACAAACTTCTTAGGTTATAAAATAAAAGTAGTAGAAAAAGGAAAGACAAGGACAGGTAAGATTGCAAAAACCAATATTAGTGATAAAGCAATTAAAAAGATTAAAAAAAATCTTAATAATAAAATAAAAGATATTCAAAGAAATCAGTGTAAAGAATCAGTTTTGAAATACAATTTAACAATAATAGGAATACATAACTATTATAAAATAGCAACTAATGTATACAATAACTTGGATGATGTGAATTATATAATAACTAAAAGAATTAAAAATAGGTTAAAGAACAACTTTAAAATAATTTTATTTAAAGATGTAAATAACAATTCTAAAAGATTTATGACTGGTGTTAAAGATAATAGAAAAATATATACAATTTTAGACATACCTTTAATTCCGTTATGTGCTATTAAGCATAGGAGTCCAATGAATTTTAGTCAAGATATTTGTAATTATACAAAAAGTGGTCGAGCAAAAATTCACGATAATTTAATGGCAATACCACATAATGTATTAGTACAAATTATGAATACTAAGTATTATAATAGAAGTATAGAATATCACGACAATAGAATTTCTTTATATGTAGCACAATATGGAAAATGTTATATTACAAATAAAATAATTGAATTAGATAAAGTACATTGTCATCACAAAATACCATTAAGTAAAGGTGGTACAGATAAATATGACAATTTAGTAATTGTTGATAAAAATATTCATAAACTAATACATTTAACTAATTCGAAATTAATTAATAAATATATAGAAATATATAATTTAAGTAAAGAACAATTAAATAAATTAAATGAATTGAGAATTAAAGTTGAAAACAAACCTATAACAATTTAATAACTTATAAAACTAATTGGAAGTGATGGAACGCCGTATGAGGTGAAAATCTCACGTACGGTGTGGACTGGGGGAAAAGATGGAGATCATATCAAAATCTTACCTATCAGTATAATATAATAAAATTTGCGAAAAATTAAAGGGAGTTGAAATAAAATTAGGTCCAACTTCGAATACATATATAAATGTTTTGGAAATTAGAAAGGAAAGCATAGAAGACGGAGAAAATGGATATTTAGCAATTAAAATAAGTAAATTAATTGGTTTTTTTAATTTAATATTTGGAGAACTAGACGAAGAGGAAAAGGCTTTATTGGAAGAAAAATTAATACAAGTATATAAATTAAAAAATATTAATTTTGATGATAAAAGTTTATATAATGAAAAAGGAGAATTTAAAAATGAAAAACAAATGCCAATATTGGGAGATTTATTTAATATTTTAGGACAAGATGAAAGAACAAAAAAATTTAAAATAAAATTAATTCCATTTGTTGAAGGTTCAATGAAATTTTTTAATAATTATTCAAATATTAAATTAGACAATGAATTAATCGTCGCAGATATTTATGATTTAGGAGAAGAAAATTTAAAATACGGAATGTATATTTTAATTGATATTTTTTGGGATGCAGTAAAAAAAGATAGAAAAGAAAAAAAGGCAATTTACTTAGATGAAATTTGGAGATTAATAGGAGTAACATCAAATAAATATGTAGCAAGTTTCATTTATAAGATTTTCAAGACAATAAGGAAATATGGAGGAAGTGGTGTTGCCATTACTCAGGACATCTCTGACATCTTTAGTCTAGATAATGGAACATACGGAAGAAGCATATTAAGCAATTCTAGTATAAAAACATTTTTTGCATTGGAAGAAGAAAATATTAAAATTTTAAGTGATTATGCAAACCTTTCAGAGAAAGAAAAGATTGAAATAAAGTCACTAAAAAGAGGGGAGTGTTTAATGTTTGTTGGAGATGATCATATATTAACAAAAATACAAGCATCTGAAAAAGAAAAAGAAATAATAGAAGGTGAAAAAATAAAAGATGAAAATAATTACCGCTATGAATAATCCAGAATTAAATGAAGAATTAAAAAAGGAAAAAAATATAGAAATAATTTGTAAAGATATTTTTTATAAAGAAGGTATTTTAGAAATTCTAGAAAATGAAATAAATTTAGATTATATTTTTATTAATTATGAATTACCTGGAGAAATTAAATTAAATAATTTAATTGAAAAAATAATA
Source organism: Clostridium sp. 28_17 (assembly GCA_001916065.1). Taxonomy (GTDB): domain Bacteria; phylum Bacillota; class Clostridia; order TANB77; family CAG-508; genus CAG-269. The sequence goes on from MNRS01000018.1 coordinate 214,065, forward strand.
GAAAAAAATGAAAAAATAAAAATAATTATTTTAATAAAAAAAGAAAGTAAAAATAATTTATATAAAATAAAAAAAGAAAAAATCACAAAAAATAATCTAGAAATAATAAAAGATATAAAAAATAAAAATATTATTAGAATTTTTTATAATGAAAAATTAAATTTAATAGAATTAAAAAATTATAATAAAAATAATGATGAAAAAATAGAAAATATTGAAATAAAAAATAAAGAAAATAAAAAAATTATTTTTATGGGAGAAAACCAAGTAGGCAAAAGTATGACAATAGCAATGCTTACAAAGAATTTAGAAAATAAAAATAAAAAAATATTAATAATAGAAATGAACAAAAAAGAACATGATTTATTATTTTTATTTGGAAAAAATAATAAATTAATTCATAAAAAAATAAAATTAAAAAATAAATATAAAATAAAAAATAATAATTATTATAATAAAAAAAATAATTTAAATATAATAAAAAAATTAATAATAAAATTAAATAAAAATACAGACTATTTATTT
>MNRS01000018.1:214611-235032 GCA_001916065.1 Clostridium sp. 28_17
AAAAATATTATAATTATATTTTTATAGAAATAAATTTAAATAATAAAAATATAAAAAATAAAAAAATAATAAATAATATAAATAAAAAAATATTAATAATAAATCCAAATTTAATTAATATAAAAAATACATTAAAGAAAATAGAAAAAAATAAAATAAATAAATTTAAAGTAATAATAAATAATTATAATAATTATTCTATTGATGAAAAAGTAATTAAAAATATTTTTAAAGGAAATAAAGTAATTGGAAAAATAAATTATAAAAAAGAATATGACAGTTTAATAAATAATAATTTTAAAATTCCGGAAAATAATTTAAAAAATGTAATGAAGGATTTTAATTACATAGAAATTTAATAAAAAAACAAAATAAATTATAAAAACAAAAGAAAGTATATAAAAAAGAAATATAAAGAACTAATGAATAAATATTGACAAACACAAGAGAATAAACTATAATGTAAAGGAGGAATAAAATGGTTATATTTTCTTACATAGAATATTTGAAATATTCTAGAATAATTAAAGAAGAATATTCATTAAATGAAGAAGTGGCAGAGTATAAATACGATAATAAAAAAATAAATCATATACATGATAAAACATTTAGAAAAATATTAGATGATAAAAAAGAATTTACAATATTTATAAATAAAATATTTAATTTAGAAGAAAGGTTAGAAGAAAAAGACATAGAAAAATATAATAGAAAATTTGTAAGCGTAGATTATACAAATCAAGAATCAGATGTAATATATAAATTAAAAAATAAAGAAATATTTATATTAGTGGAGCATCAAACAAAAATAGATAAAAAAATGCCAATTAGAATTTTAAAATATGAATTAGAAATTATTAGAAGCAGAATGGATGAAAATAATAGATTAGAATTTCCAATAATAATTCCAATTGTATTATATACAGGAAAACAAAGATGGAATGCAAAAATTAATTATCCATCTTATAACTCAGAATTGGCAAGGTATAGAGGTCTCAAAAAAGTTGAGTATAATTTGGTAGATATAAATGATTATACAATTGAAGATTTATATAAAGAAAATAGTATATTAACAAAAATAATGATTTTAGAAAAATCTAATAAATATATAGAAATTATAAATAATGTAGATAAAATTGTTAATATAGTATATGATTCCAAATTGTATACACAAACGCAAAAAGAAATGTTATTAAATATATTAAATAATACAATGATAAATATTGTAGGAAATAAAAAAATGAAAGAATATAAAATTAAATTAGAAGGAGGAGAAAATATGTTAGCATTATATGAAATGATAGAAAATGAAAGAAATGAAATATACTCTACAGGAATAAAAGAAGGAAAAGTAAAGGGAAAAATCGAGGGAAAAATCGAAGGAAAAATCGAAGGAAAAATCGAAGGAAAAATCGAAGGTATAAAAGCAATAGCAAAAAAAATGCTTAGAATGAAATTTGATAAAGATACCATAATGAAAGCAACAGGCATAAAAGAAGAAGAATTAGAAAAGTTAAAGAAATAAAACAGGAGTGAGAAAATATGTTAGCATTATATGAAATGATAGAAAATGAAAGAAATGAAATATACTCTACAGGAATAAAAGAAGGAAAAGTAAAGGGAAAAATAGAAGGTATAAAAGCAATAGCAAAAAAAATGCTTAGAATGAAATTTGATAAAAATACCATAATGAAAGCAACAGGAATAAAAGAAGAAGAATTAGAAAAGTTGAAGAAATAAAACAGGAGGTATATGCATATGGAAAATGTATTAAATAATAGTATAGAATTAAATAATAATTTGGAAATAGAAAAAGAACAAAAAAACTTTTTAGAAACAACACTAGGAAAAACAATAAACACAGGAATAGATATAGGAATAAGAGCAATATTACCAGATTATATAGAAGAACAAATAATAGATTTAAAAGACAATTTAATAAAATACGGTCTAAAAGAAGGAATAAAGAAAAGTATAGATGACGCAATAAATATAGGAAAAAGTGCAATTGGAATTGTAAGTGGAAACTTTGAAAACATAGCACAAATGCAAGAAGCAATAAAAAATGGAGGGATTATTGATAATGTTTCAAGTCTATTAGATAGTGTAATAAATAAAGTACAATCAAATGGATTAATAAATTCAACAGTAGCAAGAACAATAAAACAAGGAAAAAATTCAATTTTAAATAATGTAGAAAAAAATATAGAAAATACATTTAATAATCAAATAAAAGCATTGAACTATACAGAAAAATATATAGAAAATTGGAAAAATTATTTTGAAAATAAAGATTTTAATGGAATGGAAAAAGAATATAAAAAAATAAAAACAGAAATGAATTATTTAGCACCAATAGAAAAAATGATAAATGAAGCAAGAACAATTGAAAATTTACATATGTTAATAAAAAATAATGGACAAGATTTCAATTTGACAAAAGAACAAATGGAATTGGCAGAAAAGTTACAATAAGTAAATAATAACATAGCAATTATAGAATGATAGAAATATTATTGTTTAATTGCTAATTCTTTTTTAGTTATAAAAGAATAAATGCTTACGTATTTAAGACATTCAAAAGATTTATAAAAAAAATAAAATTGGAGAAAAAGAGTATACATAAAAAAGAAAAATTAAAAAGAGTTAAAGGAAAATAATAAGAAAGATAATAAAATTACAAATAATGGAAATTATAAAAAGTGGTTAAAAAATTAAAAAGTTCAAAACAATTTTGGAATTAGTATTTTTGAGAATACAACAAATAAAATTTTTATATGAAATAAAATATAAAAAATATGAAGAAAAAAATAAAAAAATTAATATAAAAATTACATAAGTAAAAAAATAATTAATAATAAAAAAATAATTAATAATAAAAAAATAATTAATAATAAAAAATTAAAAAAATAATAAAATAAAAAATATTAAAATTAATTAAATAAAAATTATATAATAAATTGAATTAATTAAAGTAAAAATAAAATTAAAATAAAATAATTAATTAATAAAAAAATAAATAAAATAAATAATAAAAAAATAAATAAAATAAATAATAAAATAAATAATAAAATAAATAATAAAATAAAAAAACCCAAAATAAATTATATAAAAAATAAATAATTATTTTGAATTTTTTATAAAATAATATGTAGCATGAATTAAATCATAAATATACTCAACAACATTATCAGGGCATTTATTAAGAATTCTATTAATTTTTGCAACAGTATTATTAGAGGATTCATTGCCAAATAAAATATAATCGGCAGAAACACCAGTAAATTTTACAATTTTAACAAGAGTATTATTACTTAATGAACGTTCGCCTCTTTCAATTTTACCTAAAAAGAAATCAGAGATATCTATCATTTCAGAAAAAGTTTCTCTGCTCATTTTTAAATCTTCACGTATTTTTCTTATTCTATCACCAATTATAATATCTTCTTCCATAATCTTCCTCCATAATACAATTATAGTATAAAAACAACAAAAATCTACATATACTAACAGTATACAAAAAATATACACAAAATGTGCAAGAAAAATCAAAAAAAGTATTGCAAAATAAGAAAAGTTATATTAAAATAATTGTGTAAAACATTTACGGAAGTAAATAATTAGTACATTGAAAATTTAATACCTTTGTCGAGATGCATTCAATAGAAAATTATTTATTGAAGTAAATAATTTATAAAAAACAAAAATAAGAAAATATAAAAAACAACAAAAATAAAAATGATGAATTAAAAATAAAAAAATACAAATAATAAGAAAAAATAAAATAAAAAACCAAGGAGGAAAATAATATGTTAAAAAACAAGAACAAAGGTATTACACTAGTTGCGTTAGTGCGGAACTAGACCAAAACACAAAATTAGATGAATACGAAAATGAGATAGATAATTATTTACCTAAACAAAATAGTAATAAAACAGTAGAACAAGCAAAAGAAAAAGTACTTAGTACAGAAAAAAATATAGAGTTAGTAGACGCAAAAGAAAACAAAATAGTTATACCTGCAGGATTTAAAATAATAGGAGATGCAACAACAGTTGACAAAGGAATTGTAATAGAGGATGCAACAGTTGATAAAGAAGGAAACCCAACAGCAACTGCAGGAAGCCAATTTGTTTGGGTACCAGTTGGAAAAATAACAAAAGCAGATGGAACAGAAACAACAATTACATTGGGAAGATATGAGTTTGATAAAACAACAGGAGTAGAAAGTGCATATTCTGGAAGTAATGTTGAAGAGGATACAAATGACCCATCAACATTAAAAAATATTGAAGGTAAATCAATTGCTAAAAATATAACAAACTTTAAAAATAGCGTAAAAGCAAATGGAGGATATTACATTGGTAGATATGAAGCAAGAACAACAACTGCAAGAAATGATAAAGGAAATGCTTTAACACAAATAACAGAAAAAGGAACAGACCAAGTATATAATTATGTAACACAACAACAAGCGGCACAACAAGCACAAGGAATGTATACAAGTAATAATTTTACAAGTGATTTAATGAATAGTTATGCATGGGATACTGCAATAACATTCATACAAAAATGTACAGATAAAACAAACTATGCAAAACAAACTAGTTTAAATACATCATTTTCTTCAACAGGAACAACAAATGACAATCCATGTAATATCTTTGACATGGCAAGTAATGTTATAGAATGGACAACAGAGACGTGCAGCTATCCCGGCTATCCTTGTGCCTTTAGGGGAGGTCTTTTCAAGGACAGCGACTATCACACGGGCGATCGCGTCAGCTACAGCATTTCCGACAGCAACCGCTACGTCGCTTTCCGTCCACTTTTATATTTGTAGAACTGGACGCTTAAGCCGTAACTTAATCATATAAATAAAAAACTTTTATTAGAAGAACTCTAAAAGAGCGCTTCTAACGAATACAATACGTTAGAATGCCAAGTTCTGATTAACAGGCCTAGCCTTTGAAAAAAAGATAGGCCCTGTAAAACAGAACTTGGCACCTAGCGGTGGCGCCACCTTAACCGGTGGTCTTTTTTTTGTACACAACCTAAACCTCCTAATAAATAAAAACTAAAAATCAACTAGAATTTACATCCAAGGATATATAAACTCCAAAATGCAAATTATAGTAAAAGACATAGAAAAACAAGAAATTTAAAGAAAAAGCAAGAAAAATACAATATTTACCACATAATCAAAATTGACAAAAAAACAAAAATAAAATAAAAAAGAATAAAAAAGCAAAAAAAGCAAAAAATAAAACAAAGGAGGAAAACACAATGGAAAACACACCACAAGAAAACATAATAGAAGAACTATTTCAAGCAAGATACGAAAAACTAGACAACATCATAATAAAAAAAATCCACAAAATAAAAGCAACAAACAAAGAAGAAAAAGAAAGCATAAAAAATGCAATAATAATGGAAGAAATGTACAAACAAGGATTCAAAGACGGAATAAACCTCATAATGCAATGCCAAAAATCACAATAAAAAACAAGCAAAAATCAAAATTCAAAAACAATAGAAATCCCTAGTAAAAAAGCAACTTTTTTAGCAAAATCACTTGCAAAATCAAGGGTATTTTAGTATAATACAAATGTAGAAAAAACAACGAAAAGAGGGAGAATAAATGGAAGAAACACCACAAAGAAGAGACGGAAAAATAATCGAAAGAGACATCGACAAAGAAATGAGAACAGCATACATTGACTACGCCATGAGCGTTATAGTATCACGTGCACTTCCAGACGCAAGAGACGGATTAAAGCCAGTACATAGAAGAATATTATACGCAATGCACGAAGACGGAATCACATCAGACAAAGCCTACCGTAAATGTGCAAACACAGTAGGATCAGTTTTAGGACGTTACCATCCACATGGAGACAGTTCAGTATATGACGCAATGGTAAGACTTGCACAAGACTTCACAATGAGATATCCATTAGTAGATGGACACGGAAACTTCGGTTCAGTAGACGGCGACAGCCCTGCGGCCATGAGGTACACAGAAGCCAGAATGTCAAAAATTTCTGAGCTTATGCTAACAGACATCGAAAAAAACACAGTAGACTTCATGCCAAACTATGACGACAGATTACAAGAACCAACAGTTTTACCTGCAAGAATACCAGCATTATTAGTAAACGGTTCATCAGGTATTGCCGTAGGTATGGCAACAAACATACCACCACACAACCTATCAGAAGTAATAGATGGAATTATAAAAGTAATTGATAATCCAGAAACAACAATAGAAGAATTAATGGAAATTATAAAAGGACCAGACTTCCCAACAGGAGCAACAATTTTAGGCAAAGAAGGAATCAAACAAGCATATACAACAGGTAGAGGAAAAATCACTATGAGGGCTGAAGCAGAGATAGAAGAAATGAGTGGAAATAGACAAAAAATCATAATCACATCTTTGCCATACCAAGTAAACAAAGCAAAACTTGTTAAAACAATAGCAGATTTATCAAAAGAGAAAAAGATTGAGGGAATCTCAGAAGTAAGAGACGAATCAGACAGAAAAGAAAAGACAAGAGTTGTAGTTGAATTAAAAAGAGATGCACGTCCACAAGTAATTTTAAATCAATTATACAAACACACACAAATGCAAGAAACATTTGGTGCAATAATGTTAGCCCTAGTAGATGGAGTTCCAAAGATACTAACATTAAGACAATGTTTGGACTGCTTTATTGGACATAGAAAAGAAGTAATTTTAAGACGTACAAAATTCGAACTAGACAAAGCCCTAGCGAGAGCGCACATTTTAGAGGGATTAAAAATTGCATTAGACAATATTGATGAAGTAATAAACATTATACGTTCTTCATATGATAATCCAAAAGAAAGATTAATGGAAAGATTTGGCTTATCAGATGTACAAGCACAAGCCATACTAGACATGAGATTAAAAACATTATCAGGATTGCAAAGAGAAAAAATCGAAGATGAATATAATGAATTAATGAAATTAATTGCACATTTAAAAGATATTTTATCAAGTGCAACATTAGTATATGACATCATAAAAGAAGAACTATTAGAAATAAAAGACAAATACGGAGACGACAGATTAACAAAAATAGTTCCAGCCGCAGGAGAATTTAATGCAGAAGACCTAATAAAAGAAGAGCAAACAGTAGTAGCCTTAACACACTTTGGATATATCAAGAGAATGCCAATAGACATTTATAGAAGCCAAAGAAGAGGCGGGAAAGGAATAACAGGAATAGCAACAAGAGAAGAAGACTTTGTAAAACAAATATTTACTGCTTCAACTCATGATACAATCCTATTCTTCTCAAATAAAGGTAAATTATATAAATTAAGAGGATTCGAAATTCCAGAAGCAGGAAGAACTGCTAGAGGAACTGCAATTGTTAATTTATTAAATCTAGATGCAGGAGAAAAAATATCTGCAGTTATCCCAATTCAAAACTTTGCCGAAGGTAAATACTTATTAATGGCAACAAAAAATGGATTAATCAAGAAAACTGCACTTACAGAATATAATTCTGCAAGAAGAACAGGATTACAAGGTATAACACTTAAAGAAGACGACGAACTTATTACCGTAAGACTTACAGACGGTGAGGACAATGTTGTACTTGTAACACATGAAGGTATGTGTATAACATTTGACGAAAAAGAAGTACGTCCAATTGGTAGAGTATCACAAGGCGTAATTGGTATAAGATTAGAAGATGGTGACGAAGTAATTGGAATGGAATCTGTAATTGCTGGCGGAAAAGGTGCAACAATTCTTGCTATAACTGAAAATGGATTTGGTAAAAGAACAGAATTAGACGAATACAGAGTTCAAATAAGAGGTGGAAAAGGTGTTATTACATATAAAATTACACCAAAAACAGGAAAACTAGTAGGTGCTAGAATTGCTACTGAAGAGGATGATGTAATGTTAATTACTGATACTGGTACAATTATTAGACTTAATGTTAAAGATATTAGTGTTCTTGGTAGATCTACTCAAGGTGTTACTTTGATGAGAACTAATGATGGTGGTAAGGTTGTAAGTATTGAAACTTTAACTCCAGAAATAAATGATGTAGAATAAAAAATAGGGATTTGGGGACGGGTCTTCAATCCCTATTTTTTTATTACAAAATATTGATTCAAAGATATGTATCTTTAATTTTAAAAAAAAATAGGGATTGAAGACCCGTCCCCAAATCCCTATTTTTTAAATCTCAAATCTTCTCCGAAGAAATAATAAATATCATAATATCCTGCAATTCTTGAACCAATACGTTCCTCATAATTCTTAAAAATATCATTAATATTAAGATTTGTAGAAATAATCGTCTTAGTAATTTTGTTATTCAAATTCAAAATTCTAGTATTCAAAATAGTAAATAACTCACTAAGTTTCATACTATTTAAACTCTCTGTTCCCAAATCATCAATAATCAATAAATCGCAATCAAGAATTGACTGGTAGAAATTGCTATCCAAATTTTTTTGTCTATTCATCTTAAAATCTATTACGCTTTCAAGTAATACAGGCGCTGTTTGATAAATAACAGTTTTGCCTTTTTTTAATAATTCTGCAGCAATACAATTTGACATAAAACTCTTACCGTAAACCAGTAGAGCCAACAAAAAGCAAATTTTTACAATCAGGATTATCAAAATTATTAACAAATTCAATAGACTTATTTTTGATATTTAAAATATTTCTTCGAGGAGAAATATTAAATCTATACTTTGCTAAATCAACTTCATCAGAAAAAATCAATTCATTAAATTTATTAAAATTCTCTTTATCAATATTAGAAATATTAGATTTATTAAAAGCAACATTTAATAATTTTTGTTTTAAGCAATTACACATTGTAGTTTTATAATTTTTATCCAAAATAAAACCAGTATCATTACAAATTTTGCAATCGTAAAAAGGTTTCAAATAATCAAGACTATAACCATTTTGTATTAAAATAGCCTCTTTTTCCTTTTTTAAATTTGCAATTTTTAATTTTAAATTATCAATACTATCAGGTTTAGAGATATTATTTAAAATATTTTTTGCAGTACTAATTCCTAAAGTGCTTAGTTCAGAATCAATTTCTTCCAAACGCGGAATTAATTTATACAAATTTTCTTTTCTTCTATCTAAATCCAATTCTGCATTTAATTTTTTTTGTTCATATTCTTTTAGTAAAGAATTTAAAGTCTCATTTGCCATAAATATTTTATTCCTTTCTGGCCTTAATAGTATAAAAAGGCACGAATAAATTAATTAATATTATAATTATACATTATCATTATTTGCATATAAAAAGTCCAAGTTATCATATTGCCTTTGTTCATAATTAGCCTTTGAAACCTTAGATTTCATTTCCTTGATATCTTTGGTTTGTTTTTTACGTTGCTCCAAAAATGCCTCAACTTGATCAGGAGTTTTTAAATTTCTCTCATGCCAATCTGTTATAATACTATTTATATACTCAAAAGTTGGATTCTGTTTATAGGTAGTTCTTTTTAAAGCAATTTCTATAACATTCATATCATATCCAAAATCTAAAATCCAATTTTCAATATAAGCCTCTTCATATTGCGTTAGGCCACCATGTTTTCCAAGTTTTTTTGCAATAGTCTTTTTAATACTTTTCATTTTTTCTTGTTTTTGATCATAAGCATCTAAATCATTCCAAGTATGAATTTTATTAGAAGCCCAGGCTTCTGCAACTGTTTGTACATAATTTTTTCCTAATGCAGAACGGTTATAACAATAATTAAATAAAGAAATCATAACTTGTTCATCAAAATTATATTTTCTAAACCATAAATCAATATCGTTGTACCAAGAGGGTCCCATAATTCCTTGAAAATATGTGTTATTAATATGTTCAATCGCTTTCGCTCTGGATTGATTTTTCGCAACATTTTCTATAGTTTCTTTAGACTGAGAAAGATTTGGTTTATATAAATTATTTAACGCAACTTCTTGAAGGTCAACAACTATAAATCCTGTAGTTTTCTTTAAAATTAATTTTTTATCTTCCAAAAATTTTAAACCATCACTAATAGCCTTTACAGGTAAAGACAATTTTTTTGATAAATCATTTATTTTAACGTCTTTTTTGTATTTAGATAGAAAAACTAAATATAAATAAATTTTTAAATAATCACCAGGTAATTCTGGTAAGTAATCAGTAAAAAATATGTCTGGAACTTGTGTTTCAGAAAATAATAATTGTTTATCGTTTTGTTCTAGTTTCATTTTTATCCTCCATTAAAATAAATGATTTGCAAATTTCTAATTTGTATAATAGATTATAACTTTTTTAGACAAAAAATTCAAGGAGATTTTCTAAATAAATATAATTTTTGTTTTATTATAAAATTTGAAATGTATTTTAAGACATAGATAATGCTTTCTCCATTAAAACCAGAAAAACTAAATAATAATAATGGAAAACAAAATATGAAAAATAAAAATATTTTTATATTTATATTATGAAATAAATTGACAAAAATAAATATTATTAAATCCCATATTAAATTTAAAAAAATTGTGCTATATTCTATTACTCCAAATAATTTATTTTTAAAATTATAATTTTGTGGAAAAATAAATTTCATAAAACCTCCTTATAAAAAATAATAAATTAAAAAAATAAAAAATAATAAATAAAAAATAATAAATAAAAAATAATAAATAAAAAATAATAAATAAAAAATAATTAAATTAAAATAAATTAAATTAAAATAAATTAAAATAAATTAAAATAAAATAAATTAAATAAAAATAAATTAAATAAAAATAAATAAAATAAATTAAATCAAAATAAAAAAATAAATTAAATTAAAAACAAAAAAATAATTAAAAACGAAATAAAAATTCAAAAAAATAATTAATAAAAATTTATTTTAAAAATTTAGAAAAGTTACCCACATTTTGTGAAAAATCTGTGGAAACTCCACCCAAAAATTCTCTCACAAAAGAATTAGCTTTTATTAAGGCATACAAGCCACCAATATAAATAAATTTAGAAAATAAATTAGACGAAGAATAATCAATAGAAAATAAAATTAATAAAATAATTGACACAATAATTTGTATAAATAATAAAGAAAATAAATTTCTAAACCACGCTTTAAAAAACCAAGAAGTAGAATCCAAAGAATTTGATAAAATCGCAAAAGGAGCAATTAAAACAAAAACTTTAATTAAAACATATCTTAAAGAATAAGAAAAAACTAAGTTTAATAAAGAAGCAGAAATAAATCCTTTAATTAATCCATCTAATGAAAATACATCAATAGAAGATGTATCAATAGAAATATTTGTATTAATATCTAAAATTAATTCAGAAAAACAAATATTTTTATTAAATAAATTTTCGCCCAAATTTCGAATTGCCAAAGAAATATTAGAAAAAATATCTAAAAATTGTGACAATAAAAAATAAGAACAATTCATACAAATTCCACAAATAACTAATTTAATTAAAAAACTATGGGGACTTTCTACTTTAGAATAGGTAAAATGTGATAATAAGTATTTTATTGCAAAATATAGAATAGTCCCCAGAAGCAAGGAATTTGCTATCAATAAAATTCCATTAGAGGTGGATGTGCCAAAAATATTTTCAAAATTTTTATCTTGTAAAATATTTGAGTTTATAAAAGTAATATCATCTAATAAATTATATAAATTATTATCTATTGAACTAAATAAATTTCCTAAAATTGTATTTATTGTATCTATTATAATTTGTGTTATATTTGACTGTTCCAAAATTCCTCCTAAAAAATAATTTTAAATAAAATAAAAATAAATAAAATAAAATAAAAATAAATAAAATAAAAATAAAATAAAAATAAAATAAATCAAATAAAATTAATTTTATTTAATATAAATTAACTAATCAAAGATTTTATGGCTGATAAAATTAAATCAATTGCAAGAATAAAAGCATAAGAAAACAAAGAACCCTTAATAATCTTTTTTCCCATTCTAATTCTTTCCTCATCACCAAAACTAAATTTTTTCATAAAAACACCAGTACCAACAGCAACAGCCGCAGCAGGTGTAGATAATTTTAAAAGCCAACTTTCTATATTTTCAAAAGCGGAATTAATTTTAGAAATTAATTTCGGTTCACCTAAAGCAAAACAAGAATTTCCAAAAATAAAAAATAAAATAATAGAAAATAAAATAATAAAATTAAAATAAAATAAAATTTTTTTAAACTTAACCATAATAAACTCCTTTCAAAAAAATAAATATAAAAAATAAATAAAAATAAAAAAATAAATAAAAATAAAAAATAAAATAAATTAAAAAAAAATAAATTAAATAAAAAAATTATTTTTTAAAATAAGGAATCATATCCAATTTTTGAGGATTAAAAATCTTAATTCCATCAGACAAAAAAGTAAGAGCGGTAAAAGTCACAAGATCTCTAGTAAAAAAATTAGTATCATAAATATAATCACTCTGAAAATAAGAATTAACAGACTCAGAAATATTAGAATTCAAAGAATTCAAACTATTAGTAAAATAATTAAAATTAGTCTCCTTAGCACTCTCAGAAAAAGTTTTAGAAATCTTTTTCTTATCCTCTTTCCCTAACTGTTTTTGAGCCTCCTCAATAGTAAACAAATCATCAGTCCTAAACCAAATCTTATTAATAAGATTTTGAGTAACAACCTTAACAGACGCCTCATCCTTCAGCGTATTTTTCAAAGAAGAATAGCTCTGAGTACTAACAATATTAATACACTTAGACTCTCTACTTAACGAAAAAAAATCGCTATCCGTTTTTGTACAATATTTATCATACTCATCGCAAATAAAAGCAGTTTTTCTAACAATGCCACTAGACAAAGAAGACAAAATTTCAGTCTGAAAATCCAACTTCAAATAAGTAGCAATAATTTTAGCCAAAAGGCTATATTCAGAAATATTCATATTCAAAACAACAATTTTCCCAGACGCAACTACATCATGAAAACCCAAAAAATTCAATTTATTTTTTTCAGGAGAAAATGTAGAAAAAACATCATAATCAGAAATAAAAGTATTAGTAATACGAGTAATTTCCGAAATCAAAATACCCTTTGTTCTAGAATCCAAACCTTCAAATTCCTTTTGAAAAAAATTCAAACACTCGTTAAGTTCATAAACTTGTTTATTATTTAATTTAGAAGAAATAAATAAATCCTTTAAAATACGAATCTTTTCTTTATAATAGCCAGGAACAGTAATCAACTTATGCAATTCAGAAAAAGTAACGTAATTATTATTATACAATCTGCACAACTTAATTGCTTCTGCTAAAATCTGCTCTGCCTTATCAAGCCAATAAGATTCTGAATTATTTTCAGAAAACAAAGTCAAAATAGTTTTTAATCTATTTGCCAAAATAAGAGGTTTCAAATTTGGCTTGTGTAAAGGGTTATAATAAACGCCAGAATTCAACCCGATAACAATTAAATCATCTTGCAAATTATAAAAATTGACATAATTTTTTACTTGATTATAATAATTTCCTTTAACATCTAGAATTAACATTCCTATTTTATCCGTAGGATTTTCACTATTATATTTAATCAATTGTTCGGTAAAAGGATACATTGCCGAAGATGTTTTACCGGATCCAATAGTACCAGTAATTAAAAAATTCTGATACAAACCTTTTTCAGGAATGTAAACTTTTTGCTCACCATTTTTCCCAATTAATAAATTTAATTTTGATGTATTTTCAAATTCGTTTTTTTCAGAAATTTTTTTATTAATTGATTTGTCAAATCTTTTATTTAAGAATTTAATTAAAAATTGATTAAAAATACAATTAGAAAAAATAAAATTAGAAAAAATATAAGTGAAAATAAAAATTAATTTAATATATTTCCAAAGAACAGGATTTTTTGAGCAGATATCAAAAGGATGTATTCCATAAGTAATAATAATTTCTTCAGAAATAAAAATAGGATAAAAATGAACAAATACTATTATACAAGAAATAAAAACAAAAAAAATGCAAAAAATAAATTTACGCTTTAAAATTATAATTCCTCCTTCTTAATTTTTAATTTTGAACCTTGACGAGTATGAAAAATTTTTAATTCGAAAAATGAATAAATTGAATATAAAGTAACAAAAAGATTAATAATAAATATGATAAAAAATAAATTTAATAAACGAGAAATAATATCACCGCCTTACTAATACAAAAATATACAACATTTTTTTTAATTTGTCTATACTTTTTTAAAAAAATATGATAAAATTTTAATACGATGACAAAAAACGCCTACAAATGCGTCTTTTTGTAAAATAAAAAATTAAGGAAAAACAAATTTAATTTAAATTAGGACCTTAATGGAAAGGAAAGATAGTAACCATGAAATTTAGTAAAGATACAACAATAGGTGAAATTTTAGAAAAAGCACCAGAAAAAGCAGAAATATTATTAGAAATAGGAATGCACTGTTTAGGATGTCCTGCTTCACAAATGGAAACACTAGAGGAAGCATGTGATGTACATGGAATAGATGTTGAAGAAGTAATAGCAAAATTAAACGCATAAAAAATAAGCCAAAAAGCAAAAGTCAAAAGTAACAAATGGGTTAAAAAATCAATACATTTGTCAAAAAAACACGAAAAATTTAAAAAATTAAAAAAAATTAAAAAAAATTTGACAAATGTATTGACATTTTTAAAAAAATATAGTAATATATAAAAGCGTTACGGATACGTAACAAAAAATGGTGACGGGCTATTAGCTCAGGTGGTAGAGCACTTGACTTTTAATCAAGTTGTCCCGCGTTCGAGTCGCGGATAGCTCACCAAAAGAACTAAATAATGAATAATTATTTAGTTCTTTGTATATATGGCCCCTTGGTCAAGCGGTTAAGACATCGCCCTTTCACGGCGGAGACATGGGTTCGATTCCCGTAGGGGTCACCAAGAATGCCACTTTAGCTCAGTTGGCGAATCTGAGAAGTGGCTCCATATGAAAGGTCAGTAGTTTTGATTTAATCTTAATTATTGGCTTTTTTATTTTATAAATTTTCGCAACGGACAAAATTTCAAATTTGTTCCAAGTAACTCTAATATAAAAGGGAGGCACTAAATGAATAAAGTAATAATAGTAACAGGAGCATCCAAAGGAATAGGCAAAGAAATATCAAAAGAACTAGCGAAAAAAGGAAACACAATAATAGCAAACTACAACAAATCAGAAAAAGAAATAAAAGAACTACAACAAGAACTAGAAAAACAAAACATCAAAATAGACATATATAAAGCAGACGTCTCAAAAAGAGAAGAAGCCACAAACCTAGTAAAATACACAATACAAAAATACGGAAAAATAGACGTGTTAATAAACAATGCAGGAATATCACAAATAAAAGAATTTACACAAATAACAGACGAAGACTGGAATAACATGATAAATACAAACCTAAACTCAGTATTTTACATGTCACAAGAAGCATGCCACAACATGATACACAACAAAAAAGGATGCATAATAAACATATCATCAATATGGGGAATAACAGGAGCGTCATGTGAAGTACACTATAGTGTAAGCAAAGCAGGAGTTGACGCACTAACAAAAGCACTAGCAAAAGAATTAGGGCCATCAAACATAAGGGTTAACTCAATTGCACCAGGAATAATAAACACAGAAATGAATGCACATTTAAGCGAAGAAGAAAAACAAAACATAGAAGAAGAAATTCCATTAGAAAAAATAGGGAAATCAATCGATATAGAAAGATGCGTAGAATGGTTAATTAAAGATGAATACACCACAGGACAAGTAATATCAATAAACGGAGGGTGGAATATATAAAACAAAAAAATCTGAAAAACAAAGCTTTTCAGATTTTTTATTTATGCTTCATGAACTTTCCTTTTATAATTACCAGATAATATTTTTGGAAAATAAGTAATAATTTTATACACTGCCAAGCGAATTTTTTTGCTCCATAAATAAGACTTTCTAAGTTTTCTAGCACTACCCAAAGAAACAGGCTCGTCCTCCAAAACTATTAATTCGGCTTGTTTTTTCTCCAAATTGAAAGTATAATTTTGACCATCATTATTATCCCATTCATCATTACCATTTCTAAAGCAAAAATTAAAAGAATCACCTTCACCCAAGAAAATTTCAGCTTGGAAACCTAATTCTGTTTTTTCCATTTTTACTTCGTTTAAATTATCCCAATTAATGCCAAATCCATAATGAATATAGACTTCTTCAGCATTTTCTTGAAAAAATTTTCCTGTATATGATATTTTTACATTACTATTTTCTACTAATTTATCTGTATTAAAAAAAATATTTTTTACTAACTCCATCGAATATCTCTCCTTATTTATCTTTTGCTACAAGTATTATAATATTAAATTCGATAATGTTCAAGTGTTTTTTGTAAAATTTTTAGAAAATTTGCAATTTTTTGTTACTTAAATGATATTTTAAATTTAAAAGAAATATTGTAAAAGAAAGCAGAATATGATATTATGTAGGTGTACAGCAGAAAAAAATTAAACTGAATTTATGTATTGAGAAAGGAAAAAATACATGGAAAAAAGTAAATTAAAATGGGAAGATTTAGAAAAAAACGCAAGATATGAACCACTAGAAGAGGAATTAGAAGAAACAAGAAAGCAAAAAAGAAGCAAAATAAAAATGGAAAAGCAAGAAAACAAAAACATAGAAAAAATAATAAATTTACAAGAAATAAATAGAAAGAACAAAGAAGAACAAGAAAAAATAAGATTAAAGACAGAAATAGCAAATTTAAAAAAACAAGAAAAAAAGAAACAAGAAAACAATAAAAAACAAGAAAAAATCAAACAACAAAGACAAAAACAAAAAAACAAAAAAATTCAAAAACAAGAAAAACTAAAAAAACCAGAAATAATAAAGAAAAGAAATAAAAATAAAAAAACCATAAAATTAATAAGCATAGTATTTGCAATAATAATAGCAATATTTTCAGTAATATTTGCAATAACAAACATAAACAATGCAAACATAACAAAAGGTGTAAAAATAGAAGGAATAGACGTATCTGGATTAACAAGAGAACAAGCAAAAGAAAAATTAGAAAGCATATATAGCGAAAAAAAGAAAAAAGATATAACACTAAAATACGAAGACTTTGAAACAACCATAGCTCCAGAAACATTAGAAACAAACTACAATATAGAAAAAGCAACAAACGAAGCAATTTTAGTTGGAAAAAGCGGAAATATAATAACAAATAATTATGGCATATTTTTTGCATTAATAGGAAAGAAAAACATAAAAGTAGAAACAACAATTAATGAGGAACAAACAAAACAAGCAATAGAAGACATACAAACAAATTTACCAGAAACAATAGAAGAGCCAGACTACTATATAGAAAATGACAAATTAATAATAACACCAGGAAAAGAAGGACTAAAAATATTAACAGACAAACTTCTAACAGAAATAAAAGAACAACAAAAAAATATAAATACAAATCAAGAAACAATAGAAATACCAGCAGAAAAAGCATGGCCAAGCAAAGTAGACATAGACAAAATCCATCAAGACATTTATAAAAAAGTTCAAGACGCATATATAACAAAAGACCCAGTAGAAGTTCATCCAGAAGTAATAGGAATAGATTTCAATATAGAAGATGCAAAAAAAATACTAGAAGAAAATAAAGAACAATATGAAATACCATTACAAATAACAAATCCACAGGTAACACTATCAAACTTAGGCTCAGAAGCATTTCCAGAAAAAATAAGTTCATATTCAACAAGATATGATGGTGGAGATAAAGACAGGTCAACAAACCTAGAAATAGCATGTAAAAAAATAGATGAAAAAATAGTGTTGCCAGGTGAAACATTTTCATATAATAAAACTTTAGGAGCAAGAACAACTAAAGCAGGGTACAAAACTGCAAAAGTATATGAAAATGGGGCAGTTGTAGATGGAATAGGTGGAGGAATTTGCCAAATTTCTTCAACATTATACAATGCAGTTTTAAAAGCAAATATGCAAACAGTAGAAAGAAGAAACCATCAATTTATAACCTCATATGTGCCAGAGGGCAGAGATGCTACAGTAGCATATGGTGTAACAGATTTCAAATTTAAAAATACAAGAAAATACGCAATAAAAATAAAGGCAACTGCATCAAACGGAGTTGCAACAATATCAATTTATGGAATAAAAGAAAATCCAGAATACAACATAACTTTTGAAACAAAAACCATTTCAACAATTCCGGTTACAGAAAAATATATTGAAGATAATACAATAGCAGAGGGAACAGAGGAGATAAAACAGAAGGGAGCAAATGGTTGCGTTACGGAAACTTATATAATCAAGAGTCTTAATGGTCAAGTGGTTTCTAAGGATTTACTCTCAAAAGATACTTATAGTGCAATGCAAAGAATTATATTAAAGGGTACAAAAAAGAATTAGAAAAGTGGGGAAAAATCTCCACTTTTCTTTATAACTACCAACAATATAAAACACATGTTGAAAATGTCAAGTATTTTTATAAATTTAAAAAAAAACAACCTACCAACATTCTTGTTAGTAAGTTGTTATTTTTGGTGCATCATCTCGGTTTCGAACCGAGGACCTTCAGATTAAGAGTCTGCTGCTCTACCAACTGAGCTAATGATGCAAAACCTAAATTACCTTCTTATTATAGCGTTTCTAAATGCAGATGTCAAGAGATTTTAACAAAAATGTCTTATGAAACACAATGTAAAAAAGACATTTTTGTATTCATTAATTCAAAGCACGTGCTTTAACAACAAAACGTCTAGTAGCCTTAGAATTTGCATTATCATAATAGCAAGTAATTAAAGTTAAATCAATATTACCATTCGTTTTCTGACTAGTACAAGAATTATCATCAGGACTAACAATATCTGTAGCATAAACAGAATAATTCAAAGTTTTATTATATAAATCTGTAAGTTGAACAATATCACCAATCTTTATATTAGGCAATTTGCTAAAAAATTTAGTAGACTTATAGTTATGACCTAAAATAACCAGATTGCCAACTTGATTTGGGTTAGAACCCCAATATTTTGTTAGACCAATTTTTAATAACGAATCAGAATAATTAGAAAGTATAGGATAGTCAATTCCTAAACTTGGAATATTTAAATTAGCAATAATAGAATACTCTTCGCCATCACTTGTAGTAAGAATTTCACCATGAGGATAATCTGTTGAATTTGTAATTGCTTCAGTATCATTTTCTAATGTATTTTGATTATTTAATTCTAATTCATTATTTACAATTTGATTTTCTGTATTTTGACTAATAGGCGTTTTGGTAGAAAATAATGTAAAAAAAATTAAAAATATTAATAATATCAAAAATAATATTACACAAATAATAATATGCCTTGAAGTATTTGCTTTTAAATTTCTCATTGCTATTCTCCTTTAAATAAAGGATGCAACATCAAGTTACATCCTTAAAATTTTAAATTCCTTTTAAATTATTATATTTTTTATATGCAAATATTCCGCCACCTAATATGAAGAATATTGCAACAATAATTCCTATACTTGAACCAGTATATGGCAATTTGCCAGGTGCAGTTGTTGAATCTTCTTCAGGATCTGCTTTTGGATTTGAGTTATCTTTATTTGTTGTATCTCCTGAATTAGAGTTACCTCCATTTTGATTGCTATCATTATCAATTGATGGATTTGAACTGTCTTGAGGTAAGTATTCAAATTTTATATTGTATTTTATAGCATATGCTGCAGCCAAGGAATTTTGATAACAATATATTGTTAAGTCTGTATTGTGATTTTTAAATATAGATTCTGTATCTGATATAGTATAAAATCCAATCTTTTTAACATTATCAAGTATTGTTATTTTTTTCAAATTTGGACAGTTTGAAAATGCATCATGTCCGATTTCTTGAACAGAACTTGGAATATTAATTTCAGTTACACCAGTATTTGCACAAAGATAATCAGGAATAACAGTTAAACCATCCTCAAAAGTAATCTTGGTAATACTTGAGTTATTCAAACATGGCACCACTGCACCGTTTTTTAAAGTTTTAGGAATGGACCACTGCACCGTTTTTTAAAGTTTTAGGAATGGTTAACTCAGTTAAACTAGAACATCCTTTAAAAACATCAAAAGAAATTTTTGTAATACTACCTAAATTAACTTTATTCAATTTAGTACAGTTTGAAAATGCATCATATCCAATCTCTTGAACAGAACTTGGAATATTAATTTCAGTTACACCAGTATTTGCACAAAGATAAGCAGGAATAACAGTTAAACCATCCTCAAAAGTAATCTTGGTAATACTTGAGTTATTCAAACATGGCACCACTGCACCGTTTTTTAAAGTTTTAGGAATGG
>MNRS01000001.1 GCA_001916065.1 Clostridium sp. 28_17
GAGGAAGGAAGTGGTAATATGATGGCAGTAATGGAAATGCTACTAGCAGAAAATGAAAAATACATAAATATTGGAAGACAAGAAGGACGACAAGAAGGTAGATTAGAAGGTAGATTAGAGGGTGGCAAGCAAAAAATAAAAGAAATAGTACAAAAAATGATTGCAGAAAATTTCACAAAAGAAATGATAATGAAAATAACAGGACTAAAAAAAGAAGAGATAGAAGAGATAAAATAAAAGAAGGAACTAAAAAGGTCCTTCTTTAAAAAATTAAATATTATCAAGTAAATCAATTACAGACAAAACAAAATTCAATTTATCTCTAGACAACTTACTAGCCTTTTTAGACAACTCCATCTGAGCCTCCAACTCTTTACTAACAATCAATTTTTCAAAAATAACATTAGGAGAAATTCCCAAAATATTCATATAATTAACAAGAGTCTCAACTTTAACTCCGCCAGTTCCATTCTCAATTCTAGAAATATACTTTACAGAAATTCCTAATTTTTCAGCAATTATTTCTTGTGTAAATTTATTTTTGACGCGGTACTCTTTAAAAACCTCGCCAAGAACTTTATCAATGTCAAATTTTTTTAAAGACTTCATTTTATACCTCCATATTACTTTAAATCCATTATAATAAAAGTATATCAAGGCGTTTTAATAAATTAAACCAATTGGTAATATGAAATCATATTTGATATAAACCTTGGAAAATACTGAATTATAAAGAATAAAAAATAAAAACAAACAAGCAATATAACACTATTAGTTATACCCAAATCTGAAGATATATATTCATACAAAAAAAAAAACACCTATGAAAATCATAGATGTTATCTGGTGGGCCAAGAGGGATTCGAACCCCCGACCCCACGCTTAGAAGGCGTGTGCTCTATCCAACTGAGCTATTGACCCATAACGTTTGAACAATAACTATAATAACACAAAAAAATAATAATGTCAATGAAAAATAGCAAAAAAATACAAAAAATTTTGAGTATGTTACTATTCACAGATCATAAAATCATAACCATAAGCAATGAATTATAACTTAAAAAAACTGAACACTATATATCCGTAATGTGAAATCTTTGTGAAAAACTTTACAACAAAAAAACAAAATGATATTATAGTAGCAACAAAGCAAGACAAAAGTCTTACGGAAAATAAAAATGTAAGGAGGAATTTCTCGTGATTGAAGTAAAAAACATCACAAAAAAATACGGAAACTTTACTGCCGTAGATAATATCAACTTCAAAATAGAAGAAGGTGAAATAATAGGACTACTTGGCCCAAACGGAGCAGGAAAAAGTACAACAATGAACATGATAACAGGGTATATCGAACCAACAGAAGGAGAAATAATAGTAAACGGATATGATATATCAAAAAAACCCAAAAAAGCAAAAGCACAAATAGGATACATGCCAGAAGGAGTCCCACTATATTCAGACCTAACAGTAAAAGAATTTGTCACATACATGGCTGAACTAAAAAAAGTAGACAGAAAAACAAGAAAAGAAAAAGTCGAAAAAATAATAGAACAAACAGGCCTAAAAGATGTAGAAAAAAAATTAACACGTAACCTATCAAGAGGATACAAACAAAGAGTAAGTATGGCAGGGGCACTAGTAGGAGAACCCAAAATCCTTATATTAGATGAACCAACAGTAGGACTAGACCCAAAACAAATAACAGAAATAAGAGCATTAATAAAAGAACTTGGAAAAACACATACAGTAATACTAAGTTCACACATATTATCAGAAGTAAGTCAAATCTGTAACAAAGTAATAATAATAAATAAAGGAAAAATAGTTGCCATTGACACGCCAGAAAACCTAGAAAAGAAAGTAGAAAGCAACAACACAACATATGTAACAGTTGAAGACACAGAAAACAAAATGGAAACAATAAAAGAAAAAATACCAGAAATAAAAGAAATCAAATTAATAAAAGAAAACGAAGACGGTACAAAACAATATGTACTAGAATCAGAAAAAGATGTAGATTTAAGAAAAATAGTGTTTAACGAATTTGCAAAAGAAAACATAACAATATTCGAAATGAAAAAAGCAGACACAACACTAGAAGATGCATTTATGAAATTAATAGAAGGAGGAAAAAAATAATGTGGGCAGTCATCAAAAAAGAATTTAAATCATATTTTTACACACCAATTGGTTACATATTTATTGGAGTATTTTTAATAGCATTCAGTATATCATTCTTCTTTAGTGTAGTAAGCTCTGGAAATGTAAACTTTGAATACATTTATTATACATTACCAACAATACTAGTTTTAGCATTTATAATACCATTACTAACAATGAGGTCATTTGCAGAAGAGAGAAAAACAGGAACAGAACAACTACTATTAACATCACCTGTAAGTATAACAAAAATAGTATTAGGTAAATTTATAGCAGCACTATTAATAGTAATAATAACAGAATTATGTACATTTATGTACTTTGGAATTTTATGCCACTACGGGGTACCAAAACTAACAACAACATTTGCAACAATGCTAGGATTTTTATTATTTGTAATGTCATATATCTCATTTGGAATGTTAACATCAAGTTTAACAGAAAACCAAATAATAGCTGGAATAATCTCAATAGGATTTTTCATAATAACATGGGTTCTACCAGAATTCAATTCAAGTTTAGAAGGTTTTTCTTTCATAAATATGTTTTACAAATATACACAAGGACAAATTGACATAGCAAATACAGTTACATTTTTAACATTTACAATTACATGCTTATTATTAACAATAACAACAATGCAAAGAAGAAAAAGTGTAAAATAGTAAAGAGAAGATTTGAAAAAATCAAATTAATAACATAAATGAAAGGAATGGTAAAAAAGTGAAAGAAGATAAAAAGACAGAAAAACTAAGCAAAGAAGAGAAAAAAACAACAGGAAAATTAAGCAAAGAAGAAAAAAAGACAAAAAAAGCAGCAGAAAAATTAGACAAAAAAGCAAAAAAGAACAAAGCCGACAACAAAAAAGAAAAGAAACCAAATAAATTTATAGAAACAATCAAAAAAAGATGGCTAATAAATGGAACAAAAACATTCTTATTAGTAGTAATAATACTAGCAGTATTCGTTGGAATAAGCGTATTAATGAAAAAAATAAATCCAACACCAATTGACCTAACAGAAGACAAATTATTTACACTAACAAGCGAAAGCAAAGAAAAAGTAAAAGACATAGACAAAGACATAAACATTTATTTTGTTGGATATTCAGATGATGACTCAACACTTGACCTAGCAAAACAATATACAAAAGTAAATGACAAAATAAAAGTAGAAGCAGTAACACAAGACAGTAGACCAGACTTAGTACAAAAATATGGAATCGAAACATCAAGCAATGGAATAATAGTAGAATCTGGAGACAACTACAAAGTACTCGCTTCAAGTGATTTATACACATATGACAAATCAACAGGAGAATCAGTAAACGTAGCAGAAGAAAAACTAACAGCAGCAATAAGAACAGTATCAGTAGAAGAATTACCAAAAGTATATTTCTTAAGTGGATATAGTTCATTTACACTAAAAAGTGGAATGCAATACTTAAATATGTATTTACAAAATGAAGTAAATCAAGTAGAAACATTAGACATACTATCAACAGGAAAAGTACCAGATGACTGCAACACTCTAGTAATAGCATCACCAGAAAAAGATTTTGACGACGTAGCAACAAATGCGATTACAGAATATATAAACAAAGGCGGAAACATCTTATGGTTAAACGCAGCACTAGCAAAACAAGTAGACTTGCCAAATGTTAATAAAATATTGGCTTTATATGGCGTAAAACCATTTGAAATAGGAATAATCAGAGAAACAGACTCAAGCAAAATGGTATCAAATTCACCAGACCTAATTATGCCAGAAATACAATATGCAGATGCAACAAACAAACTATATAATTCAGAAGGAGTTATATTTATAAATGCAACAAAAATAAATGTAGCAAGTGACGAAGAACTAGAAAGTCTAAACACAACAAAAACAGCATTAGTAAAAACAAGTGAAAAGGCTTATTTTAGAACAAACTTTAAAAATCAATCAAATTCTGCACAAGACGGAGAAGAAAAAGGAGCATTCTTAGTAGGAGCCCAATTTGACAAAACAGTAACCGAAGCAAATGAAGAAACAGACACAAAAGAAGTAAAATCAAAATTAATCATATATGGAGAAAATTACTTCGTATCAGACTATCAACTAACACAGTCAACACAAACTCCAATGGTAGCATATAGACAAAATAAAGATTTAGTTCTAAACTCAATTGCATACTTATCAAATAGAGAAGAAGATATCACTGTAAGAAAGAGTACTGGAGCAGTAACATATACTGCAACAGAACAAGAAAACAGAATTATCTTAGGAATAATCACATTTGTTCCACTATTTATAATTGCTATAGGAATTATAGTTTGGAGAGTTAGAAGAAGAAAAAAATAATCATAAAAATAAAGCAAGTCCCATAAAATAATATGGGGCTTATTTTTTTTATGGAAAATAAGTAACGCAAAAATTATGAAGGGAAACAAACTTTTTATGAGTATTTTAAAAGTTGTATTTGTCATAATAGGAACATTGATAGGAGCAGGCTTTGCATCAGGCCAAGAAGTTTATATATTTTTTTATTCATATGGAGTCAAAGGAATATTAGGAATTATAATATCAAGTGGAATTATAGGATTTACAATATATAAAACATTGAAAATAACAAAAGAAAACAACATAGAAAACTACAAAGGATTTTTAGACAATTTTATAAAAAAAGAAAAATTAAAAGAACTAATAAACTCAATTATAAACATATTCATTTTAATATCATTTTATGTAATGATAGCAGGATTTGGAGCATATTTAGAACAAGAAATAAATTTAAACAGTTTTATTGGAAGTAGTATTTTGGCCTTTTTATGTGTAATTCTATTTAAAACAAACATAAAAGGAATTGTAAAAATAAATGAAATACTAATTCCAATTTTAATAGCAGTAGTATTAGTAATACGGAATAGTAAATATTCAAAATATAGATATCAACACTTTGAACAACCATATAGTTTCACAAAAAAATGAAAGTTTACTTCAAAATTGGTTTATAACAAGCATCTTGTATGCAAGTTACAACTGTGTTTTACTAATCCCGGTTTTGATTTCCATAAAAGAGCTCATTTTAAAAAATAAAAACATAAAACACATTTCGATTCTTGTTAGCATAATTATGATTATTTTATTAAGTGTTATTTTTCTTTTTTTGATTAATGTAGACGTAGATATTAAACAGTTGCAAATGCCTGCAGTATATGCTATAAACAACATTTGGCCGGGAATTAAGAAAATATATGGAATTATTATTTTAATTTCTATTTTTACCACTGCAATTTCTTTGGGAATGGGATTTTTAAAAAATGTTGTGAATAATAAAAGGGGTTTTAATACTATATCGATTTTGATGTGTATTAGTTCTGTTATTTTTTCTGGTTTCGGTTTTTCTAATTTGGTGAATTTCCTTTATCCAATTTTGGGTGTTTTTGGACTGATACAGATTATACAGATTTTTTGCAAATTAGAAAGTCGTTAAAATGTCATATTTTGTAAAAAAATTTTTCTTATATAAAAAATAAGCACAATAATATTGCAAAAAAAACCAAAAACTGATATAACATAAATAGAAAAAAACAACCAGCAAACAAAGGAGGAAAACACATGAAAGATTTCTGGGAAGAACCAAAAGAAAAAAAGATAAACAAGAAAAAAATAATAATAACAATAATAACACTAATAATAGTAGCAGCAATAGCAGGAATAACAATAACATACATAAACAACAAAGAAGCACGAACATGGATAGACAAAAACATACTACAAAAAGAAAAAACACAAAACAACCTAACAAGCATAGAAATAGAAGACGAAAACAACTCAAACATATACGCCTTCAACAAATACATAGGAATACTAAACAAAAACAACTTTAAAATATACAACAATGCAGGAAAAGAAGAAAAAAAACTAACACTAGAAATATCCAAACCAATATTCAACCAATCAAACCGATACCTAGCAGTAGCAGAAGAAAAAGGACAAAAAATATATCTAATTGCAGACAAAGACATATTATGGGAAAGAGAAATAGAAGGAAACATATCACAAATAAGCATAAACAAAAATGGATATGTAGCAGTAACAATAGTAGACACAAGTTACAAAACAGTAATACAACTATTCGACAGCCAAGGAAATGCACTATTCAAAACATTCTTATCATCAACAAGAGCAGTAGCAACATCAATATCAGAAGACAACAAATACCTAGCAATAGCACAAGTAGACACATCAGGAACAATGATACAATCAAATGTAAAAGTAATGTCAATAGATGATGCAAAAAACAACTCAGAAAATGCAATAAAGAAAATATATGAAGCAGACAAAAACGACCTAATAACAAACATCAAATACCAAGACAAAAACAAACTATTATGCATGTATACAGACAAAATAACAGAAATAAAAACAGACCAAACAGTAGAAACAATGCAAGAATTTAAAGACAAAAAAATATCATTTGCATCAATAGACTTAGACAATGCATCAATGACAATAGAAGAAAAATCATCAGGACTATTTACAGCAGACTCAGCGGTAAGCATAATAAATTCAGAAAATAAAAGCACATCATTATACACTGCAGAGTTAGTAACAAAAGAAATATACACAAGTGGAAATATTATAGCATTAAATTTAGGGTCAGAAGTAGACTTTATAAATACAAACGGATGGCTAGTAAAAAAATACAAAGCAGACCAAGAAATAACAAGCATTGTTCTATCAAACTCAATAGCAGGAATAATATATAGAGATAATATAGAAATTATAGATTTATAAAGAAAGGGGAGTATAGGAAACTATACAAGAAAAAATATGGGAATAATAATTGATATAATTTTAATAGCAATCTTAATACTTTCAGCATTTTTAGGATACAAAAAAGGATTAGTAAAATTAGGAGCAAAACTATTTGCAGGAATAATTGCAATAGTTATAACACTAATTTTATATAGACCAATAGCAGGTGTCATAATAAAAAACACACAATTAGAAGTAAATTTAAAAAATACAATAATAACCAATGCATCAAAAGCAATAAACAAAGATGATGAAAAAAAGGACGAAAATAAAATATCAACACAAGTAACAAATCAAGTATCAGAGCAGGTAGAAAACGAAATATTGCCACAACAAGCAGAAAAAATAGCCAGAGAAATTATATATGCAGTAACAGCAATAGTATTATTCATACTTGTAAAAATAGCATTAAGCGTAGTAATAACACTATTAGGTTTTGTAGCAAATTTACCAATACTAAAACAATTCAACGAAGTTGGAGGACTTGCATATGGAATATTAAGAGGAATAATAATAGTATTTGTAATAGCAGTAATAATGGGAGTTGTAGCAAAAATAAATCCAGAAAGTAGCATAAACGAAAATATACAAAACTCATTTATAACAAAAAATATATATGAAAAAATAATAAAAATTTAAACAAAAAAGCGCAAATTTATTGCGTTTTTTTTATATTTTTGTTATACTTATATCATGATTTTTAAAAATTTAGGAGTGGTTATTTTGAAAGAAAAAAAAGAAACAAAAGAAAAAAATAAACATGCAAAAACAAGAGAAAAAAAAGATAGAAAAAATAAAAAAGGATGGAAAAAAGTATTACTAGTTATTGTAATAATATTATTAATAGCAATAGGATGGTTCACATATAGAACAATAAAAAACGGTGGAGGCTTAAGCGGAATGCTAGCAACAGTAGTGGGACACGATGAAAACACCAAAAAAGATTTAAAAGAAATAAAAGTATTAATATTAGGAGTAAGTACAGATATTGACGCAGAATTAACAGACACAATAATGGTTGCATCATACAATCCAAACACACAAAAAGCAAACTTACTATCAATACCAAGAGACACATTCACTGGAACAAACACAAAAAAAGCAGTTTCATCACAAAAAATCAATTCACTATATAACATAAACAAAACACCAGAAAAAACACTAGAAGCAGTAAACAAATTAACAGGTTTAGATATTGAATACTATGTAGTAGTAAGAACAGAAGCATTAATCAAATTAGTAGATGCAATTGGTGGAGTAGAATTCAATGTACCAATTGACATGAAATATGATGACACATCACAAGATTTACATATAGACCTTAAAGCGGGAGAACAACACATAGATGGAGCAAAAGCAGAACAATTATTGCGCTTTAGACATAATAACTTCCAAAGAGGAGTAGGACAAACATCATACCCAACAGAATACGGAGACAACGACTTTGGTAGAATGAGAACACAAAGAGACTTTATAATTGCAACACTAAAACAAACATTAAAACCAAGCAACATATTTAAAATAGGTCAAATACTAGAAATAGCACACAAAAATGTAGAAACAAACATAAACTTATCATTAGCAAAAGACTACATTCCATATGCAGTAGAATTAGACTCAGAAAACATTACATCAGCAACATTGCCAGGGTCAACACCAGATATTTCAAAAACAAATTGGGTAAGTATATTTGTAGCAGACAAAACAGAAACAAAAAAATTAATACAATCAATGTTCTATGCAGATGCACAAGAAAACAGTGATGAAACAAACACAATAAACAACACAGTATCTAATAAAACATCAAATAGCACAACAACAGAACAAGAGGAACAAACACCAACAGACATAAAAATAGAATTACAAAATGCTTCAGGAGATAGTAGCAAATTGGTTGAAGCAAAAAAACTATTAGAAGAAGCAGGATATACAGTTAAACAAACAGGAAAAAGTAAAAAAACCTTAGCAAAAACAATAATAACAAACAAAAAAGATGTTACAAGTGAAAATTTGAAAAATATTAAACAAGTTTTAGGAAAAGGCGATATAACAACAAATAAAGTAGCTGGAAGCACTGTAGATGTTACAATAGTTATAGGAAAAGATTTCTAAAAAACCAGAATATAAAAAACCGTAACCTACAAAATAAAAAAATGTAGGTTACGGCAAAATTTTAAATCAATATAAAATTTAGAATCAATATAAAAATTTTAAATCTTATTTAAACAATCTAAAAGATTTTCTCTTATAATTTTTAGTCTTATTATTACCACCAAATAATAATTTATATAGTAAAAACAGAATTATAACAATCAACACAATTTGGATTGCAAATACATATGAACTAGAAAGTTCAACATTATTAGCAGCAATCAAATCAGAAGAATAATCAACCCCATCAACCGTATAAGTTATTTTACCAAGCACCTGACCTTGAGCAATAGGAGCAAACAAATTATCATTTAATGTAATAGTAGGCGAGAAATCAGATTCTGAAGCATTTTGAGAAGTCAAAACAGTAATATCATCAGAAAGCAATAAATCCAAATTTTGAGTCTCTTTTGTAGCATTAGATATAGTTATTTGTGTGGCAATAGCATTTTTATCTCTAATCTTTTTAATAGCATAATTATTATAACCATATTCAAATAAATTTTTAGTATCCAAAAATTTTCCACTCAAATTATTAGGTATAACACCAACACCAAGAACAACACAAATCAACTCAAATCCATCTTTATTAGCAACAGAAACCAAGCAATTCTTTGCCTCAGTCGTATATCCTGTTTTACCAGCAATAGCATATCTATAATAATAATTACTTTGAACATCTCTATTATCAGAAATTAGTAAATCATTAGTAGTTTTAAAAATACGCTCCTCATATTTATTCGTAGCAGGAATTATACATGATTTTAAACCTGCCAAAGTTCTAAAAGTTGAATTTTTCATACAATACTTCATTATTAAAGACAAGTCATGAGCAGTAGTATAATGATTTTCATTTTGCATTCCACTTGGATTTGTAAAATGTGTATGTTCAAGTCCCAAATCTGCAACTTTTTGATTCATTAAGCCAGCAAAACCTTCAAGTGAACCAGAAACGTGATAAGCAAGAACATTTGCAGCATCATTTGCAGAATGAACCATCATAACCTTTAGCAATTGTTCTACAGTAATTTGCTCTCCAGCCTGAAGTGCAGCAACAGAATATCCAGAAGGTATTTGAGAAATAGCCTCATATGGAACAGTTACCACATCATCTAAATTACAATTTTCAATTGCCAAAATAGCCGTTAAAATTTTTGTTGTACTAGCAGGATACATTTTCCTTTCGGCATCCTTAGAAAATAAAACCTTTTCACTAGAACTATCTATAAGAACGGCACTTTCTGCCGATATATTTACATCATTTGAATCTGCATAACTTGCAGAAATATTAAAAAATAAACTTAGTATAAATATTATTACAAAAAAATTTCTTAATTTCATTATCAGATTAATCCTTCCTACATTGCAACATTTATAATATATATTAGTAACACTATACAATTTTTCTAATATATAAAACTACCTTTTAATATATAATAAATTAAGAAAAATATCAATAGAAAAATTAACATAAAGGAGGAAAAAATTGAAAAAAATAAATTTTAAAATAATTTTAATAATTCTAATAGTAACAATTGTTGGTATTACCACATATTACTTTAAAACAAAAGATGAAAGCGTTGAAAACATTGAAGTTGAAGAGACAAATACACAGTCACAAGAAACAAATACAGAAGAAAATATAGCAGTAGAAAATAAGATAAAAGTATACATAACTGGTGAAGTACATAATCCAGGGTTATACGAAATAGCAGAAAACAGTAGAATAGCAGACGCAATAGAAGTAGCAGGAAATCTTACGGAAAACGCTTTTATAGACAAAATTAATCTTGCATATGTGTTAGAAGACGGAATGAAAATATACATTCCGAATAAAAAAGACAAAAATGACGTTACAGACGAAACAACAACATATGTAACAAAAGAAACAGACGGACAAATAGTATCAGGAGGAAGCAAAAATTCAGGTGGTAATACAAATGAAAAATCAAGCACAACAAGTAATGCAACAAAATCCAGAACTGCATCAACAAAAAGCACAGAAAAAATTAATATAAATTCTGCAACTCAAACAGAGTTAGAAACTTTACCAGGAATAGGTAGTTCAACTGCTCTAAAAATAATAAACTATAGAAAAGAAAATGGAAAGTTCAAAACAATAGAAGAAATAAAAAATGTAAAGGGAATAGGGGATGCAAAATATGAAAAAATAAAAGAATTAATAAAAGTCTAAAGCAGTAAAAAAGTAACCGAAAATAAAAAACTGACCGAGCATTATAATAAAAAATACTTGAAAAAATAAGCAAAATCGTATATAATATGAAAAAAAATAAAAGAGGTAATGAAAAATGGGATTAAGAGACATAAAAGTTCCAAAGATGAAATTCAAAAAAATGAAAATGGACGTAATGGAAGAATTAAACGAAATAGACTACGAAAAACTAGAAAAAAAGAATCTAAAGAAAAAAAGAGAAACACCATATGAAGACATGACACACTACAAAACAGTAAGGGAATTTTTCTTAAACACAGTAGAAAAATATCCAGAAGAAGACTGTATACTAGAAAAACCAGACCACAAAACACCATACAAAATAACAACATACAAAGAATTCAAAGAAGACGTATTTGGCCTTGGAACGGCATTAACAAATGTCCTAAACCTAAAAAATAAAAGAGTAATCATAATTGGAGAAACACAATACGGATGGTATGTATCATACATGGCAATGCTATGTGGAGTAGGAATTGCAGTACCAACAGACAGAGAATTACCACTAAACGAATTAGAAAACATAGTAAAAAGATCAAGAGCGTCAGCAATAATATATTCACCAAAAAAAGCAGAAGACATCAAAAAAATAAAAGAAGACATTCCAGAAGTAGAATATTTTATTGAAATGAAATCAGAAAACAAACTAGAAGACAAAGAAGTTGGATTACAATACTTAATAGATTTAGGAAAATCAATAATAAAATCAGGAGACAACAGTTTCGAAAAAATAGAAATAGACCCAGAAGAATTCAAAATACTATTCTTCACATCAGGAACAACATCAAATGCAAAAGGAGTAATGCTAAACAACAGAAACCTAGCAGAAAACATCAATGCAGTAACAGCATATGTAAAACTATATCCAATAGACATGCTATTTTCAGTATTGCCATTACATCACTGCTATGAATCAACAATAGGATTTTTACTACCAATGGCAACAGGAGCATCAATAGCAGTATGTGAAGGACTAAGATACATAGTACCAAACTTACAAGAAGCGCATCCAACAGCGATTTTAACAGTACCATTATTAGTAGAAAGTCTATACAAAAAAATAAATGAAAAAATAGTAAAAAGCAAAAAAGACAAAATGGTAAACACAATGATATCAGTAACAAACGCACTAAAAGGAGCAGGAATAGACATCAAGAAAAAAGTATTCAAAGAAATATATGACAACTTAGGAGGAAGACTAAGAATCATAGTATCTGCAGCGGCTCCAATAGACAAAAAAGTAGGTAACTGGCTTGAAGATATAGGAATCACATTCCTACAAGGATATGGACTAACAGAAACTGCACCAATAGCAGCATTAACACCAGAATACAAGCCATGTGTAGGCTCAGCAGGTAAAGCAATAGTTCAAGCAGACATCAAAATAAAAGACCCAAACGAAAACGGAGAAGGAGAAATCTTAATAAAATCACCAACTCTAATGTTAGGATATTATGAAGATGAAGAAGAAACTAAAAAGGTAATAGACGAAGACGGATACTTCAATGCAGGAGACATCGGATATATAGATGATGATGGGTACATCTTTATAACAGGAAGAAGCAAAAACGTTATAGTAACACAAAACGGAAAAAATATATATCCAGAAGAAATCGAAATGCTATTAGACAAAGTAGATGAAATAAAAGAATCTATGGTTTATGGTAAAAAACCAGAAGCAAATAGCAGAAGAGAAGAAAAAGAATTGATTATTACTGCAAGGGTTATTCCAGATTATGACAAAATCAAAGAACTACATGGAGACCTTTCTGAAAAAGAAATTTATGATGTAATTTGGAAAAATATCAAAGAAGTAAATAAAAAATTGACTTCGTACAAAGCAGTTAAGGCTCTTGAGATTAAAGAGGGAGAGTTTGAAAAAACTTCTACTATGAAAATTAAGAGATATAAAGAATTGAATAATAATAAATAGAAAAAGAGGGATCGTGGGGTTACCACAGAAAATCCCTCTTTTTGTGCAGTAATAAATGTTTTTAGATAAAAGGAAGAGAGTTTTTATGCAGATATTAAATTACGAAAATTTGCAATAAAAAAACACCTACTAAAAGTAGATGCTTTGTATTTTGGTTGCCCCGAATCACCCAAAAACGAACTTTCTATCTTGTCTATTTGGGGAACTTTTATAGTTTTACTTTGATTTTCTTTTGCATTAAAAACAATTGTTAATTCATCGTCATCTGATACTTTATTAAATGTAATATCATCTATTATTCTTGTAATTTCATTTTCTATCCTTATATCTCCATAAATATATGTGCCGATATATTTTTCATTAGTAGTTGCAAATTATGTAAATTTATAGTATAATATTAGCTGTATTGGAAGATTTCCAGTGTATTTATTATATTTTGGCAATTGTTTAATT
Organism: Clostridium sp. 28_17; assembly: GCA_001916065.1. GTDB lineage: Bacteria > Bacillota > Clostridia > TANB77 > CAG-508 > CAG-269. The sequence continues at coordinate 13,734 of MNRS01000001.1, forward strand.
TGCTAAATATTGAAAGATCATGGAAATACCAAGATACATTTGTACCTATTAAAAACTTTTAACAATGAAAGGAGAAACACGATGAGTAAGTTTTGGGTAAAGGTAAAGGTTAAACAAGAAAAGAATGCAGAACATTTGATTAGAGCATTCTTTCAGGACTTTAATCCTGCAAGTAGTATTGTAGTAAGAGGAAAAGAAGCAAAAATGGAAATTGTTTTTCGGGAGCCTCCTATGGCTATCATCGATGCAATAAACCATTGTGAAGTTATTGAACTGAACTACGGTAAGAACTTGAAAGAGTACAAAGAAGATGAAGACTTACAGGTTGAAACAGAAAATGACTCTAAACAGAGAAATGTAGGAGTAGAAAGTTCCGAGAAAATTGAACAGACAAATGTAGAGAGTGAAGACTCTGAACAGCCTGAACAGACAAATGTAGAGAGCGAAAACTCCGAACAGCCTGAACCGACAAATGCAGAGAATGAAAACTCTGAACAGACGGAACAGCCAAAAAAGAAGAGAGGCAGTCCAGCCACCAAAAAGTTAGAACCCAAGAAAGAGACAAAGTCAGAGCCGACTATAAATATTCCAAAATTAGAAGAAATTGCAAAAAAATCTAACTCTTTTGAACATTTTGCTGAATTAGTAGCAAAATGGTTGGAAATGGGCAAAAGAAAAGATTTTTTTAAAAATTTGATAATAGTATCAGCAGAAGTTGATAAGATTAAATGGAAAGAATTAGAAAAGGCTCTAAAAAATAAAAATGTTTTTTATACAAAGTGGGACAAAATTTGGTCTGGACAACAGGTTTCCGAAAAACTGAAAGAATATTCAGCAACAATGCTGTCATTTCTGAATGTAACTAAAAAGTATAAAGAGTATTCTTTTAAGGAAGTAGAAGAATATTCTACAGAAGAAAACTCTAGCAAACAGGACGTGGAAAAGACAACAACGAATTTTGAAGAAAAAACTGATAAATTCAATGAAACAGTCTTTCCTAAACCAAGAGTAAAAATGGAATGTATGCCAGAAATTAAAGAGTTTGAGGAAACATTAGCAAGTGTCGATAAAACACAGCCTGTTGAGGAAAGAGTTCGTTATGTTTTAGGAGCAATGGGATTAAACAATATGTCTGTAAAAGAACAGAAACAAATTGTTGAAATCGCAAGTACAGCTGTCAAAAAAGGAAGAATGGCTTTTGATATTATTTTTGTAGAAGCTAACATTCCTATTGAACAAACCATGACAGTTCGTATGACATTTTCAAAATTTGTCAATGATTTTGTGCAGAAATATGAAAGTGGTAAAAAAGTAAAACTTTTGACTTTTCTTTCAGAGTTGCAGAAAATTATTATGTTTGAGAGTGAAATTGAAAGTTTCTCAGACTTTACCGACTGATGTAATATTGTAATCTTGGTATTGAGCAAAAACTTCACTAGATGTATCGGTGGAGTTTTTTGCTATTTACATAACTTTACAAAAATATAAAATAGTGATATAATAACTATATTGTTTATATATATAAAGAGGAAGAATTTATTTCTTAATTCAAACACATACACATAATTTCTGTATGTAAGCAATTTAGAATGATTTTTCTACCGAATGTACTATAAGCAAAAAAAATAATCAGGAGGAAAGTACACATGTCAGATGAAAAGGCAGTAGCAAGACGGGAAAACAATGTCATAACAAGACGGGAGGAAAACTCATCTCAAGAAAGACTTTTTAGTGAGTTTAACAAAGTATTTGTTAGTGGCAGAATTGAGGCTGAACTTGAGTACAGCCACGAAGTACTGTAGGAAAAGTTCTATCGTACAAGAGTCAGAGTAAAAAGATTAAGTGGGACAGAAGATTTAGTTCCAATAGTTGTATCTGATTTACTGATAGGACGAGAAATGATGAAGAAATCACTTGAAGGTAAATGGGTAGAAGTAGCAGGACAGTTCAGATCTCATAATAAAGAAGAAAGTGATGGTCGTAAACATTTGGAGTTATTTTTGTTTGTAACGGCTATTAACATCTATGAAAATGAAGATGAACTGGAAGAAATCACAAATGCAAACTTAATTTATCTTGATGGGTATCTTTGCAAACCACCGGTATTCAGAAAGACACCTTTAGGAAGAGAAATAACAGATTTACTTATTGCAGTTAACAGACCATATGGAAAATCGGATTACATTCCGTGTATTGCATGGGGCAGAGTAGCTCAGTGGGTAAGCGAGTTTGAAGTGGGAAATCGAGTAAAGCTCTATGGTAGAGTCCAAAGCAGAGAGTATTTTAAAAGATATTCAAAGGATTCAGAGGCAGGAGAATACAGAGATGCCTATGAAATTTCGATAATGCGAATGCAAAGAGTAGAGGACTTGAGATTATATGGATAATCTGACAGTAGAAGAAATTGTCTAAAGAGAAAGAATGGGAGCATAAGAAAATGCTCCCATTTTCAAATAATATAAATATAATAAGTTTTACAAACATTAAATGTTTATAAAACTTATTGAAAAAACAACTGATTTATGCTATAATTTCAATAAATTTACGGTATTCACAAAAGATATATTCTAAAACACATAATGAAAATAAGAAATCAAAAAAGTAAGGAAATGTGATAATATGATAAAACATAGCGAAATAGAAGAAATTAAAAAACTTATAAAGAATGGATTTGATTTAGAATTGATGTCTTTTGAATTAGATATACCAATTGAAGAGATTATGCAATATAAATTGGAATTAGAAAAAACAAACAAGTCTAAAACTATAAAAACTTACAGTGCTAGAAAAATAATTGATAATAAAAATAAACAAGCTCATTCAAAAATGCAACAAATGAGAGAACAATATAAAAAGCTATTTTTTAAAGTCAATAAAGTAGAGGTTAAAACACCAAAAGAATTAACAAACCAAGAAATTGAATTGATTAATTCAGTAATAACAGAAATTGAAGAAATAGTAAAAGGTATGAAAAATCTTTCTAAAAAAGAAAGAAAAAAAGGAGCTAATGTAATATTAACTAAAATAAAGAAAATAGAAAATTATCAATTAACTATTGAACAGTTAGAAAAATTGCATTCTTTAATTCAATCAGAAGAATTAGAAAAATTAAATCTAAATACAACAGATAAAATTGATTTTTACATTAATAGAACTAAAAAAACAATAGTAAAAAAATTAACAGATGCTATTGATATTGCTCAATTGCAAACAGAAGATTTACAAGAATTAAAAATCTTGGAAAAAAAGCTAACAACAAAAATGCAACAAAGTAATCAAATTTATGTAGGAGCTGTAAAAAGTAGAATTGGAAATAAAATATTGAAAATAAATCAGAAGATGGTTTTTGATAGAATTAGAAATGATGTACCTACAGATATAGCTTTTATTATTACAAAGATAGCCAATGGCACATTAGATGCTGAAATAGCAAATGAAATTATTGATAAAGAAGCTAAAAAAAGAATAGAAAAAAAACCAAAAACTAGATTTTCATTAACAGAGGAACAAGAAAAAAAACAAATATTAATACAAATAAGAACAGTTTTAATGGAACAACCAGAAAAATACCATATAGAAAATCCTAAAGTAACAATTAAACAAATGCAAGAATTGTGTGGAGGGGATTTGGAACAGTCAATAAGAACAGTTGTAAATAATTTGATTCGTAGTAAAGATTTTGAAAGAGCAAAAGAGGTTTGCGATAGATTTTCTATTAAAGATAACGATAATCAAATTCCAAAATACATAAGAACATTAAAAAATGGAATAAGAAATGCAGAAATTGGTGATATTGTATTAAAAGGGCTAAATATGAAAGGAACTGAAGAAGAAGATAGATCATATTTCGAATTAATTGAAAAAGGCTTAAAAATGGGAAATGTGAAATTAAGTTCAGTGCCTTTAGGAAAAAGTCAAGACGGTTTAAAAAATATATATTTATCTGATATTTGGGAAAATCAAGAAAAAATAAGATAATATATAGTTATATTTTTGAGAATTTACCATATAATATAATATAAAAAAATTTATATACAATTTTTGGATAAATTCTCAAAATCTATTGACAAAAACATAGTTTAGTCTTATAATAATACTTGTTACATCGCGGGGTGGAGCAGTTGGCAGCTCGTTGGGCTCATAACCCAAAGGTCGTAGGTTCGAGTCCTACTCCCGCAACCAATTCGGAAGTTTTTGCCTAAAGGGATGTCCCTTTAAGAGTAATTTTTAATACAGAGATTTTACTAGAAATAGTAAGGTCTCTATTTTTATTGTTTATAAATCACTTTCATATTTTTTAAATTTGCCCTTCGCAAAATTTGAAAACATGGAGGTGCATATTATGGGAGATAAAGAACAACCCAATTATTATGCAATAATACCTGCAACAGTTAGGTATGACAATAATTTAAAATCAGTTGAAAATTATTATATAGAGAAATAACAGCAATAGCAAATAAAAATGGTTATTGCTATGCTCAAAATAAATACTTTGCAGATTTATATAATGTAACAACAATATCAGTTAGTAGATGGATTTCACATTTGCAAGAACTTGGATATATAGAAACAGAAGTTGTAAGAAATGAAAATAAAGAAATAGTATCAAGAAATATTTATATTGTAGATATACCCTATATACAAAAAAGACAATACCCCTATGCACACAAAAATACAGAGGGTATTAACAAAAATGTTAAAGATAATAATATAAAATATAATATAGATGATTTATTTTATTTAATTATAAATAATGATGCAAAAATTCCAAAGAAATTTTTAAATATAATTGAAAAGTTAGAATTTAATTATAAACATTATATGCTTCAATATATGAAAAAAGATAAAATTGATATGATAAAAAATATTATATATGTTTTATATGATTTATATAATAAAGGTTTTTATTCTTTATTACAAAATATAAAAAGAGAAAATTTAGTTAATTTATATTTATTAGCTATTGATAAGAAACCAAGTAATTTATTAAATTATTATAAAAACTCTATTATAAATAGTATTAAAATTGTAAAAAATGGAAAACTTTCAGTAACTAAAAATGTCCAAATTTAATAGTTTTTAAAAAGGCAAATTTGCGCTGTTTTTGGAAATCACAAACTTATTGATATTTCAATACTTTGCGGATTTTCAAGAGACACTTTTATGAGTGGAGGTAGGTATGTGATACTGATAAGTATCGCATAGCTGCCGAAAGGGTACTATTTTCTGATAAGTTATTTGTTAGGATTTTAAGAGAATATCAAGACTTGTTTTGCAGATGTGGAGGAATAGATTTATTAGGTAAAGTTAGGATTATTTCTAGTTGAAGAATAATGATTTATGTGATATTATTGTTGCAAGTAAATAGTGATTAAAAAGGAAAAATTAAATTATCGAAATATAATAGAAATAATATGTTTGAGGAGTAAATATGAGTAAGATAATAAAAATTGCTACATGGAATATTGGACAAGACCTAAAAAATAACGAAATTAATAAAGATTCTTATAAATATATAAAAGAACAAATAAAACAAAATGAAATTGATATAATTGCATTTCAAGAAGCTATTACAGAATCTGATAATATTGAAGCATTAGCAAATTATATAAGTGAGAATACTAAATTAAAATATAACGAACAAATTTCACTATCTCCATCAGATATGAATGAAAATGATAAAATGGGAGTAGCAATATGTTCAAAATTTAAAATAAGTAATAATGAAAAATATATATTAGAAAATCCTAATTTGGTTTATAAAAAGACAGATACAGTTACATATTGGTCACACGATAAAGGATTTAATATATCCGAAATTGAAGAAATAGATACAATAGTTATTGGAGGACATTGTTTGCCATTTCATATATTCGGAGAAACACCATTAAATTATAAAAAAATATATGAAAAGTTAGAAGATAAAATTTTAAATATAATTAAAACTAAAAAGAATGTTGTATTGGTAGGAGATTTTAATTATACAAATATATTTGAATTGTTTTCAAAATTAAAAGACAAGATGAGATGTGTTTATGAAAATGAAAATACTAGAAAAGATAAACAAATTGATTATATATTAACAACAAAAAATATAAAACATGATAATTATAAAATTATAGATACACGATTTGATCATAAACTATGTGTGGCAGAATTAACTATAGATTAAGGGGAATATAATGATAAAGAATATAATATTTGATATAGGTGGAGTATTACTTGAATATAATCCAAAAACATACTTAGATAAATTAAATATTAAAGAAGAAAAAAGAAAAGATTTAAATGATATAATTTTCCATAATGAAAAATGGAGAGATTGTTTAAATGGTCTTATAACAAATGATGAATTAATAAAATATTTAAGTAATGTAAATCCAAAATATAAAGAGGAAATAAAAGAAATACTTAGTAAAGATAATCTAAAATATATGTTACCACCTAAAAGAGATATGATTGAATCTTATAAAGAATTAAAACAAAAAGGATATAAAATATATTTATGTTCTAATATAACAGAAGATACTTATACTACATTAGAAATAATTTTGAAATAATACAAATATCAGATGGTGGAGTATTTTCTTGTTCTGAACATATAAGCAAACCAAATGACCAAAATATTGAGCTGGCTATATCTGCTCTATGTGCATTAGAAAAGAGAAACTTAATAAGTGATCTTGCTAATTCATTGGTAAATGAATTGTTCAAACGATTTTAAGTTTGAAAGAAAAGAGAAGCTGACATTAATATGTTGGCATCTCTTTTTAAAATTTTGTAACTCTTGATTTATCAATAATTTTAATGTATAATAATATTAATGACTTAAGTCATTTTTATATATATTTCCTTTTGGTAAACTAACATCTGTTAGTTTTACATAGATAAACTATAACATCAAATTTGGAGGAAAAAATTATGTATGATTATGTAGAAGAACGAAAAAACGGAGAATTATCATTACGGGCCTATAATTTAACTATTGGATTGGTTTTATTATGGGGATTTGTAGTAAATGTATTGATGTGTAAATTCTGCACAAAAACATTTATGAGTTGGAACTTCACAGCAGTTGTAATTGGCTACTTTATCGTAGCTATTGCAGGAATGTTAATAAGTAGATTTTCCGATAACCCTTTTATCAGTTTTATTGGTTATAATATGGTAGTACTACCAGTAGGTGTTGTTTTAAGCATTGCATTGACTGAATATGATAAAATTTCAATTATGAATGCTTTGTTGACAACTACAGTTGTAACATTAATTATGATTATTTTAGCAACTGCAATTCCTAACATTTTCCTATCAATGGGAAAAGTGCTATTTGTTTGCTTAACAGGTGTTGTTGTATGTGAGCTTATTTTTATGTTCATAGGTTTTGCAACTCCATCATTATGGGATTTCATTGTAGCTTTAATTTTCTGTGGCTATATTGGTTACGACTGGGCTGAAGCACAAACTAAAGAACGTACTTTAGATAATGCTGTTGATAGTGTTGTGGATTTATACTTAGATATTGTAAATCTGTTCTTGAGGATTTTATCATCAAGTAGTAAGTCAAGTAAAAATGACTAAATAAACATCTAAATCATACCAAAGGAGGGGCTTGTTTTTACAAGTCCTTCTTTATATAATATAGCAGACAATTTTTTGTATTTTTATTATATTTATGATATAGTTAAATAAAAGTGGAGGGAAATATGAAATTTTTAGAAGAAAAATTAGAAAAACAATATGGAACAAAAATCACAAAAGAAATAATAGAAGGATATCAAACAAAAAGAAAAACAACACTTAGAATAAACACAATAAAAAGCAACATAGAAGAAATAAAAAACGAATTAGAAAAAGAAAAAATAGAATACGAAACAATAAAATGGAGCAAAGAAGCACTAATAATAAAAAATGCAGACGAAAAAACAATACAAGAAATGGAAATATACAAAAACGGAAAAATCTATTTACAAAGTTTATCATCAATGTTACCACCAATAATACTAGAACCCAAAGAAGGAACAGACATATTAGACATGGCAGCAGCACCAGGAGGAAAGACAACGCAAATAGCCGCACTTACAAATAACAAAGCACACATAACTGCATGTGAAAAAAACAAAATAAGAGCAGAAAGATTAAAATATAATGTAGACAAACAAGGAGCAACATGTGTGTTCATAATGCCAAAAGACTCAAGGTTTATAGACGACTTTTTCTCATTTGACCAAATTTTGTTAGATGCTCCATGTAGCGGAAGCGGAACATTAGACTACAATGATGCAAATGTAGAAAAATATTTTACAGAACAGTTAATAGAAAGGTCATCAAAGACACAAAAAACATTATTAAGCAAGGCAATAAAATTACTAAAACCAGGACACGAAATGGTATATTCAACATGCTCGATATTAGATTGCGAAAACGAAGATGTTGTGTCATCAGTTATAAAAAACGGAAACATAGAAATTGTTCCTATAAACTTTGAAGGAATGGAAAAATTACCAATACTTCCAACAAAAATTTCTGGAACTCTATGTGTAAAACCGACAGAATTATATGAGGGATTCTTTGTTGCAAAAATAAAAAGATTATAGTATTATCAAAATCAAAAAACACTACGGAAAAAACGCAAAAAAGCAAAAATATTACAAAAAATGCCAAAATGTAATATTAATATAAAAAAAAAATAATAAAAGGAAAAAATAGGCAGAAAACGCAAAAATCCGTAAACAAAAATAAAAAAAACACAAAAACAAGTGCAGTTGACACTTGTTTTTTTATATTTATAATATTAAGAAAGAACGCGAAGAAAAGCAAGCAAAACAAACAAGAACAACAAAGCAAACAACATAATAAAAAAACAAATAAACAAAACAAGAAAAATAAAAGAAATGGAGGAGGAAAATTGTGAAAACAAAACAAAAAGAAACAACAAAAATAATAATAACAATAATAATAGCAACAATAATAATATTAAACACAATATACACACAAGCAGCCTCTATTTCAGTAACACCAACAGAAAACCAATACTTAGAACTAAGAGCAACAACAATAAACACAATGGACAACCAAGACAAACAAATAATATTCGAACTCTGGGGGCATGACATAGAATTCAAAGGATTCGACGTCAGATTCACATACGACACAAGCCAATACACCCCATCAAATATAGAAACAAATGCAGAAACAGAAGACGAAACAGAATTCTTCAAATTTGAAAACGAATTCACAGACTCATTGGAACTATTCACAATACCATATGATGGACAAGAAAAAGGCGGAATGAGAGCAATAATCTCATTTAATCCGCCAGTAACAGAAACAGAACACATAAAAAACAAAGAAAATGTAGGAATGATAGTAGACACAGGTGGAGACGTATTAATAGGAAAAATGAGTTTCAAAATGAACACAAATAAATTTGATATAAGCAGTTTCAAACTAGAAACATCAAACAATAATAGTCCAAAAACAGGAATAAAAATAAATGTAGACGGAGGAAAAACATACTACGAAGACCAAACATCATTCAGATTCACAGACAAAACAGAATCAAAAAACGCAGACCTAAGCAACATCATATTAAGTAAAGAACAGCAAGCAACAGAAGAAGAACAAGAAACTACGTATAAAGAATACGAATACACACCAAAATTTGACAAAAATACACAAGACTATGAACTGAGCCTATTAGAATACATGGATAGCATAGACTTAACAGCAATAAAAAGTGACGAAAAATCAACACTAAAACTAAAAATAGCAAAAAGAGACGAAAAAGGAAATGCAATAAAAGACGAAAACGGAAATATAACATATGAAGAAAAAGACATAACAAGCGGAGAAAAAAATGAAATCACACTAAACAAAATAGGCGAAGAAGACACACAAATAACAATAGTAGTTATAGCAGAAGACACAAGAGTCAAAAAAGAATACCATATAACAATAAAAAAACCATATGGAACAATAAAAGGGAACATAAAAACACTGCCAACAGAATCAACGGGAATATATAAAGCAACAATAAGAATATATAAATCAGAAGACGTAAGCAAAATAATAGACTGGGGAACAGTAGAAAACGGAAAAACAGATACAATACACGAACAATTACTAGAATTAGGATCAAAAGACGAAGATACAAAAGATGATGGAACATATGAAATATATGTAATTCCAGGAACATACGATATTTTACTAGATAAAGCAGGATACCTAGATCATATATACACAAAGCAAACAGTAAACGAAGGAGAAACCATAGACTTAGGAGAAAAAGAACTAAAAGCAGGAGACATAAACAAAGATCGGAGTAGTGCAAATACTTGACTTAACAGCACTTATGAGTGTATATGGAAAAGATTCAACCAGTGATGAATATGAACAAAAATACGACTTTAATGATGACAAAGAAATACAAATACTAGATATGTCAACATTAATGTCAAACTACTCAGAAGGAAGAGAAATAGAATAAAAATGAAAGGAAAGGGAAAAAGAAAAATGGAAAAATTAAAAGAAAAAACCAAATTTTTCACAAAAACGAAAATATGTGCACTAATGCTTTTAGTAGCAATAATAACAAATATGTTCTCACCATATAGCGTACTATTGCAAGAATCACAAGCAGCAACTCCTGCAGCCGGAGAACCATATTATGAATTATCTATAAGACCAATAGATGATGTAAACACAGTTGATGAAGACAATTGGACGGATGAAACATATTACTATTATTATGATTACTATCAAGGAACTGTTGATACAACAGACAACTATTCTGGAACAAGAGTAGTATTCATAGATTTAAAAGTAAAAGGAAGCTCAACAGTAAATGGAGCAGATATAAACTTAAAATATGATAATAGTAAATTGATACCTGCACAAGAATCATATACAGGATCAGGAAAAAATAAAAAATACTTTATACAAAATGCCACAGGATTTACAAACTCTAATTCAAAATCAAACCAAGATTTCGCAACAATAGGTTGGGGAACGCAAGCAATTAACGAATTATACACAGATGAAAGCAGAATTAGAACAGGTGGAGCAGTAGCCCCAGGACAACAATACATATCAGATGGAGAAGTGGTAGGAACATTCATGTTTAAACTAGCAGATGGAATGACACTAGAAGACCTAGACACATCAACATTTTCATTAGTACCAGCAACAGGATTAAGCGAAGGACTACAAGTAGTATACTGGCCAAATGGAGTACAAAAATCAGTAGTAGGCTCAGACTACCTAAAATTTGATGGATTTGCAACAAGTGCAAAGAAAACACTAACAAATATAGCAATAAAAACACAACCAACAAAAACAGAATACTATAATACAGAAAAATTAGACCTTACAAATGGTGTTTTAACAGCAACATACAGTGACAACACAACAGAAGACATAAACATGAAAGACGCATTGACATCAGGAGACTTAACATTAGGTGCAACAACTGCAAATGCAAACAAAAAAACAACATTAAACTATCAAGGAAAAACAGTAGACTTTTCATATTACTTATTAGATAGTATAAATGTAAACAAACAATTAACAAAAATGAATTATGAACACGGAGACACAATAGATTATACAGGTGGAGAACTAAACGCAGTATACAAAAATGCAAGTGGAGTATCCAAAACAAAAGTACTAAAGATTAAAGATAGCATAGCCTCAAAAGAATTAACAACAAGTGCAACAAAAGCAAATGTTGACAAACCAACAATAACATATACATATCATTATAAAACAGCAACAATGAACTTAAGCATAACAGACCCAGTAACAAGCATATCAATAACAAAACAACCAACAACATTAACATATAATGATGGTGATACAATAAACTTAACAGGTGGACAAATTACACCAAGAACAAAAAGTGGAAAAAGTTTAACAGCAGTAGATATGACAAACAACAAAGTAACAGTAAACAAAAAAGTTGCAAGCATAAATGATGTACCAGTAGCAAGCAGATGGACAATCGCCGGAGGAGATGGATTACAAGCAGGAAATCAAACAATAACAGTAACATACGAAGGAAAAACAGCAAGTTTTGACATAGTAGTAAATGATACTATATCAAGTGTATCAATATCAACACAACCAACAGCAAGTAACAAATATGGAACACCAGCAAATCAATTAAAATTTGATGGTGTAGTTGCAACAGTATCAACAACAGGTGGAGGAAAGTTTACAGTTGGAGCAAATTCATTAAAAATAGATACGTCAAAATATAATCCAAACACACTAACAGAACAACAATTTAGTGTAAGTTATGGAACTGAAACGGCAACAAATAAAATAAAATTAACATTAAAAAATTATGCAACAGGTGTTACTGTAAAATTCCCAACAACACAATTTAATTACAACACAACACTTGATGAAGTAATAGAAGACGCAACATATGTAGAAAATTATGCAGATGGAACAAAAAGCATAGACAAACCAATAGCAAAAAGTATGGTAAGTGGATATGTACAAAGACCAGAAGCATCACTATTTGATACAAAACACCAATATGACGAAAATTTAACAATAACAACAGGAGAATTTACAAATAATCAAATAGTAACAATAAAAGATATATTAAACAATATATCAATAGGAACAAAACCAAATAAAATAACATTTGGATATGGCGAAACATTCACTTCAAATGGTGGAGTAATAAATGGAAATTACGCAAGTGGAGCAATTGCAAAAATATCAATAGGAAATAGCAATGTAACACTTACAGAAGCGGATGGAAGCCCAATAAACATGAGTCCAGCAGCAAGTGAGTTCACAAATGGAAAAGCAACAAAAGCAATAAAAGTAACATACACAGAAAACGGAAAACAATACACAACAACATATAATATAAAAATAGAAGACGAAATAAGCAAAATAGAAATGGTTACAAATCCAAAAAGAGAATACAAATATAAAGAACCACTTTCAACTGCAAATGGAACAATAAAAGTAACTTACAAATCTACATTAACAGATACTATAAAATTAGAAGATGCAACAGTTACAGAAACAAGTGGAAAAGCATTTGACAACACAATATTAGGAACAAGAAATCTAACAGTAACATATGGAGGAAAAACAACAAGTTACGAAGTAAATGTAAAAGACTATGTAACAGGAATAAGCATTGCCCCAAATGCAATAACTGGAAAATACAATAGTGAATTACAAGATCTAATTAACAATAATAACATTATGTACACAATCACATATGCAAAAGCAGGAGCCAAAACCCCAGTTGCTCTAGCAGAAAGCATGGTAA
>MNRS01000002.1 GCA_001916065.1 Clostridium sp. 28_17
ATTTATATCAGCAGATAAAAGATTTAAAGAAGAAATAGAAAAAATAGTTGCATAAATTATATATTGATTTTGCGTTGCTATTATTTTTTGAATGGACACAAAGTAAATTTGCTTAAAAACATAAAAAAACTATTGACATAAAGAATAAAAATATAGTATAATTAATATACTAAAAGAGTAATCTTTTGATTACTAAAGGGAAGTTCTTACCTAAAAAAGAACGATTTAAAATTAGGTAAAGTTCAAACCTTATAAATGAACTGATTTAAAATTAGGTAATGCTTAAGCCTTATAAATAAGCAGCTTTAAATTAGGGGGTACATTTGAAAAAGTGTGCTCCTTCTATTTTATGAAGAAAAGAGGTTAAATGAAAGAATTATTATTTTATACAGTTGATAAAAATTACATTAAATATTTAAGCAAGTTTGAAAAACATGTTAGTTATAATAAAGATGAAATCGGACATAGTAGACCATATTTAGGAATAGTATTGAGAATAGAAAATTATGAGTATTTTGTACCATTATATTCTTATAAATGTCATTATGAAAAATATAAAAATAATCCAAGTTTTTTCTTTGTGTATGGTAGAAAAAATAATCCGTTAGCAATTATTAAGTTTTCAGCTATGATACCGGTTCCGAATAATATAAATGTGACTTCAATATTAGAATATAATAATCAGGATAAAAAATATAGAGACTTAATATCTGCAGAGTATAGATATATAAATTCTAATAAAGAGGAAATATGTAAAAGGGCTAATAAAATGTATATATCTGTAACAAAGCATAAAAATAATTTTCTTAAAACAATATCTTGTAATTTTAAATTGTTAGAGAAAAAAAGTGTAGAATATAAAGAATAGGAAGTTTATGCATAATTTATTTAATAGCACAAAAAAATTCTAAAGCTGTGAATTGTAACAGCAAAAAATGTTGACATAATTTTTACTGTAAAATTCATTGACAAACTTTTAATTTAGTAGTATAATTTTAAAGTTAAAAGAGAAAAAATAAAATAATGTAAAAAATAAATAAAGAAGGGGTAATAAAAATGAACAACAAAAACATAAGAAACATAGCAATAATAGCACACGTAGACCACGGAAAAACAACATTAGTAGACGCACTATTAAAACAAAGCCACGTATTCAGAGAAAACGAACAAGTACAAGAAAGAGTAATGGACTCAAACGACCAAGAAAAAGAAAGAGGAATAACAATTCTATCTAAAAACACATCAGTAATGCACGGGGACATCAAAATAAACATAGTAGACACACCAGGACATGCTGACTTCGGAGGAGAAGTAGAAAGAGTTTTAAAAACAGTTGATGGAGTTTTACTATTAGTTGACGCATTTGAAGGAGCAATGCCACAAACAAGAGAAGTATTAAAAAAATCATTAGCATTAGGACTAAAACCAATAGTAGTAATAAATAAAATAGATAGACCTGGAGCACAACCAGAAAAAGTTGTAGACCAAGTTATCGAATTATTTATTGAATTAAATGCTACAGATGAACAATTAGACTTCCCAGTAGTATATGCATCAGCAAAAAACGGAATTGCAAAAATGGATTTAGCAGACGAAACAACAGATTTATCTTGTCTATTTGAAACAATAATAAACACAATAGAACCACCAAAATGTGAAATAGAAGGACCAGCACAAATGCTAGTATCTAACATAGATTATGATGACTATGTTGGAAGAATTGGTATAGGAAGACTTGAAAGAGGAACAATGAAAGTTGGAATGCCAGTCAGCATTTGTGGAAAAGAAGACAAAATAACACAAGGAAGAATTGCAAAATTATATACACATGTTGGGCTAAAAAAAGTTGAAGTTGAAGAAGTTGGTGCAGGTGATATCATAGAATTTGCAGGACTATCAGACATCAATATAGGTGATACAGTATGTGATTTTGAACATCCAGAAAAAATACCATTTGTAGACATTGATGAACCAACAGTAACAATGACATTTAGTGTAAATAATGGACCATTTGCTGGAAAAGAAGGACAATTTATAACATCAAGACATATAAGAGATAGATTATACAAAGAACTTGAAAGAAATGTATCATTAAGAGTAAAAGATGGAGAAACACCAGACTCATTTGAGGTATCAGGTAGGGGTGAATTACATTTATCAGTATTAATCGAGACAATGAGAAGAGAAGGATTTGAACTATTGGTTTCAAGACCAAAAGTTATCTTCAAAGAAATTAATGGTGTTAAATGTGAACCAATCGAACTATTAGTTGTAAATGTACCAGATGATTGCGTAGGAAATGTAATTGAAAAATTAGGAAGAAGAAAAGCAGAAATGGTTAATATGGAACCTGCAGAAGCTGGACATACAAAAATAGAATTCAGAATTCCTGCAAGAGGAATAATTGGATATAGAACAGAATTCCTTACAGACACAAAAGGTGAAGGAACAATGAACCACATATTTGACGCATATGAACCATACAAGGGAGATATCCAAGCACGTGTTAGAGGAACAATAGTTGCATTTGAACCAGGTAAATCAGTAACATATGGACTATATAATGCACAAGACAAAGGTGATTTATTCATAGGACCAGGTGTAGATGTTTATGAAGGTATGATTGTTGGTCTAAACTCTAGAGGTGAGGACTTAGCAATAAATGTATGTAAAGAAAAACATTTAACAAACACTAGAGCTTCAGGTTCAGACGAAGCATTAAGATTAGTTCCACCAATTCAAATGTCACTTGAAAAAGCTATAGAATTTATTCAAGATGATGAATTAGTTGAAGTAACACCAAAATCTATTAGATTAAGAAAGAAAATATTAGACTCTAAAGAAAGAGAAAGAGCGAATAGAAATAAATAATAGAATGTCAAAGGTTAGGCTTATATAAGTTTAACCTTTTAATCAAATTATTAGTAAATAAAAAAAGGGAAGAGTTGAAAATATAAATTTTTCTCCAAACTAATTTGAATATTTTGGGAAGGAATCAAATTTAAAATGAACAAACAAGAATTAGAAAAAATAAAGCAAAAAGCATTAGAAAACCATATACCAATAATAATGGATGATACATTAGAAGTTATAGAAAAAGAATTAAAGGAAAATCCACCTAAAAGAATACTTGAAATTGGTGCAGCTGTAGGATATTCTGCAATGTGCTTTTCAGAATTTTTAGCAGAAAATGGAGTAATTGACACAATAGAAAGAGATGAAGAAAGAATTCAAGAAGCAAAGGAAAACTTTAAAAATGTTGGAGTAGAAAACAAAATTAATCTTTATGAGGGGGATGCAGTAGAAATATTGCCAACATTAAATGAAAAATATGATATGGTATTTATTGATGCGGCAAAAGGAAAATATCCATTTTTCTTAAAAGAGTCATTGAGAATGATAAAAGATAACGGAGTTATTTTTGCAGATAATATATTGTATAAAGGTTATGTTATGAGTGATTATAATAAACATAAACAACGTACAGCAGTAAGAAATTTAAGGGAATACATAAAGGAAGTTTCTGAAAATCCAAATCTTGAAACTAAGATTTTGGAAGTAGGAGATGGACTTGCAATAAGTAAAATAAAATAGAAGTGGCACTGAGAATCTCAGTGCCATTTTGAGAATTAAAATAAACGATATCTTTCAAAAAGATTTTTGGCTTCGAATAATCCTACTGCATCTTTTATAATGGTGTCTTCTTTAGCGGCAAATCCTTCTATTTGGATTTTTGAAATATCTATCATCTCTGCAATGTTATTATTCTTATATCTTAATTCATTGTGAACATCATGAGATGCAGGACCACTTAAAGAAAGAATATCCATTTTATTTGTTTTTACTTGGAATTCAATCGGATTTTCATTTCTGTCTAATAAAATGGTATGTATAGATTGATAACCTGTAGTTGCTTTAGGACTCATGATATAATCTTTCACATATGGTTGATATTCCAATGGGAGTTCCGAAACTTTTGGAACATATATGTTTGGAAAATCTTTTGGATTAAATTTCTCTGTAGATATTAGTGGTTGTGCTAGACATAAATTATAACCTTTAAAAACTGTTAAAAATTTTATTATGTATGTAATTATATCATAGCACAAAGATGCGCCGATTATTGGGTCGTCGTTATAGATAACGATTTTACAACCTTTGATGTCTTGAACTTGTGCAATTGGCCGGTTTGTATTATAAAAAAGACAACATTTAGAAATAAATTTTATAAATGCTTTTCTTCTCATGGTAAATTCAAATAATGTATTTGGATAATGAGAAAAAATTGCTTCATATAAATCATCCAAGTCTTTTGGGTGATTTACTTTTTGTTCGTCTAATATCAATGAACGGAAGTATGTAAGTTCATTACAAAAACTTAAAAATTGAGAATCTTCCCGTATTGATTTCGGAACATTTAATATATAATTATCTATAATACCAGGAATGTTATGTGCCTGGTAGATGTGTGGGATTATTTCTGTTACTACATTTGTAGTCATTTTTTATTCTCCTTTCAAATAAAACATAATTTAATGTTGCAATATTCATTATATAACAATAGAAAAAAATAGTCAATAGAATTGGAAAAATATGGTAAAATATTTTTGCAATTTTTTTACAAAAACTATTGACAATATATAAAAAATAGGATATACTTTATCTTGCGTTAAGCAATACAACTTAATAGTAATGCTCCCTTAGCTCAGTTGGTCAGAGCAACCGGCTCATAACCGGTGGGTCCAAGGTTCGAATCCTTGAGGGAGCACCAAAAAGATTATACTTAGGTATAATCTTTTTTTATATTATAGGAAGTTCAGAGAATTTTCTTATAATATAAATACTTTGCACAGAAATTTGCATAAAGAAAATTTCGTGCGCGAACAAAGATGAGGACTTAAAAATATCTTAATAAGTGATAATGTCATTAATGTTTGCTTTTGTTCTATATTAGGAAAGTTATGACCTTTTTTAATATAGAAAACTACATTCTAGAGAAAATTTATTGAAATAATTGAAAAAATATATATTGTATGATAAATTAAAAATATAAAATAAAAAAGGAGATATATTCAATGAATAAAAATTTAAAAATTGGACTTATTTCTGATATACATGAGGATATTAAAGCTTTAGAAAGGTATTTGAAATACATTCAAAATTCAGATATAGATATTGGAGTATATTTGGGAGATAGTGTATCAAGAAACTGCGATGATGATACAAATTATTTTTGGAAGTTAGCATCAAAAGCTGATAAGCCAATATATTATACAGTTGGAAATCATGATGTTGGAATTGATGAATATAAAAGTATAGGGTGTGAAAAAATTTACGATACTTATATTTATCCTATGATAGATAATAAATATTTAGATATTAATAATACAAATAGTGGAAAGTGCTATTATTATAAAGATTTTGATAATTATAAAATAAGATTAATTAGTGTATTTGAATATGAGGGAACAAGAGATGCAGATTTAACTTTAGGATTTGAACATCGAAGATATATTTCAAGTGAACAATTGTTGTGGTTTGCAAAAACATTATACAATACACCATTAGACTATTCTGTTATTGTTACAATGCATCAAATACCAGCTTTAAAACCTAATTTTAAAGAATGCAATTTTTGTGCTAATGTTGGAGAAACTAACTTGGAAGAAGATTTGAGTGATGGATATGGATATCTTCAATTATCAATGTTAGGAAATCCTTTGGGAGATATTATAAATGCTTTTAAGAATGGATTACATATAAGAAATAAATATTCTGTAAAGGAAGAATATCAAAAATATTTAGAGACCCCTACAATTGATTTTGATTTCTCTGATAGACCAAAAGGAAAGTTTATTTGTTTTTTAACTGGGCACTTACATTGTGCATTTATAACTACTTCGATGGAGTACAAAGATCAATTGGCTATTACGGTTCCAGCTGCTTCAACAGGTGCATTTGAGAGACAAAATGATGATATTAAACCAATTTCAGAAAATGATGATAATTTTTATATACTTGAAATAAATACTAAAAATAAGAATATAAGTATAGATAAAATTGGAACTGCAATAACATCTAGTGGAGTATTAAGAGATAGAATTAATTTGAAATATGAATAAAGATATCAGAACAGTTACTTATAATATAATTTAAATGTATATAATTAAAAAAATTATATAAAATAAAATACAAAGGAGGTTTCAAAATATGGAACAAAAAATCAAAGCCGTACAATATGGCGTAGGAAAAATGAGTTTATACACAATGAGATACATGCTAGAAAAAGGAATTGAAATAGTAGGAGCAGTAGATGTAAATCCAGCAGTAATAGGAAAAGACATAGGAGAAATATTAGGAAAAGAAAAATTAGGAGTAGTTGTTACATCTGCAGAAAATGCAGAAGAAATGATGCAAACAACAAAACCAGATATATGTATAATAACAACAAGAAGTTTAATAGCGGAATTAGAAGAACCATACATGTTATGTGCAAAATTGGGAATAAATGCAATATCAACATGTGAAGAGGCATTTTATCCACAAAATTCAAATCCAACATTAACAAATAAAATTGATGAATTGGCAAAAGCAAATAACTGTACAATAACAGGAACAGGATATCAAGACATATATTGGGGGCAACTTATAACTTCAATTGCGGGTTCAACACAAAAAATTACAAAAATAAAAGGAAGTTCAAGTTACAATGTTGAAGATTATGGAATTGCTTTAGCAGAGGCACATGGAGCAGGATTGACATTAGAGGATTTTGATAAACAAGTTGCGTCTGTTGATAGAATGTCAGATGAAGAAAGACAAGAAATAATAAATAAAGGTGATTATGCGCCATCATATATGTGGAATGTAAATGGATGGCTATGCTCAAAGTTAGGATTAACAATTATAAGCCAGACACAAAAATGTGTACCACAAACATATAAAGACGATATTTATTCTTCAACATTGAATATGACAATAAAAGCAGGAGATGCAACAGGAATGAGTGCTGTTGTTACAACTAAAACAAAAGAGGGAATTACTATTGAATCTGAATGTATAGGAAAAGTTTATGCACCAGATGAATTTGATAAAAATGTTTGGACAGTTGAGGGCGAACCTACTACAACTATTACTGTTGAAAAGCCTGCAACAGTTGAATTGACTTGTGCTACAGTTGTTAATAGAATTCCTGATGTTATTAATGCAGAACCTGGATATGTTACAACTGAAAAATTAGGTGATTTACAATTTAAAAACAAAATATGCTAATAATTAGGTATTTTATTTTTAAATAAAATATATTAAAAACTTGGGATTCTGTGTCTAGAACTAAGAATCCCTTTAAAATTATTTTTGATTTTTATTGAAATATTTTGTGGTTCAAAAAAAATTTGTGATTTTATAAAGAAATTTTTAGAAATGTATTGACAAAAATTCATTAAAATATTATAATAACACTTGTCGATGCGTCGACAATACATTTTTAAAATTTAATATGGGTAGGTGGCCGAGTGGCTAAAGGCGGCAGACTGTGGTCTTTGGTTTTAAATCAAAACCTAAATTGCAGCGCTTATCAGTGATGATAAGATGAAAACTAGGCTAATTCGGGGAACTCTTAACAGTTAGGCTGATGACAATCCCGAGCTAGGAAGAAATTCCGAGTGTAGAGACTTTATACCTGGTGTCTTATAAATAAGACAAAGAGAAAGTCCAGACTACAAACAAAGAAATTTGGTAGTGAAAACTATAGTGGTAAGAAATCTGTTCTCATTTGAGTACGAAGGTTCGAATCCTTCCCTGCCCACCATAAAAACAAGGAGACTTGTTTTTATTTTTATCATATTTTTACTTATAAGTAAAAATAAAAACTGAAGATTGAAAATGCTTGTTTTAGTACAAACCAGGAAACAAGAAATTACAGAAAATAAGAAATGCTTAACTATATAGATTAAATGAAAGGAGAGATAAGTATGAAGTTTAATTCTAATAAAGAAAAAGGCAATACTGGGTTGGGAATTCCAATTGAAGTAATAAAAAACAAAGCAACCCTTAATTTATGTGAAAAGTATGAAAAATATAAAATATAGTCAAATAAAAAATTATACTTTATAAATTTTAAATAAAAAATTAAAAAAAGGTCAAAAAACAGTTGTTTTTTTGACTTTTTTTATATATAATAAGAAACAAATTGAAACAAAAAGAAAAAACAGGGAGGAAGTTAAACAATGAGCGATATAATGGACTTAGACAAAACACTAAAAATAAAAGTAATAGGAGTAGGTGGAGCAGGAAACAATGCAATATCAAGAATGATAGACGACAACGTAAGAGGAGTAACATTCTACATGATAAATACAGAAACAGGAACACTAAAAAGATCAAGAACAAGTAACATACTACAAATAGGAGTTCAAACAACAAGAGGACTAGGAGCTGGAGCAAATGAATTAGTAGGAGAAAGAGCCGCAATAGAAAACAAAGAAGATATAAAACAAATGCTAGCAGGAGCAGACTTAGTATTTATAACAGCAGGAATGGGTGGAGGAACAGGAACAGGTGCTGCTCCAATAGTTGCAGAAATAGCAAAAGAAATGGGAATATTAACAGTAGGAATAGTAACAAAACCATTCTTATTCGAAGGAAAAGCACGTAGTTTAAGAGCTTCAAAAGGAATAGAAAGACTAAAAAGTAATGTAGACGATTTAATAGTTGTTTTAAATGACAATCTTTTAAAAATAACAGACTCAAAAATCACATTAGACAATGCTTTCTCATTAGCAGATAACATATTAGAACAAGGAATTACAAGTATTACAGACCTATTAACATCAGTAGGAGAAGTAAACATAGATTTTGCCGACATAAAAACAACAATGAACTATAGAGGAAAAGCCTATATGGGAATAGGAAGAGCTTCAGGAGAAAAGAAAGTAGAAGAAGCAGTTAGACAAGCAATAGAAAATCCATTAACAGAAAGCAAAATAGATGGAGCAAAAGGTGTAATATTCAATGTTAAAGGAAATAGTGACTTAGGACTTATGGAAATAAATAGTGCAGTTGGACTTATAAATGAAAAAGTAAGTGAAGATGCAAATATTATATTTGGAACAGTAATTGACGAAGATATGGGAGAAGATGTACAAGTAACAGTAATTGCAACAGGAGTAGAAGAAAAAGTAGAAACTGAAGTAAAACAATAAATTTGAATTTTGTCAATTATGACAAAAATATCACAATTGGCAAATAGGAGATGTATGCTAATGAAAAAACTTGTAGCAATAATCTGTATATTGTTAGTTATTTTTGTAGGAATGTATGTCAACAGAAGTAAATCAAATCAAAATTTGATAACTGCCACAGAAGTTGAAAAAGTGGAAGAATATATTTCAAAAATATATATGTGGAAAGAAATTACAGGTGATGCATTACCAAAATTTGATAATATAAATGATGCACCAGATGTATGGACATGGGAAGTTGTAAAGAAAGATTTGGAGAATTATGAATTAACAAAAGACGAAATACAAAATAAAGCAACAGAATTATTTGGAAATCAATTTAAAAAACAATTCCCACAAGAAGGAACTGAATACATGCAATATGATGAAAAACTAGGAAAATACATATCTACAGGAATTGAACTTGATACTTTAGATGATTGTTTTTATATTAAAAATATAAGAAAAACTAAAGATGGATATGAAGTTGAAATTGCAGAATATCTAGAAGATTACGTGAATTCTCTTGGAGTTGAGGATGAAAACGAAATATATGAAATTTATATAAAAAATTTAAATGAAGAGACAATTGCAAATGTAAAAAATACAGAAGGTGAAACCAAAACAATAGAAGTTGTTAAAGAAAATTTAGATAAGTTCACAACAAAAACAGTGAACTTAAAGAAGAATTCAAATGGAAATATATATGTTGAAAGTGTGAAATAAATGGATGTAAAAATTCTAGAAAAATGTGCAATTTGTCCACACAATTGTGGAATAAATAGATTGAATAATCAAATAGGAAGATGCAAGTCAAAAGATACTGTTAAAGTGGCATTATACTCAACACATAATTTTGAGGAACCTTGCATTAGTGGAAAAAAAGGCTCAGGTACAGTCTTTTTTTCAAATTGTAATATGAATTGTGTATTTTGCCAAAATTATGAAATCAGTCAACAGGGAAAAGGAAAAGAAATTTCAATAGAAGAATTGGCAGATATTTTTATAAAACAACAGGAAAAAGATGTTGAGAATATCAATTTGGTAACACCAACAAGTTATGTTCCGCAAATTATTGAGGCAATTAAAATAGCACGTAAAAATGGACTAAAGTTGCCAATAGTTTACAATACAAATGGATATGAAAAAGTTGAAACTTTAAAGATGTTAGAAGGATATGTGGATATTTATTTGCCAGATTTTAAATATTCAGATGATGATTTGGGGAAAAGATTATCAAAAGTGGATAACTATTTTGAAATTGTAACTGAGGCATTAAAAGAAATGTATAGACAAACTGGCAAAGCAGTTTTTAATGGGGAAGGCGTTATGCAAAAAGGTATGATTATTAGACATTTGGTTTTGCCTAATCATATTTTGAATTCTAGAAGAGTTTTAAAGTGGATAAATGAAAATATGCATGATGTTTATGTAAGTGTTATGGCTCAGTATTTTCCTACATATAAGGCTAAAGAGATTGATGATATAAATAGAAAATTGACTAAGGAAGAGTATGAACAGATTGAAAATTATTTGTATAGGCTTGACCTAGAAAATGGCTATATTCAAGAACTTGGGGAGCATGAAGAAGAATATGTTCCACATTGGGAATTTGATTTATAGAAAGGTGAGTTCTTAAAGTAACTGCACGTTTGATTTATAGAAATATCAAAAAAATGTAGAAAAATGTAAAATGATGTGTTATAATGCACTTAAGTTGCAATAGTGCAGCCAATAATATTAATATATTACAAAGGAGATGTTACAAATGAAAATCAAAGTTATTGCATCAACAAAAGTAGGAT
This sequence comes from Clostridium sp. 28_17, assembly GCA_001916065.1. Taxonomy (GTDB): domain Bacteria; phylum Bacillota; class Clostridia; order TANB77; family CAG-508; genus CAG-269. Next base: position 11,027 of record MNRS01000002.1, read on the forward strand.
ATGTATTACCAAAAGAAGAAGCAGTTGATTTTTCAGGAAAATCTGCAGGAATTTGTTATTTACCAGATACGGTAGAAACACTATTTGCAGAAGCACCAGAAAAAACACAAAGAAGAGCAAATGGAAACTTAGAATCAGGTCATCACAGTGTTTTTGGCCACGCACATTACAACCTTATTTTAGAGGGAATACCAAAAATTCTTGCAATGATTTTAAACAACGAGAAGATATACAATACTTCTGAAAAATCAGCAAGATACACAAAAATGGAGCCATCTGAAAAAGAAAAAAAACTTTATGAAAAATGGATAGAACTTTACAAAAAAGAAATAAGTAAAGAATATCCAAGGTTTGATGAAAAAAAGGTTCAAAAATTGGCACAGGAAAATGCTAGATATTTAATTAGTGTTTTCACACCAGCAACAATAATGGAGTATACTGTAAGTTTTGAACAGCTAAACTTTATCGTTAGTTGGTTTGAAGACTATATTGATTATGAACCAGAAACAGAGTTTTCAACGAAATTAAAGAAAGCAATGAAGGAATTTTTAGAAGCATTGCCAGATTTAAAAGTAGAAAAATTAAATCCAAGAATAAAAGGTACAAAATTGTCTTTATTTGCAAAAAGAGATAGAGCCGAAGAATTTGGAGAAAATTACAGTACTACATATCTTGCAAGTTTTGCACAGTTAGCACAGGCACAAAGACATAGGACATTGGCTTATGAAATGACATTGCTAAAAAAGCCAGAATATTATGTTCCAAGAATAATCAGGGGAACAGAATTGGAAAAAGAATGGCTAAAAGATATATCTTCATTAGAGGAATATTATCCACAGGGAATGTTAGTAAAAGTGAATGAGAGAGGTACAGTAGAGAATTTTATCTTGAAATGTACAGAGCGTTTGTGTGGGGCAGCACAACTTGAAATTATGGAGCAGACGGTAATAACAATGAATAAGTATTTGGAATCCGTAAAGGATAATCCAGTTATTGAAAATGAATTGCTACCATATTCAAAAGGTGCAAGATGTACATTTCCTGGCTGGAAGTGCAAATCACCATGTATTTTTGGTGGAAAAAATGCTATGAATAGAAAAATCTAGCATTAAAGGGGAAGGCGTTTGCCTTCTCCGAATTAAAAAATAAAGGAGCAAAAGAAGATGTTAAGTATAATAGTAGCAAAAGCAAAAAATAATATAATAGGAAAAGATAATGGTATGCTTTGGAAAATACCAGATGATTTAAAAAGATTTAGAGAAAAAACAACGGGACATACAATAATAATGGGAAGAAAAACATTTGAATCCTTAGGAGGAATTCTTCCAGATAGAATGCATATCATATTAAGTAGAAATCCAGATTTTAACATAGATTCAGACTATGTGAAAGTTGTCCATTCTTTGTTAGAATTACAACCATATATGGATGATGAAGAAGAACATTTTGTGATTGGTGGTGCAATTATTTATAATTTGTTGATGCCATATTGCAAAAAGATGTATGTTACTCAATTGGATAAGGATTTTGAAGGAGATGCTTTATTTCCAAGAATTAATGAGAATGAATGGAAAGAAGTTGAAAGAGAACAAGGTCCATATGATGGTGTTAATGATTTTGATTATGAATATGTTACTTATGTTAGAAAATAATATATTTATGTAATAAAAATTGATTAAAAATAAATAATAAAATAAATGCTTTAGGTTAAACTAAAAAAAGAAGTTGTCAAAAATGGGCGTGCCTATTGACAAGGAAGGAATGATATTATGTTTAAACCTAAAGCAATTTATTTTGAAAAAGAAATTGAAAATTACGAATTAGGAAAACAATTATTAAAAAAATACAAAGAAGTTCCAAAATTAGAAATAGAAAACCACAATAATATAGAAGAAATGCGAAAAAAACAAAACAAAGAATTTATGGATATGAAAAGAAATTTAATAATAGGAGTAAGAAAAACACACAAATTTGTAGAAAACCACAAAACATCAGACTATTTAGTACCATATACATCATCAGGATGTACTGCTGCATGTATGTACTGTTATTTGGTGTGTAATTACAACAAATGTGCATATTTAAGGCTATTTGTAAATAGAGAGCAAATGTTGGATAAAATAATAAAAGTTGCAAATAAATCAGAAAAAGATTTAACATTTGAAATTGGTAGTAATAGTGATTTGATTTTAGAAAATACAATTACAGGAAATTTACCATGGACAATAGAAAATTTTAAAAAATCTTCAAAGGGACATCTTACATTTCCAACAAAATTTGATATGGTTGACGATATTTTAAATGTCGACCATCAAGGAAAAGTCACTGTTAGAATGAGTGTTAATCCAGAATTAATTATTAATAGAGTTGAGTTTGGAACTTCAAGATTAAAAGGAAGAATTGAGGCTATAAATAAATTAAAAGAAGCGGGATATAATATTGGAATTTTAATAGCACCGGTAATTATGGTTGAAAACTGGAAGGAGTTATATTCTGAATTGATAAAACAGTTGGCAGAGGGATTAACAGAAAAAGTTAAGAAAGATGTGTTTTTTGAAATTATTTTTATGACATATAGTTTTGTCCATACAAAAATTAATGAAGAAGCTTTCCCTAATGCTATTAATTTGTATGATAAGGATATGATGACTGGTAGGGGAAAAGGCAAGTATATGTATAAAAATCAATATAGAGTTGATGGTGAGATTTTTTTGAGAAAACAGATGAAGAAGTATTTTCCTAATAATGAGATAATGTATATTGTTTAGAAAATTTTAAAATTTGTTATAAAATATTGATATTTCTAAAATTATATTGTAATATGTTCATATAAAAAAGTGATTTAAGGAGGCTTTTATATGAGCGGAGACGTAAACAAAAAAAGAGAAAATTATATAAGTTGGGAAGAATACTTCATGGCAATAGCAAAACTATCAGCAATGAGAAGCAAAGACCCATCAACGCAAGTAGGAGCATGCATTGTAAGTAATGATAATAGAATCTTATCAATAGGATACAATGGTGCACCAAATGGATTTAGTGATGAAGAATTTCCATGGGCAAGAGAAGGAAACAACTTGGATACAAAATATCCATATGTTTGCCATGCAGAATTAAATGCAATTTTAAATTACAGAGGAAGCAAAAAAGATTTAGAAAATGCAAAAATATATGTTGATTTATTTCCATGTAATGAATGTGCCAAAGTTATTATTCAATCAGGTATAAAGGAAGTTGTTTATTTGTCTGATAAATATGCAGATTCTGAAAATAACATTGCATCAAGAAAATTGTTTGACTGCTGTGGAGTTAAGTATAGAAAAATTGATTTAAAAGAAGATAAAAAAATAGAGATAGAACTTAAATAAAAGATTGAGAGAAAAAAAGGACTAACATGAGGATGCTGAAAAATGTTTTTTTATGACTTTTTCAGTATCCTTGCTAATATCCAATTTTCTCTTTTTTTCTATTTTAATTCAACAACTGTAACTCCCATTTCTCCTTCACCATAAGTACCAATTCTAAAAGACTTAACACGCGAATTTGATTTTAAAAATTTGTGAATACCTTCACGCAATTTTCCAGTACCTTTACCATGGACAATTCTTACAGTTTGAAGATTTGCAATAGAACAGTCATCTAAAAATTTGTCAACAACAAAAACTGCTTCTTCAACATTTAAACCAATAACGTTAATTTCTGAACTAACATTTTTGGCTTTAGAAACTGAACTATAAGAACTTGTTGATTTATTATTCTTATTTGTATTGACGATTTTTTCCAAATATTTTAAATTAACACTAAGTTTCATACTACCAACTTGAACTTGAACTTCATTTGATTTAGAAACATTAGAAACTATAATACCATTTTGTCCTAAAGTAGTTACAAAAACTTCTGTGTTGGGTTTTGCATCTTCAACAGAAATAGCAGATTTTGATTCTTTTGCAACATTATTAGACAATGAAGTTGCCGAAATATCTTTAATGTCTTTATTAAGTTTATTTCTTAAATTATTCAAATCACTATTAGATTTAGAAACATCATTCATTTTAGAAATTATTTCATTTGCCTCTTCTTTTGCATCAAGTAAAATATTTCTAGCCTGAATTTTAGCATTATTAATAATTTCATGTTCTTGTTCATTAAGTTTTGTATTGTCACGTTCTAATGATTTTTTAAGTTCTGAAATTTCATTTAATTTTTTAGAAATTTCTAATTTTTCATTTTCAATTTTTGATTTATTATCATAAATATTTTTAAGTAATTCTTCAAAATCAATATCATTTTTTGTTAAGTTGCCTTTTGCTTCATTTATTATAGAATCTGGCAAACCAAGTTTTCTACTAATTTCAAAAGCATTACTTTTTCCAGGCACACCAATTAATAGGTGATATGTAGGTGACAATGTATTTACATCAAATTCAACAGAAGCATTTTCAAATCCATCAGTTGTTAATGCATATTTTTTTAACTCTTGATAATGTGTTGTTGCAACTGTTAAAGAGGAGTTTGATTTAAAGTAATCTAAAACACTAATTGCAAGCGAAGCACCTTCAACTGGGTCTGTTCCAGAGCCTAATTCGTCAACTAAAATTAATGAATTTTCTGTTGAGTTTTTAACAATATCAACAATATTTGTCATGTGTGCAGAAAATGTACTAAGTGATTCAGTAATACTTTGGTCATCACCAATATCAGCAAAAATATTATCAAATACAAAGATAGAAGATTGTGTTGAAGCTGGGATATTAAGACCACTACAAGCCATTGCGGTTAAAAGACCAACAGTTTTTAATGTAACCGTTTTTCCACCAGTATTTGGACCCGTTATAACTAAAGTGTTAAATTTTATGCCTAATTCTAGTGAAATAGGAACTGCTTTTTCTTGGTCTAAAAGTGGATGTTTTGCATCTTTCAAAATGATTTGTTTTTGCGTATTTATTTTAGGTGTTATACCATGTATTGCTCTTGAATATTTAGCCTTTGCAAAAGCAAAATCAAGTTTTCCAATACATTCAATATCTTCTTTTATTTCATTTGAATAAGGGTAAAATAATTTGCTTAAATCTTGTAAAATTTTTTCTATTTCTAAGTTTTCTTCATTTTTTAAATTGGCAAGTTCATTATTTAATTCAAAAACTGAAATTGGTTCAATAAATACTGTTGAACCAGAACTTGAAATATCATGTACAAAACCTTTAATTTGTCCTCTATACTCGTCTTTTACAGGTATTACATAACGGTCATTTCTAATTGTAATAACATTTTCTTGAATGTATTTTGAATATGTAGATGAATGTAAAAAAGTATTTAATTTTGTTTTTATATCTTGTTCGATATTTCGTTGTTTTTTGCGGATAGAAGCCAGATTTTTTGAAGCCCTATCGTCAATTGTATTTTCGTCAATAATACTGTAAGATATTTTTTCGATAATGGAACTATTAGAATATAGTTTTGAGAAAATATCAGTTAAATATATGTATTCATTTGAAACTATAAAATCGTTGTAAAAATATTTTTTTAGTTCATCTGCCATTTTTAAAATATTTGATAATTCTAAAATTGATTTTATTGAAAGAGTTCCATATGATTCAATTGTTTTTAGATTTTTGGTATTGTCAGCGATTTCAGAAATTGGAGGGGTGTTACATCTGTATAAAATGTTAAGTGCTTCTTCAGTTTCCGCTAGGCTTTTTTTGACGTTTTCTTTATTGTTTGATGGTATTAAATTTTTGCACATATTTTTTCCGATGTATGTGTGTGCATAGTTTGATAGTTTGTTTAATATTTTTGTGTATTCTAGTTTGTCTAAATATTTATTTTTCATTTTTATAGTCCTTTTCTTTTATTTTATGTTTTAATTATACAAGCCTATTATTGATAAGTCAATAATTATTGGTATGTATATATGAATAAAGTATTGAAAAAAATAAAAATGTATGTTAAAATAAATTTAGCATATAATAATAAAGAAAGTTTCTGAGGGCGGAACAGGCAGCCGCCACCCATAGTTAGGAGATGTAGGAAGGTCAACCTACCTAAACTTTCTTTGACTGAGGTAGATTAGAAATTTTATCTAATTTACCTCTTTTATTTTTTTTCTATTTTATATTATATTATACTTGGTGCTTGGACAAGTTTTGGACAATTTTACTGATTTTAAACAAAAATAAAAGACTTTCAATTTCTTGAAAGCCTTGGTATTATTGGCTGGACTGGCTAGATTCGAACTAGCGCATGCCAGAGTCAAAGTCTGGTGCCTTACCGCTTGGCTACAGTCCAATATATACTGGGGTGGAAGATGGGACTCGAACCCACGGTCTCCAGTGCCACAAACTGGCGCGTTAACCAACTACGCTACATCCACCATAGTTTCCGTGCTTGTTCTTGGCACTTTCTTATTTTAACTCATTTATTATTCATTTGTCAAGTATATTTGAAAAATTTTTTCATATAATTTTAAAAAGTGTATATTATTTGAAATTGTGGAGGTGAATTTATGGAAAAAACACAAATAAAAGAAAATAATATAATTGCAAGAATTGGAAAAGGAATACTAATAGCAATGATTATAACAATTGTATCATTAATAATTTTTTCAATTATTTTGGCAAATACTAATATAACAGAAAATGTGGTAAATCCAGTAATAATGATAATAACCGCAATAAGCATATTGGTAGCAAGTTCAATAGAAAATACAAAAATAAAGAAAAATGGATTATTAAATGGAGGAATTATAGGTGGAGGATATATACTAATAATTTATTTAGTTTCTAGTATTTTAAATTGGAAATTTACGTTAAACCAACAATCTATAATTATGATTGTATCGGCAATTGTATTTGGAGTATTAGGTGGAATAATTGGAGTAAATAAAAGATAAAAATAAATCAAAACAATTTATTATATATAATTTAAAATAATAAATCTACATAAAATTTTTTACATTCTTTTAATTTAAAAAATAGAACAAAAGCCTTGGAAATAAGTTATTTCAAGGCTTTTACAAAACTTAAATGTCGAAAAATGTCGAAATGTTTTTGTTGACAAATCAAAAATATGGAAGTATAATCAAATTACATTTTCATATTTTTTATAATTTAATTCAAAATAATTTTTAAAATCGAAAAAACAATCCAAAATTAAAAATCGAATAAGAGGAGGAATGCTATTGAAAAAGAAAACAAAAATAGTATTAATAGTAATTGTTATTGCTGTAATACTTGTATCATTTATAGGAGGACAGGCATATGCAAAATATATGTCAAAAATAACGGGGAATGGAGTAGGAGAAATTGCACAATGGAGATTCAAGGTAAATGAAAATGAAGAAAAAATGCAAACTATTTCATTAAATTCTACAATATACAATTTCACATTAGCAAATGGAAGAATTGCACCAGGAACTGCAGGAAGTTTTGAAATTAATATAGACGGAAGTGGAGCAGGAGTTGCAATATTTTATACAGTAAACTTCCAAAACGAAACAGAAAAACCAAAAAATTTAAAGTTTAAATATGACGGTAAGGAATTTGAAAGTATAGAACTTCTTAATCACTGGATAGTTGGCACAATCCATGGAGATACAGACGCGCAACAAAGAAGTTTTATAATTGAATGGGAATGGCCATATGAAACAGGCAATACACCAGAAGAAATTGCAGAAAACGACGAAAGAGATACAATTGATGCAAAAAACATCAGTGATTATAGATTTGATGTTGTTGTAACAGGAACGCAGGTTCAACCACAGAAATAAAACATAAAAAATATGAAAATGTGCTTTATATAAAAATATGTGAAAGGATGAGACAAAATTGAATAAAAATCAAAGTTTAAAATATATCAATTTGCCAATTTTTTGCAAAGAAAAAATACAAAAAGAAGAAGAAAGAAAATCCAACAAATTTTTAACTGCAGGGTTTATAATATTTATCATCATGTTATTAATGTTTTGTGGATACAGTATGGCAAAATCAATTGAGGACTATGTTATAAATGCAAAAGCACAAATTGTAGAACCAATATTAATTGTTGAAAACAACCCTGCAATAGATATAACAGAAACAAAAAATTACGGAGAATATATATTCAAAATAAAAAATTATAATGACCAAGGAAAACTTTCGGAGTGTGATTTGAAATATTATATTGAAATACTTGCAAAATTGGACAATTCAATTAATATAGAATTATATCAAGGGGAAAATAAAATTGAATTGCATAATAATAAAACAGAATTTATGAAAATTGAAAAAAACCAAAAAGAAGATAGGGAATATAAAATTAAAGTTACATATGATAATGAAAACACGGAAGTAGGAAATGATATATTAGAAAAAATACAAATTAAAGTTCATACAGAGCAAGAAAAGGCATAAGGTGATGATATGAAAAAATTTATTAAAATTTTGCTAATAGTTATTTTGGTATTTTTGTGTGTTATAGTCAAACTTAAAATTAATTCAAAAAATGTAAAAAAAGATGATTTTTTATTTCTAAAAATATTTCAAAATCAAAATAAATTTCAGGAAAAAGAAGAATATACTTTTATGGTAAATTATAAAAATAAAAGTTTTAAATCAATAAATTTATCGGATACTCTAGACCAAAATGTAAGTAAAAAAATTGCACCAGGTACTAGCGGAAAATTTAATATTGTATTAAATTCAAATCATAATTTGAAGTATAGAGTTGAATTTAAAAGTAAAAGCGATAAACCACGAAATTTGAATTTTATAATAATAGTAGATGGAAAAAATTTATTTAGAACTAATAATTTGGATGAGGTTTCTGGAAAAATATCAGGAAAAATTGCAAAAAATCAAAAGATTAATTTAACGGTGTTGTGGCAATGGCCATATGAAAATGAAAAAGATTCTAATGTGGATGTTCAAGATACAAAAGATGGAAAAAATATAGAAAAATATCAATTTGAAGTAACTGTTTTTGGTGAAGAAGAGTAAAGGGGTGATAAAAATTAAAAAAAATAAGGTCTTTTTTGTAATTATATTTTGTACAGGGATGTTTTTGAATTGTACAAATATATATGCAAAATATGTAATGCAAAATGAATTTAATATTGCAAATGTTAGTATTGATAGAACACGACCTAAAATTGAATTAATTAGTATTCAAAATAGTGATGAAAATTTTAAAAATTATGCTAATAAAACGCATGTTGTAGTAGCAAAAATAAAAGTAATTGATAAAAATTTGGAAAGTGTGAATTTGGATGAAAATCATTTTAAAATAAAGGTTGGTGATAAGTTTATAAATGATGTGAGTTTTGAATGTGGACAGGTTCAGGAGTTAGAGGATGGAAAAATTGTTGAGATTCAATTGTCTAATTTAAATGTTGATGGAATGTTGAAGTTGGTGTTTGCAGAGGGTTTTGCTGAAGATGATGGAAAATTGAATAATGTGAATACTGAGATAAATACTGATGTTGTTGTTGATAATTCTATTCCGTTTGTTCCGGTTGAAAGAGATGAGTTTGTGTTTGATGGCGGTGATGGTGCTGGAAATGAATTGAATTTGGGGTAAATATGTGATTTTTTATGTTGCTTGGCTATGGACAAATATAAAAATTTGTGATAGTATAAATTTGGTTTTTATATTGGGGTATCGCCAAGCGGTAAGGCAGTGGACTCTGACTCCACCATTCCTGTGTTCGAATCACAGTACCCCAGCCATTATAAATTTCTGCAGGTGTTTGTTAACAAAAGACATTTGCAGATTTATTTTTTGTATCTTAAACTTATTCTGCCACTATTAGTGACAGAATTGCAAAAAGGAGGATTTTTATTTATGAATAATGATTTGATAAGTGAAGACTACAAAGATTTTATAGGAAAAATAAAAAATAAGATTAGAAATAGTCAATATGAAGCAATGAAAGTGGTAAATCAAACTTTAATAAGTTTATATTGGTGAATTGGACAGGAAATATATAACCAATAACAAGAACAAGGTTGGGGAAAGTCAATTGTTGAAGTATTATCAAAAGAATTGAAAAAGGAATTTCCTGATGTTCATGGTTTTTCTTCAAGTAATTTATGGAGAATGAGAAATTTTTATGTAACATATAATAATATGGAAAATCTCGCACCACTAGTGCGAGAAATAAGTTGGAGCAAAAATGTAGCTATAATGGAGAAATGCAAAGATCAACTTGAAAGAGAATTAGAAGAAAGTTTAATAATTATTATATGTAAAAATAAAAATAGAACTGTTGTAGAGTATGCTTTAAACGATAGTTATAAGCCAATCGGCGTGGCTACATATCAAATTAGAGATACTTTGCCAGAAAAGATGAAAGATTTGCTACCATCTCCTGAAGAAATAGAAAAAAATTAAAAAATTTGTAATGGAAATGGCTAAAATGCTAGATATGTCAAGAGAAAAAATAAAATATCATATAGCAGTATTAAAAGAAAATAACATTATTATTAGAGAAGGTTCCACTAAAAAAGAGATTTGAAAAATTTAAAAATAATTTTTTGGTTGAAAAAACGACCATGAAAACAAATGAAAGAATAAATATTATAAGAAGAGGATGATACTATTAATTTATGTATCATTCTCTTTTAATCATTATCATCTAAATCATCAAATAATTAAGAATTTAAAATGAGAAAAAAGTTGACAAAATAAAAAGCTTATGCCTCTAGGCTTAAATGTATCTAAAATATTTAAAAAATGTCAAACTACGGAGTCTGTGTTCTAAAATCTTACTCACACACTTTGTATAATTTTACAATAAAATTTTAAAAAAATGTTAAAAAACTATTTATCAATAGTAGATTATTTGTTATAATATATCCAGGAAAAACAATACATTGATAAAAAATAAAATATGGAGAAAATTATGATATTAACAAATGAAAATGCTGTAACGATACAGGCTTTAATAATAACAATAGTTTTACTTTTGATATTAGTATCAATTGGAACAACTGCTGGGACATCCGCTTTAGAATATTCAAAATATAGTAAACTAAAAACAGAGATGCAATTACTACAAACGAAAGTAAATGAATTAAATGAAAAAAAAGAATATAGTAATGGACAAGAATTAACTGATGCACAAAAAGCAATTCTTAATAAAAAAGAAATAAGTGATATTATTTATAATAACAGAAGTGAAGAAGACAAAGCAAAGGTAACAAATGGATTTAGATATTTTACACCATATGATATAAAAAATACGTTTGATTTAGACGGAATAGAAAGAGGTTATTTGATAAATGTAGAATATAGATATGTGGTATCTTGTGAAGGGCTCAAATATAAAAATAATATTTATTATATTACAGATCAAATGGATAGTGGAATATATAATGTAGAATATCATAATAAGAATAAAAATCCAGATAATTCAGAACAGGCATATGAAGTAACTACAAAAGCAGAAGGAGACGAGTGCAAAATTGTTGTAACAATTACTAATTATGGTGGATATGTTAATTATTGGCAGGTAAAATATAAGTTGAATACTGAAGAAAAATGGCATATTTCAAATAATCTAGAATTTGTTGTTGAAAAATCTGGAACATATAATATAAAAGTTGTACATGGAGATGAAATAGACTTAGGACAACAAAATATAGATGTGGATGCTGTTGTTGATTATAAAAAACAAGATGGAGGTTGGAATGGGGTTTCTAATTCTCCTAAGATAATGACAGGTATGGTCCCAGTATATTTTGATGATAATAATAATACTGTTGAATTGACAGAAAATAGCAAAGATGAAGAGTGGAAAAAATGGTTTAGTTATGATAATAAAAAATGGGCAAATGCGATAACCAAAAATAGTGAAGGACAAATTACTGGTTATTGGGTGTGGATACCAAGATATGAATATAAAATAAGTGGAAAAAATGTTGATGTTAAATTTATTAGAACAAGTAAAAAACAAGTAGACAAAAATTATGATCATATACATCCTGCTTTTGAAGACGGAAGTGAAAAAGGAAAAAATAATCATTATATGAATGGCGAGTGGAGAGATGAAATTCCGGGCTTTTGGGTAGCTAAATTTCAAGCGGGTTTTGCAAGCGGAAATAATGATGTTACAAAAGTGCAAAGTTCAACTGGAAAAGACTTCCCTGTTTTTTTAGGAAGAACATATGCATATAATATAATTAGAATTGGCGAAGCTTATGAATTGGCTAGAAATTTAACTGCATCAAACAATATATATGGTTTAGATGGTAATGAAACGGATTCTCATATGTCAAAAAATAGTGAATGGGGAGCAGTTGAATATTTAACACAAAGTTCATATGGGTTAGACGGAGAGGATGTTTTAATGTCCAATAATGTATATGTCAAAAACTCTGGTGGATATTATGTTTTTGGTATAACTGGATATGCAAATAAAAATAGAAGTGGAACTTATAATGTTTCCATTGAAAAACCACCTTATGGCGATGTTATAACAAATGAAGATGGAAAAATAACATCATATGCATGGTATACAGAAATAGGACAAAGGGGAAGTTCAACACAAAATATAACAGGAGTATATGATTTAGTTGGATGTTTGCATGAATTGCAATCTGCGTATATAACAAATGGTAGTCAGACGTTGATTGATAATGCTAAACAGTTTGCAAATACTAATAAAAATGTAGAAGGTTATAAGACATATAGTACTGAACATGTGACGACATATCCATATGATGAAAGTAATGATAATTCAGATAGCAATTTAAAAAAATATTTTAGTTTAAAAAATGATAAATATGGATATGGAGATGGAATTCTTGAATTTCTATAATTAAATGGAAATGGTGAGAATTTTCAGTATGTATTTGGTTATAATTATCTTGGATTTCCATTTGAAAATAATTCTTTTTGTGGAAGAGGTGGCCCATATCATTGGGGAGACGGTGCAAAGTTTTTTATTATTTCGGGTAGTAATGGATATCCATTGGGTGATTGGGGTTTTCGTGCTATACTAATAGGGATAAAATAAAATTATAAAATATTAAAAATAAATATTCAACAATAATAAAGTTGAAAATGGAGGTTAATAATGATATTAACAAATGAAAATGGCGTAACGTTACAGGCTCTAATAATAACAATAGTTTTACTTTTGATAGTAACATCAATTGGAGCGACTGCTGGAACATCTGCTTTAGAATATTCAAAATATAGTAAACTAAAAACAGAGTTGCAATTACTACAAACGAAAGTAAATGAATTAAATGAAAATAATGATTCTAGTAAAGGCCAAGATTTAAATAATGCACAAAAGGAAATTCTTGAAAAAGAAGAAGTAAAGAGTATTATTTATAAGGGTAAAGAGGATAAAAAGGATGAAGTTAAGAAGGGTTTTAAGTTTTTTAGTGTTAGTGAGATAAAAAGTGATTTTGATTTAAGTGGAATAGAAAGAAGTTATTTGATAAATGTTGATTATAGGTATGTTGTTTCGTGTGAAGGTTTTAAATATAAAAATGTTACGTATTATATGATAGACCAAATGGATGATGGAATGTATAATGTGGAATATCATAATAAGAATAGTAATAAAGGGGCATTTGAGGTTAGTTCTAGTATAGAAGGAAATGTTGGTAAAATTATTGTTTCAATTAATAATTATGATGGATACATTAATAATTGGCAGGTTAAATATAAATTAAACACAGAAGAAAAATGGCAAATTTCAAATGATTTGGAATTTACAGTAGATAATGCAGGAACATATATTGTAAATGTGGTGCATGGTGATGAAATTGATTTAGGCAAAAAAACTGTTACTGTTTCGAATGAATTAGGTTGGAATCAAAGCAAAAAAGTAAATAGTCCAAGGCTGATGACAGGTTTAAACCCAATAAAATTTAGTGAACCCGATGATAGCAAAGAAGGACAGACTATACAAACAAATAAAAGTGATGTTAATTGGTATGATTACGATACTAAGAAATGGGCAAATTCTCAAACAAAAGATGGAAGTATGTGGGTATGGATACCAAGGTATGCATATAAAATAAATAAAAGTAATCAAACTTTTGATGTGGTATTTTTGGTAGGAACAACAGACAATTACTATGATAAAGATGGAAAATTGCAAACAGCAAAAAGGCAAACATCAGAAACAGATATCCCAGATGCAACAAAAGATTATGTAGTACATCCAGCATTTACAAATGAAAGTAGTATAGGATATGCAAATGGAGGATGGAAAAAAGAATTAACAGGTATTTGGGTTTCAAAATTTGAAGCAGGGTATTTTGATAAAAATTTAGTTGATGCAGATAAAGAAAAATATTCAAGTTCAGTAAATTATTCGCAAACATATGGATATACT
>MNRS01000003.1 GCA_001916065.1 Clostridium sp. 28_17
GATTTATATCAGCAGATAAAAGATTTAAAGAAGAAATAGAAAAAATAGTTGCATAAATTATATATTGATTTTGCGTTGCTATTATTTTTTGAATGGACAAATTGAAAAAAATTTGAAAAATTTTACAAAAACTATTGCAAAATTAAAAAAGTTATATTACAATTTACATGAAGTGGAGAAAAGTGGTACAAAGTGGTAGAAAAATGAAAAGAGGTGAAGACCATTGTTAATGGGTGAATATGAGCATTCTCTAGATGCCAAAGGCAGATTAATAATGCCTGCAAAATTAAGACAAGACATTGGAGAAAAATTCGTTATAACTAAAGGATTAGACGGATGTTTATTTGCCTTTTCACAAGAAGAATGGTTAAACTTTGAAACAAAACTAAAATCACTACCACTATCAGATAGAAATGCCAGAAATTTTGTCAGATTTTTCTTATCAGGAGCAACTGAATGTGAAATAGACAAACAAGGTAGATTTTTAATACCAAATAATCTACGTGTTGCGGCACAACTAGATAAAGAGGCAGTAATAATTGGAGTAGGTACTAGGTTAGAAATATGGAATAAAGCAAATTGGGAAAAATGTGATGAAAATATATCAGTTGACGAAATTGCCGAAAATATGACTATGCTTGGTATATAACTTTCAAAAGTTTATATAAAAAAACCAAAGAAAAGATTACTGAAGAAAAAAGTACTAAAGATAAAAAAACAAAGGAAAAAAATACAAAAGAATAAATTGCTAAAGATAAAAATTCAAAAGACAATCATACAAAAGAATATAAAACAAAAGATGAAAGCACAAAAGAAAAATGTACAAAAGATATAAAATTTAAAATATATGTACAAAAGAAAAAGTGCAGAAGAAAATCTTACAAAAGATATTATAACAAAGAAAAGTGTAATTCAAAAGATAAAAAATTACAGAAGAATAACAAAAAAACATAAGTAAAAAATCCAAAGAAAAACTTACAAAGGATTTTATAAAAATACCAAAAGAAAAAACATATAACACGAACAACTGGTACTTTTACCAGTTGTTTTGCGTTTATATATTAGAAAAGTTATACAACTTTTCTAATATATAAAATTACATTGCACAGAAAATTTATTTCATAAATTTTCGCGCGCGAACAAATTTACTGAAAATTTCAATTTTATCGAATATGATAAAAGGTAAAGTTAAGAATGAAAATTGAAAATTTTCAGATTTGTTCTATACTAAAAAAGTCATGCAATGTTAATAGTGTTCTTGTTTGTACCATACAAATTGGAATGCATATAAACGAAGTAATAAAATAAAAACTTTTAAGAGGTGTAAAATTGGAATTTAAGCATAAACCTGTAATGCTAGAAGAATGCATCAAAGGGTTAAATATAAAACCTGAAGGAATATATGTTGATGGAACTCTTGGTGGAGCAGGACACAGTAAAGAAATAGCAAAAAGATTATCAAAAGATGGATTGCTAATTGGAATAGATAGAGATGAAGATGCTTTAAAAGCAGCGAAAGAAAACTTAAAGGAATTCCAAAATGTAAAATTTGTTAAGGATAATCATGACAACATAAAACAAATTTTAGAAGACATTGGTATAGAAAAAGTCGATGGAATCTTACTAGATTTAGGTGTTTCTTCATATCAATTAGATGAAAGAAATCGTGGATTTAGTTATTTGGGAGAAAATGAACTTGATATGAGGATGGATAAAACTCAGGAATTGTCTGCGAAAAATGTTGTAAATGAGTATCCAGAGGAAAAACTTGCAAACATCATATATGAATATGGTGAAGAAAGATTTTCAAGACAAATAGCTAGAAACATATGTGAATACAGAAAAGAACATTTGATAAAAACTACAAAACAACTGGTAGAAATAATAGAAAAATCAATTCCAAAATCAAAACAAAATGATGGACATCCTGCAAAAAGGACGTTTCAAGCAATCAGAATTGAAGTAAATGATGAAATTAAACCATTATATAATACAGTAAAAGATTGTATTGATTGCTTAAAACCACAAGGAAGATTATGTATTATAACATTTCATTCTTTGGAAGACAGGGCAGTTAAAAATGCAATGCTAGATGCAAAAGGAAAATGCACTTGTCCACCTGATTTACCATATTGTGTATGTGGTGCAAAATCACTTGGTAAGGTAATTACTAAAAAACCAATTGTTGCAACAAAAGAGGAACAAGAAGAAAATAGTAGAAGCAAAAGTGCAAAACTTAGAATTTTTGAAAAGAAATAATGTTTTGTTTGGAATATCGATTCCAAAAGTTACATTTTAAAATTTAAAAGAAAGAGAGGTGAAAAATAACTTATGGCAAGAACAGGTTATCAATATGGAACTAGCCCTAGAAAATTGGAGCCAG
Organism: Clostridium sp. 28_17; assembly: GCA_001916065.1. Lineage (GTDB taxonomy): Bacteria > Bacillota > Clostridia > TANB77 > CAG-508 > CAG-269. The sequence continues at coordinate 2,384 of MNRS01000003.1, forward strand.
ATTATACTAGAAAACCTAAACAAAAAAGAAAACAATTAAAAGTTGTTGAGGATTTACCAAGACAACAAATAAAGGTTTCTAAAGAACAACGAAAAAGACAAATGAAAACAACAGTTATTGTTGCTGGGCTATTTTTGCTGCTATTAACCATAAGTTGTAGAAACTCTCAAATAGATAAACAATTTAATCAAATTCAAAACCAAAAGAAACAATTGGCGGCTTTGCAAAAAGACAATGAACAATTAAAAGTTAGTATCGAAAATAGCATCAATATAAGTAATATTGAAAAAGTTGCAAAAGAAGAATTAGGAATGCAAAAATTAACTAGTAAGCAAACTGTATATGTAACATTGCCAAAAAAAGATTATGTAGAAACAGAATCTGAAAAAGTTGTTAAAACAGAGACAAAAACTTGGTGGCAAAATTTAGCAGATAAAATTTTGAAATTTTAATAAGAATAAAATAAAACACTTCTAATAAATATTATTAGAGGTGTTTTTATGATAAAAATAAATATATCAACTAAAAAAAGGATGAGAACATCGTTATTTATTGTGTTTTTAATAATTGTGATATTAATTGGCAGACTGGGGTACATACAGTTAATAGATGGAAAGAAACTTTCTGAACTTGCATTTGAACAACAAACATTAGACAGAACTATAAACCCTAAAAGAGGGACTATTTATGATGCAACAGGTCAGGTTTTGGCACAAAGCAGTACAGTTGAAACAATAACTGTAAATCCTGGAAATATCGATAAAAATATCAAAGAAAAAGTTGCTAAAAAACTTTCAGAAATTTTTGAATTAGATTATGAAAAAACACTAAAAAAAGTATCGAAGAGGAGTTCAATTGAAACAATTGCAAAAAAAATTGATAAAGATAAAGCAGATGAATTAAGAAAATGGATGGAAGAAGGAAACATTACAACAGGAATAAATATTGATGAAGATACAAAAAGATATTATCCAAATAATAATTTAGCGTCTCAAATTATAGGATTTTGTGGAAGTGATAATCAGGGACTGGATGGAATTGAGGCTAAATATGATAAGGTACTTTCTGGAACAAAAGGTGCAATTAAAAGACACACTGATGCAAAAGGTGGAGAAATAGGAGAAGAGGGAGAAACTTATGTTGCGGCTAAAAATGGAAATGATATTGTACTTACAATAGATATGAACATTCAATCAATAGTTGAAAAATATTTAAAAGAGGCTTGTATTGACAATAAGTGTACTGATGGTGGAAATATAGTTGTTATGAATCCACAAAATGGTGATATTTTGGCAATGGCAACATACCCAGATTACAATTTAAATGAACCATATTCTGCATATACTGATGAATTGAAGGGAATTTGGGATACAACAGACCAAGCCGAAAAAACAAAAAGTCTTCAAGCAGTTTGGAGAAATAGGGCAATTACAGATACATATGAACCTGGGTCAACTTTTAAAACCATTACAGCATCTGCATCCCTCGAAGAAGGCTTAGTTACAGACATAGATAAACAAGGACAATTTTGTTGTACAGGTGGAATTGAAGTTGCGGGAGTTAGAATAAAATGTTGGAGATATTATAGACCACATGGAGCAGAAAGTTTAAGACAGGCATTAATGAATTCATGTAACCCGATTTTTATTGGATTAGGTCAAAAGATGGGTGTTCACACATATTATGGTTATTTGCAAAAATTTGGCTTACTAGAAAAAACAGGAATAGATTTGCCAGGTGAGGCAGGAAGCATATTTTTGGCTGAAAATAAAATGGGACCTGTTGAACTTGCAACAGTTAGTTTTGGTCAAAGATTTGAAATTACTCCAATTCAATTGGTGACAGCAGTTTCTTCTATTGCAAATGGAGGAAATTTAGTTCAACCAAGAGTTGTTAAATCAATTATTGACAGTGAATCAGGTGAAAAAACTGATATGGAAACAAAAGTAAAATCTAAAACAATTTCTAAAGAGACATCAGAAAAAGTTTTGAGTATGATGGAGTCTGTTGTTTCAGAAGGTACTGGTAAAAATGCTAAAGTTGCAGGGTATAGAATTGGTGGAAAAACTGGAACTTCTGAAGATGGTGTAAATACTAATAAATATGTTACTTCTTTTTTAGGTGTTGCTCCTATTGAAAATCCACAAGTAGTTTTACTTGTTACTTTGTATAACCCTACTGGTGAGGGCGGACACCAAGGAGGAGGAGTAGCAGCACCTGTTGGAGGCCAAGTTTTTAGTGAAATTTTGCCTTATTTAGAGGTCTCTCAAGGTAATAAAGATGAAGTTGAACAGGTTGAACAGGTTCAAGTTCCAAATGTTGAAGGATTAAGTATTAAGGAAGCAGAAAAAGTTACTAAAGAAGTGGGGTTGGAGATTAGTATACAGAACGATTCTGAAGAACTTGATAGAGAAAATATTATTATAAAAGAACAGTCTCCAAGAGAGGGAGTAAGTGTTAATAAAGAAAGTAAAATTTTTGTACAATATTAGTACAAAATTCCAAAAAAACTCTATACAAAAAGCAAAAATAGTTATATAATGTAACAAAAATTATGAGCAAAAATTTGATCATAAAACATATTAAAATGAAGGGATGATTCTAAATGGAATTAAAAAAAATATTAGTAGGATTAGAAGGAATAAAAGCAAAAGGAAGTGTAGACCTAGAAATTAAAGGAATTGAAAAAAATTCAAAAGAAGTAAAAGAAGGATATATGTTTGTTGCAATAAAAGGATTTTCAGTTGATGGACACAAATTTATAGCAGGTGCAATTGAAAATGGTGCAACAGCAGTAATGGTAGAAGAAGGATGTGATTTAAAAGCATTAAACATACCAGAAAATGTAACAATTTTAATGGTACCAGATACAAGAAAAGCATTAGCAATATGTTCATCAAACTTTTATGGTAATCCATCAGCACAATTAAAATTGATTGGTGTTACTGGAACAAAAGGAAAAACAACAACAACATTTATGATTAAAGAAATACTAGAAAAAGCAGGTAAAAAAGTTGGACTAATAGGAACAATTGCAACATATATAAATGGTAAGAGAATAAAAGACAGTGATAGAACAACACCAGAAAGTTTGGAGTTACAACAAACTTTTAGACAAATGGTAGACGAAGGTGTAGAAGTTTGCGTAATGGAAGTTTCTTCACAAAGTTTAAAATTACACAGAGTTGATGGATGTCAATTTGATATAGTTTTATTTACAAACTTTTCAGAAGACCACATAAGTGAAAAAGAACATCCAACAATGGAAGATTACTTTAATTCAAAATTAAAATTATTTGAAATGTGTAAAACAGGAATAGTTAATGCAGATGATTTACATGCTGCAAAAATACCAAGATTATTCCCAGAAAGTAATATTGTAACATATGGTATTGATAATTTTGCAAATGTTTTAGCAAAAGACATAACAATTACAAATTCATATGTTGATTTTAAAGTGAAAATAACAGACAGAAATGAAAGAGTAAAAACAGGAATACCAGGTAGATTCAGTGTTTACAATTCATTGGCTGCTATTTGTGTAGCACAAAAATTTGGAATTTCTCCAGAGATTATAAAAGAGGCTTTAGCGGAAGTTAGAGTACCAGGAAGATCAGAATTAGTTGATAATAAATTAGAATTAACAATAATGATAGACTATGCTCATTCTCCAGAAAGTTTGCAAAATATTTTGCAAGCAGCTAAGAGTTATACTCGCGGAAGAGTTATTTCTGTATTTGGTTGTGGTGGAGACAGAGATTCTGGCAAAAGACCTATAATGGGTGAAATATCAGGTAAAATAGCAGATTACACAATAGTTACATCTGATAACCCAAGAACAGAGGACCCACAAAAAATTGTTGACCAAATTGAAGATGGAATTAAAAAGACAAAAGGCAAATATGAAGTTGTTGTTGATAGAGTTGAAGCAATTGAACATGCTATCAAAATGGCAAATAAAAAAGACATTATCATATTGGCAGGTAAGGGACATGAACCTTATCAAGAAATAAATGGTGTTAAACATCCTTTTGATGAGAGAATTATAGTAAGAGATATTATAGAAAAAATGGGAAAATAATAATTAAAAAAAACAACAAAAGATATAAAAGGAAAGGTTGATTAAATTGAATTTGGAAATAAAAGTATTGCTAGCAACGTTTGTTATTTCAGTAGTTTGTGGATTAATAACAATACCAATATTAAAAAAATTAAGGGTAGGTCAAATAGAAAGAGACGATGGACCTGCATCACATTTAAAAAAACAAGGAACTCCAACAATGGGAGGAATAATAATGATAATTGCAATAATTATTGCAGTTACGGGAACATATATATTTTTACATTTATCAGGAAATCAAGAAATTGCACAAAAATTATTTCCAATGTTATTAATAACAATTGGATATGGTTTAATAGGATTTATAGACGATTTTAAAAAATTGGTTTTAAAAAACACTGATGGTTTAAAACCAAGATATAAAATGTTAGGACTTTTAATAATTGCAGTTGCATATGTTTTGTTTTTGATATATGGTTTTAAAATAGGAACTGAAACATATATTCCAATTTTGAAAACATATATAAATATTCCTGAAATTATATATATTCCATTTGCAATTCTTGTAATACTTGGAACAACAAATGCTGTAAATCTTACAGATGGAATTGATGGCTTATCATCAAGTGTTTCTGCAATTATAATAACATGTTTAACAGTTATAGGAATTAGTAATCAAGTATATGAAGTATCAATATTTGGAAGTATTGTAATAGGTGCAACATTAGGATTTTTAATGTTTAATTTACATCCTGCAAAAGTATTTATGGGTGATACTGGTTCATTAATGCTTGGGGGTGTAATATCAGGATTAGCTTTGTATTTAAAAATGCCATTATTATTACTTTTAATAGCAATAATACCTGTTGTAGAAACATTATCAGTTATAATACAAGTTACTTATTTTAAAAAGACAGGAAATAGAGTATTTAAAATGACACCATTACATCATCATTATGAATTATCAGGATGGAGAGAAAATAAAATTGTAGTTGTATTTTCTTTAATAACTTTAGTTGCATGCTTTATAGGGCTAAAAATAGTGTAATAGGAGGATTATAAATGGCAAAAAAGAAAAAAGAAAAAAGTTTTTCAAGCTTTTTGAATAATCCGTTTGATTTTACATTAGTAATAACAATTTTATTATTACTAAGTATGGGTTTAGTTATGGTATTATCTGCAAGTTCACCATCTGCACTTGCAGAAAGTGGAAATAGTTATGCTTATTTTTCAAAACAATTAATATTTGCTATTTTAGGTGTAATATTTATGGCAGGTATTTCTAAAATAGATTATAGATTTTATCAAAAATTTTATAAACATGCTTGGTGGTTATCAATTATATTACTAATATTAGTTAAGGTGATGGGAACTGAAGTAAATGGTGCAAAAAGATGGATAAAAATAACAGAAACACTTTCATTTCAACCATCAGAATTAGTTAAATTTTTAATGATTATTTTTTATGCAGGAATTTTAGTTAGGGATAGAGATGAGTTGCCTTTATATGGTAAAGGTCTTGTAAAACATATGTTATATTTGATTCCAATTATAGGACTTTTACTATTAGAGCCACATATGAGTGCATCTATGGTTATAATAGGAATTGTTTGCGTAATGATGATAGTTGCAGGATGTAGATTTAAACATTTTGCATTAACTGGAATTGGAGTAGGTATTCCAGGTTTATTTGGACTTATTGCATTAGAGCCATATAGATTAAAGAGGTTTGTAACATTTATGAATCCGTGGCAAGATATTACAGGTGATGGATGGCAAGTTGTTCAAAGTTTATATGCTATAGGTTCAGGCGGACTATTTGGAGTTGGATTAGGTGATAGTAAACAAAAATATTTATATATACCAGAACCACACAATGACTTCATTTTCTCAATATTAGCAGAGGAACTTGGTTTTGTTGGATGTGCGGTTGTACTAATTTTATTTGCAGTATTTATTTGGAGAGGCGTATTAATTGCAATGAAGGCTCCTGATATGTTTGGTAGTTTGATTGCTATTGGTATTACTGCTTTGGTTGCTATACAGGTTATTATAAATGTTGCGGTTGTTACGTCTTCAATGCCTGCAACAGGTATGCCTTTACCTTTCTTTAGTTACCGGTGGTACGGCGTTATTTATTTTGCTATGCGAGATGGGAATATTGCTTAATATTTCGCGTGCTGGTGCAAAAGGGAATTAGGGACGTTCCTTAAAATCCCTTTTTTTAGGGAAAAGGGAAAACTACTTTTAATATTAAAATATAGATAAAGGGCATTATAGGCGTGTCCCTAAATCCCCTTAAAAAGGGATTTTAAGGAACGTCCCTAATTCCCTTTTCTTAAGGAGAGTGCTATGAGAGTTATTATTGCCGCGGCAGGTACAGGAGGACATATAAATCCGGGTCTTGCAATTGCAAATAAAATAAAAAAAGAAGAAAAAGATTCAAAAATAATTTTTATTGGAACAACAAGAGGACTAGAAAATGATTTAGTTCCAAGAGCAGGCTATGAATTAAAAACAATTGATGCATATGGTTTAAGTAAAAAGATATCAATTGAAAATATCAAAAAAATGTACAAAACTTTTAAAGGCCTTGGAGAGGCTAAAAAGATAATTAAAGAATTCAAACCTGATATTGTAATTGGAACTGGTGGATATATTTGTGGAGCAACAATTTCTGCTGCACATAGTTTAGGCATTCCAACATTATTACATGAAAGTAATGCATTTCCTGGAAAAGCAGTCAAAATGCTTGCTAAAAAAACTGATACAATTTTAGTTTCTTTTGAAGATGCCAAGGGAAGAATCAAAAATGCAAAAAATATTGTGTGTACAGGAACTCCAGTAAAAATTGTGAAAAAAGATTATGGAATAAATGAAAAATTAGAAATAATAAAAAAAGCAGGGCTTAATGAAACAAAGCCAATTGTTTTGATTTTTGGTGGAAGCCAAGGTGCTCAAAAAATTAATGAGGCAATTTTAGATATTTTGAAAAATAAATTAAATAAGGATTATCAAATTATGTGGGCAACAGGTCCAAAACAGTATGATATTATTAAGGAAAGATTATTAGATAATAACATTAATATCAACAATATAGAAAATGCTAAAATTGTTTCATATATTTACAATATGGAAGAAATTATGAATGTTGCTAATTTGATTGTTGCAAGAAGTGGTGCAATGACAATTACAGAAATTTCTAATTTGGGCAAACCATCAATTTTGATTCCATTACCAAATGTTAGTGGTGACCATCAATTTCACAATGCAAAGGTATTAGAAAATGTTGGAGCAGCAAAGATTATTTTAAATAATGAATTACATGGAGAAATTTTGAATAAACAAATAGAAGAAATAGTTTTAGATAAAAATATGGAAGTACAAATGTCAAAAAATGCTCTTAAGGTTTCTACTCATGATGTTGAGGAAAAAATCTATAAAGAAGTTTTAAAATTAGTGAAAAAATAATTTATATAGGGAGAACGAAAAATGCATAAAAATATAAAATCTAAAATTATACTAATTTCTGTATTAATAGGTTTAATACTTATAGGAACTTTAGGATTTATATATATAAATTCTTTAGCTCAAGTTCCACAACTTATAGATGGACAAGATACTAATGTATTAGTACAAGCAAAAAGAACGGTTGCTATAATACTTGCTATTTATGTTATTTCTGCAATAGCAATTTCGGCGTATCTATCAAAATTTGTAATTTGTCCAAAAAATAAATATATAAAAGGCGACGAAAAAGCGGAATTAAAGGACAAACTTAATGAAGTATCTTCTAGAAAAAATCAAATAGAAACAATTTTGCTACATATGACAGATGGTATTATTGCATTTAATATTAAGGGGGAAATTATATTAATAAATCCTGCGGCAAAGAAATTCTTAAGTATTAGTCCAGAGGATAACACATTTGATGATATATTTGGAAAATTTAAATTAGATATTAATACTGAAAAAGTAATTTATTTGGATAGTTGGACATCTACAGAACAAAGAATTCAAGTTGATGACCAATATGTTAAAGTTTTATTTGCACCATTCAAAAATGAGGAAGAAAGACCAGATGGTGTAATTGCTGTAATTCAAGATATTACAGAACATGTTAAATTGGATAATATGCAAAAGGAATTAGTAGCAGATGTATCACATGAATTAAAAACACCGATAACATCAATAATGGGATATGCAGATACTCTTTTAGAGGGTGGATATGATGAGGAAACTCAAACTAAGTTCTTAAATGTAATTGCCTCAGAATCTAGGAGAATGGCACGTTTGGTAACAGATTTATTAACACTTTCTAGATATGACAGTAATAAAAAGAAGACTAGAAAAGAGACATTTGATTTGGGTGATTTAGTAAAAAGATGTCAGGAAAAACTGGCAATTGAAATAAAGAAAAAAGGACATAAGGTAACTTCATTTGTTACGGCAGATGTACCACCAGTATATGCAGATAAAGATGATATAGAACGTGTTGTTTTAAACATTTTAACAAATAGTATTAAATATACGCCAGATAATGGTGAGATTAAAATTTATGTTGGTTTTGTTTATAATGATGCTTATATTAAAATATTTGATAATGGTATAGGTATTCCGGAAGATGATTTATCTAGAATTTTTGAAAGATTTTATAGGGTTGATAAGGCTCGTACTAGAGAAATGGGAGGTACTGGTTTGGGGCTTTCTATTGCTAAAGAAATTTTGGATAAAAATGGTGGAAGTATTGATATTAAAAGTAAAGTTGGAGAGGGTACAGAGGTTGTAATCCGTATTCCAACTAAACAATAAAAAAACGGGATTAGGGGACGGGTCTCTTAATCCCGTTTTTTTTTACAATTCACAAACAATAATTTTAAGATCTGTTAATTGTAATTTTTTGGTGTGAAAAGGTCAATTGAAAAAATAAAAAAAATTGTTTTCCACCCCAAAAATATTGATAAATATTCTAAATTAATGTATAATATACAAGATAAAAAAAGTTAGGAGATAGATACAAATGAACGAAAAAATAAAAGATATATTAGAATGGATTTACTGTATAATCATAGCAGTAGTATTAGCATTATTATTTAGATATTTTATAGGAACACCAACAATAGTAAAGCAAGTATCAATGTATCCAACATTAGTGCAGGACCAACGTTTATGGCTTAACAGATGGGGAAGAACAACAAAAAAATTACCTAATAGAGGAGATATAATAACATTTGAAGCACCAAGCAAAAAAACATATACATACAGTGAAATAGATCAAACTAATCCGGTTGCAAAATACGAAGATGAACCAACATCTATCTGGGGAAAATTTACATATCATGTATTGGAAATAGGCAAAGACAGTTATATCAAAAGAGTTATAGCATTGCCAGGAGAACATGTTGAAATAAAAGACGGCAAAGTTTATATAAACAGTGAAGAGTTGAAAGAAGATTATCTTCAAAGTGGTATAGTTACAGATTTAATGGGGGCAGGATTTGATGATTTTGTTGTACCAGAAAATTGCGTATTTGCAATGGGAGATAATAGAAATCATAGTACAGACTGTAGAGCATTTGGATGTATTCCATTAGAAAAAATTGAAAGTAAAGTTTGGATAAGAATTTGGCCATTAAATCTATTTGGAAAAGTAAAATAATTTTAAAAGATAAAATAGCATTATGCCAAGATAATTTAAAAATTTGAAAAAAATAAAATCAGGAGATAGGATGTTTAATAATATATTAGGAAATGATAATATAAAAGAATTATTAACAAATGCAGTAAAAAATAACAAAGCATCACACAGTTATATGTTTGTTGGGACAGAAGGAATTGGGAAAAAATTAATAGCAAAAGAATTTGCAAAAATGATTTTATGTACTGATGAAAATAAATACTGTGGTAAGTGTAAATCTTGTATAGAATTTGAAAGCAGTAATAATCCGGATTTCAAAATAATTGAGCCAGACGGAAATAGTTTAAAAATAGAGCAAATAAGAGAATTTCAAAACAAAGTTTCAGAAAAACCAATTATTTCAAACAGAAAAGTTTATATAATAAATGACAGTGACAAAATGACAACAGAGGCTCAAAACTGTTTGTTAAAAACATTAGAAGAACCACCGGAATTTGTTACTATAATACTTATAGGCTCAAATGAAAGTGCTTTTTTGGATACAATAAAATCAAGATGTATGATATTGAGATTCAATAAAATATCAGATGAAAATATTGTAAAATTCTTAGAAGAGAATTTTCAAACTAAAGTAAACAGTCAAATTATGTTAGAAGCATTTCAGGGTAGTATTGGTAAAGCAATTCAATTACAGGATAAGCAAGAAGAATATGAACAAATAGAAAATGTTATTATTAATTTGGAAAAAAGAGATAAAATAGACACTTTGAATAAAGCAGAAGTTATATATAAAGCAAAAGAAGAAAAATTTGAAATTTTGGATTATATCAATATAATTTTATTGGATATAGCAAAAAAATCTAGTAAATATGCTATGTGTATAAATATTGTTGAAGATACCAAAAGAAGATTGCAGTCTAATGCAAATTATGATATGAGTATTGATAACATGTTACTTAAACTATGGGAACAAGTGCATTAATATATAGAAAAATAATTTGATTATGTAGTAAAAAATGGAATTTTAATATATACATAAATTAATAAAATACATTAATTTAAAAGAACAATAAATATATATAATGTATTAAGAGAATAATAAATACATATTGTTTTAAGAAAAATAAAAAATTGGAAAGGAAAATTAACTTGAAAAATATAGTAGGAATAAGATTTAAAAAGTTAGGAAAAATATACTTTTTCAATCCAAAAGGGATAAAAGTTCAAAAAGGAGACAAAGTAGTTGTAGAAACATCACAAGGTGAAGAACTTGCAGAAGTATGGATTCCTAATAGATATGTTGAAGATGAAAAAATAGTTGAACCTTTAAAAAGAATATTAAGAATTGCTACACATAGAGATATGAAAAGATATGAAGAATGTAAAAAAATAGAAAATGAAGCATATAAAGTATGTCAAAAGAAAATCAAAGAACATAAATTAGAGATGACACTTACTGAAGTTGAATGTAAATTTGATAATAGCAAAATATTATTTTACTTTACAGCAGATGGTAGAGTGGATTTTAGAGAATTGGTAAGAGATTTAGCATCAATTTATAAAACAAGAATTGAATTACGTCAAATAGGAGTTAGAGATGAAGTTAAAAGAATAGGGGGAAACGGAGTTTGTGGCAGAGAACTATGTTGTTGTACATTCTTAAGTGATTTTGAAGCTGTATCAATAAAAATGGCAAAAGACCAAAATATCTCGTTAAATCCATCAAAAATTTCTGGAAATTGTGGGAGACTTATGTGTTGTTTAAAATATGAAGATGAGGCTTATTTAGATAAGTTGAAAAATTTACCAAATGTTGGTGCAATTGTGAAAACAGAAGATGGAATTGGCGAAGTTGATAATGTTGAGACATTAAAAGAAAGATTAAGAATAAAATTTAAAGGTGAAGATGGCTTTACATATAAAAAATATGATGCTAAAGATGTATTAGTGTTAAAAGATGTTGCTAGAGAGCAAGTTGACGAGGAAGAGATTCAGAATAAAAAAGAATTAGAGGAACTTGAAAAACTTGAACAGGAAGATAAAAAGGTTTTAGGAGGTGAGAAGAATGGCATATAAAATTACAGACAAATGTATTTCTTGTGGCGCTTGTGCTGCAGAATGCCCAGTAGGATGTATTTCACAAGGTGAAGATAAATTCGTTATAGATGCATCAGCATGTATTTCTTGTGGTACTTGTGCTGGAGTTTGCCCAGTAGGAGCACCAGAGGAAGAATAAAAAAATTCGGGATTGGGGGACGGGTCTCCAATCCCGAAAAATGTATTAATTATATTTTTTATCAAATAATTATTTTCTAATTAGTTAAACTTAAAAATAAATTATCTTAAGAGTGTAATTTTAAAATTTAATTCTAAATTTATTCATTATATATTAAAATCATAAAAATTATCCATATAATTTGATTATTATAAAAAAATATATTAAAGCTTTTTGCGAAATTTTTACAAATTAGAAGTATAGAAGTTTAGAAAGGAGTAAAATGCCAAGAATTAGTAGAAAAAATTATATATCATCTTTTTTGCATATTATGGTGCAGGGAATAAATAGAGAATATATTTTTCAGAAAGATTATTTTAAAAATTTATATATAAAATTAACAAATGAAAAATTTGATGAAAGTAATATACATTTGATTGCGTTTACAATTATGGAAAATCATGCACATTTTTTAATTAGCTATGAAAAGATAGAAGACGTTTCAAATTGTATGCATAAAATAAATCAAACATTTGCACAAATGTATAATAAAATAGAAGATAGAGTAGGGTATGTTTTTAGAGATAGATATAAATGTGAACAAATAAAAGATGAAAGTCATTTATATAATGTATTGGCCTATATACATTTTAATCCATATAAGGCTAAATTAATTGAAAAATTAGCAGATTATAAATATTCATCATATATTGATTATATCAAAGGGAATATAGATAAAGAAAAGGCATACATGATTTTTAATACATATGAGTATAAAGAAATATTTATAAAACTGCATAAAGAATATTTTGATAAGTATCTAAAAAGTATGACCGTTGAAAAAACATATAATGATGTTATAAATGAATTTAAATTAAAAAATAAAATTAAATCAACTAGAATAATAACAAAGGAAAATAATTTATTAATAAATCTTATCTTGGAATTAGAAAATAAGACTACTTTAAAGGATAAACAGATTGCTGAAGTATTGGGAATAGGGAAAAATAGAATAGGATATCTTAAAAATAAATTAAAATAAAAAATCGGGATTGAAGACCCGTCCCCAAATCCCGAATTTTTTATCTATTTGTAATTTCTTCCAAATCTAAAAGTTCTTGCCATCTAGCATCAACTTCTTTTTGGAACTCTTCAATCATCCACTCATTACCAGGTTTAAACATATGCTTAAATCTCTTTTGAGGTTTCAAGAATTCTTCAATAGGAAGTTTTTTAGCAGGCTTATAAGAAATATGATAAACACCATTAACAACTTCATATAAAGGCCAATAGCAAGTTTCAACAGCTAATTTATTAATTTTCATTAAATCTTCTGTTGCATAACCCCAACCTCTAGGGCATGGAGCCATAACATTTAAAAATGTTGGACCTTCTGTATAAATTGCCTTTTCAGCTTTTTCATATAAATCTTTCATATTATTTACTGCAATTGATTGTGCAACATATGGTAAGTGATGTCCTACCATTATTTTTGTTAAATCTTTTCTTGATTGCATTTTACCAGGGATAACTTTTCCAGCAGGTGATGTAGTTGTGTCTGCAAATTTTGGTGTTGCAGATGAACGTTGGATACCTGTGTTCATGTATGCACCATTGTCATAACAAACATATAACATGTCATGACCTCTTTCCATAGCGCCTGATAGTGATTGTAAACCAATGTCATAAGTTCCACCATCTCCACCAAATGCGATGAATTTTGTGTGTTCATCTTCTGGTAATTTTCCTTGTTTTTTAAGTGATTTGTATGCGGCTTCTACTCCTGATAAAGTAGCAGATGTGCATTCAAATGCTGTATGGATAAATGAATCTGTCCAAGCAGTGTATGGGTAAATAAATGTTGATACTTCCATACATCCAGTTGCAGTTGATATTACTGCGTGGTCTTCTTCTTTTAGTGCTCTTAAAATGTGTCTTGCAACAACAGGTGCTCCACATCCAGCACACATTCTATGACCTTCTGTAAATCTTGAAGGTTTATTTGCAACTATTTCTTTAACATTATATGCCATAATTATTTACCCCCTTTCATATTTGAACGTAAACCTAAATATCTATAAGGATTTTCAACTTTTCCGTTTTTAGCAATTTCGGCTAAATCTGTATAAACTGAATTGATTTCTTTTTCTGTTGTGTCTCTACCACCAATTCCATAAACATAATTAACAACTGGAACATTTTGTTTTGCAACATACATGCTAGAAACAACATCTTCAAACAAGGCTCCACCAATAGCATTTAAAGAATCAGATTTATCTAATACTGCAACGGCTTTTAAATGTGATAATGCTTTTGCAACTTCTTCACCAGGGAATGGTCTGTAAACTCTGATTTTTAATAAACCAGCTTTAACACCTTGCTCTCTTAATTTATCAACAACAGCTTTTGTTGTACCAGCAGTTGAGTTCATACAAACAATTGCGATTTCCGCATCATCTAATTTATATTCTTCAAATAAATCATAATGTCTACCAGTCCATTTTTCGAACTCTTTTGAAACATCTAAAATAACTTGTTTTGCTGCTTTCATGGCATTTCCTTGTTGAGCCTTGTGCTCAAAAAGATACGCTTGTAAATCTAGTGGACCAATTGCCATTGGTTCTTTTTTATTTAATAAATAATGTTCAGGGTGATATTCACCAACAAATTTTTTAACATCTTCATCATTTTCTAATTCAATATTTTCAATTGAATGTGATGTTATAAATCCATCTTGACAAATCATAATTGGAAGTTGAACATCTTTGTTTTCTGCAATTTTGTGAGCCATCAAGTTATTATCATAAGCCTCTTGATTATTTTCTGAAAATAACATTATCCAACCAGCGTCACGAACACCCATTGCATCTGAATGGTCATTGTGTATGTTAAGTGGTCCAGATACGGCTCTGTTAACCAAGTTCATAACAATTGGAAGTCTTAAACTTGAAGCAATGTAAATCATTTCCCACATTAAAGACAAACCGTTTGCAGATGTAGCAGTCATAGCTCTTGAACCAGCGGCTTCTGCACCGATACAAGCACTCATAGCACTATGTTCACTTTCAACGGCAACGAATTCAGTATCAACTGAACCATTTGCAACAAATGTTGAAAAATATTGAGGAATTTCTGTTGATGGTGTGATAGGAAAAGCAGCAACAACATCAGGATTAATTTGTTTCATAGCAGTTGCAACGGCTTCATTACCACTTAATCTTTCTCTTATACTCATTATTCAGCACCTTCTTCCTTCATAACAATTGCACCAAATGGGCATGCTTTAGCGCAAACACCGCATCCTTTACAATAATCATAATTAAAATCTTCTCTTTTTAAAGAACCTTTGCAAACAGGAATGCTATTATCTGGACAAACAGGGTAGCATAAACCACATTGTTTACATTTTTCTTCTATCCATACAGGCTTAACACTTCTCCAGTCACCAGTTTTAAATTCTCTGGCATTACCTGCTTCATATATGTTTCCACCTATTGTTAAATCTTCCATAGGTGTTGTTTTATCTATATTTGTCATCTTTTTCACCTTTCTTTGTAAAAAATCGGGATTTGGGGACGGGTCTCTAGTCCCGATTTTTAAAATTTTTTTAGGGATTGAGGGACGGGTCTTTAGTCCCGATTTTTTAAAAAATTTTTAGGGATTGAAGACCTGTCCCCAAATCCCGTTAAATTTTTTTAACTTCTTTTAAAGCCATTTCTAAGGCTTTCATGTTTCCATCAATTACTTCAGGCTTTTTAGCAAATTTATGTTTAAAAGAGCCTTTCATATCTTCTAAGAATGCTTCATCAGACATAATTCCACTAACTTTAACAATTGCAGCAAGCATAGGTGTATTTGGAAAATATCTTCCTAATGCTTCAATTGATATTTTTCTTGCATCTATTGTGTAAATATCACCTTTGTAACCATTTAACACACTTTTTAAATAGTCTGCAGATTTTGTTGTATTAATTACAATTGCACCTGTTTCTTTTAGACCTGCTGTTACTGGAACTGTTTCTAATAATGTGTCGTCAACTACTACAACAAAGTCTGGCTCATAGATGTTACTGTGAACTGTAATTGGATTGTCACTAATTCTGTTATAAGCAGTAATTGGCGCTCCCATTCTTTCTGGTCCATATTCAGGGAAACCTTGAATGTATTTTCCAGTATTAAATGCGGCGTCAGCTAATAATAATGATGCAGTTTTTGCACCTTGACCGCCTCTACCGTGCCATCTAATTTCTATTAGGTTATTCATAATATTATTGCCTCCTTTAAAATTTATCAAATGTTTAAAATGTATTTTGAGATATTTGATTTTACGTGACTGTGTGCACGTATTTGATGTGTCTAGTATATGCCAAAAATAGAGTGATGTCAAGGGATTTTTTTGAACGGTTGGGTCGAAAAATGTATTTTTAATATGAGGTAGTTATCTTTTTTTGGGTACATGCTGGCAATTATTGGAAGATAAAAATATAACGAATAAAATTGGACTAGAAAGAGGCTACTTTTTTAGTAGCCTCTTTTGCAGTAACTTTTGATACGCTGATTAATTTAATAGTATGGATCGATGTCAGAATCGCCATAATTGTCTTCAGGAATTGAATCTGTTGCTAAATAATCTTCATTTTTAAATGTAGTATTATTTCCTGAAGTGTGATTCTGTTTTTTTGCATGTTCCAATGTTAAATCATCGTCAGACAAATCTTCAAAATCAGATTCATCTGGATGACAAGTTTCATCAATGAAATTTAAGACATCTTCTGAAATTGTAAATCTTTTTGTGCCGATTTGTTCAGCTATTTCTTTAAGAATGCCTTTTTCATTTTCAGATTCGAAATAACGATTTATTTCCTGTTCACTATCTTCGTCAGCTATAGTATCACCGGTGTAAGACCGGCATATCATTTTCCCAGCTGAATTGATTTCAACAACTGGAATTGGATGTGTTGTGCCATCGTTAAAACTAACAATGTCATGTCCTAAAAATCTTCCTAATATCTGCATTTTTTTCCTCCTGTATTATGGCAGAAAATTTTTATGGTTTACATGTTACAATAAGATTATTATATCACAGTATACATAAAAAGTAAATACGTTTTTATTAAAAATTAATTAAAAGCAAGAAAATTTTTCTTGCTTTTTGTCAGTTATTATAGTAAAATGTTAAAAAACAAAAGTTGGCAAAAATTGACGTACTCAATGACAATTAAAAAAAATAGGGATTGAAGACCCGTCCCCGAATCCCTAAAAAATCTCTAAAAAAGGTGAGAAGATAAATGTATTTAAAAAGATTAGAATTACAAGGATTTAAATCCTTTGCAGATAAAACAGTATTAGAACTAATGCCCGGAATAACAACAGTAATAGGGCCAAACGGTTCAGGAAAAAGTAACATATCAGACGCAATAAGATGGGTACTTGGAGAACAAAGTATGAAATCATTAAGAGGTACAAAATCTCTAGACATCATATTTGCAGGTACTCAAAATAGAAAGTCTTTGGGCTTTGCCGAGGCTTCTTTGGTGTTTGATAATTCTGATGGTGCATTGCCAATTGAATATACGGAAGTAACTGTTACAAGAAAAATCTATAGAAGTGGTGAGACTGGTTATTATATAAACAAAGTTCCATGCAGATTAAAAGATGTATTGGAATTATTTATGGATACTGGTATTGGTAAAGATGGATATTCAATTATTGGACAAGGTAAAATCGACGAGATTTTGAGTAACAAGTCTGAAGATAGAAGACATATTTTTGAAGAGGCTGCAGGTATTGTTAAATATAGAACAAGAAAGCAAGAGTCTGAGAAAAAGTTGGAACATACAAAATTGAATCTTTTAAGAATCAATGACATTTTGACTGAAATTGAAGGTAATTTAGAACCTTTACAAATGCAAGCAGATAAGGCTAAAAAATATTTGAATTTAAGAGAAGAGTTGAAGAATATTGAAATTGGCTTATTTGTTTACAACATAGAAAAATATAAACAAGACTTGGAAAAAGTTGTACAAGACATTGAAATTATGCAGTCTCAATGCAATGATGAAGAAGGCAGACTGGAAAGAGTAAAAATCTTAAAAGAAGAGTTAAAATCTAGCATTGATGAAATTACAGAAACAATTGAAAATATGTCAAATATAGGTTTTGAGAGTCAAAAACAAATTGAACAATTGAATTCTGATATAAATGTTGCAAAGACTAGAATTGCAAATAATAATGAAAATAATGATAGATATTTAAAAGAAATTGAAGAGCAAAATGCTAAGATTAAAGAATTGAAAGACGAAATTGAACAAAAAGAGGCTAAAAAAGATAACTTAAAACAAAACAAAGAAAAATTTGAAAAAGAGTTAAATGAAAAACAAGCAGAATTAGATAAATTAACAGAAAAATTATCTTCTAAGGAACTTGAAATTGAAGGATACAAACATACAGTAGAAGAAAATACAGACAAAAAGTATGAACTTCAATCAGAAATAAATGCTCAAAACATAAATTATCAAAACTTTGAAAAAAGACAAGCACAAATAAAGCAAGAAATGCAGTCAACAATTTCTGAACTAGATGGAACTCGTCTTAATAAAGAAGACATTGCAAAGCAATTTAATGAAATTGAAAACAAAAAAAATAAGGCTCAAAATTCATTAAATGAAGTAGCAAAACAAAGAGAAGAAGCAAACCAAAAAATCAAATCATTTGAAAGCAATATAAATATTTTATCAAGTGAAATGAGAATAAAAGAATCAAGATTGAAATTTTTGATAGAAACAGAAAAAGAAAAAGAAGGATATATCAAAAGTGTAAAATCATTGCTTAAAGACTGCGAAAATATCAAAGAACTTGGCAAAGGTATGAATGGTGTTTTAGCAAATATTATTGAAGTTCCAGATGACTTACAAACTGCAATTGAAATGTGCTTAGGAACAAGTCTTCAAAACATAGTAACAGAAACAGAAACAGATGCAAAAAGATTAGTTGAACATTTAAGAAAAAATAATTTAGGAAGAGCATCATTTTTACCAATTTCATCTGTTAGAGGTAAAAAATTAGACAAGATAAAAGGTAATGAAAGTGGAGTTATTGGAATTGCATCAGACCTTGTAAAATACAACAAAAAATATGAGCAAATCATTTTAAATTTACTTGGTAGAACTGTAATTGTTGACAACATGGATACCGCAATTAAAGTTGCAAAACAAAATGGATATACATTTAGAATTGTAACAACAGAAGGTGATTTAATTAATCCATCTGGTGCAATTACTGGTGGTTCAGTTTCTAAAAAAACAGTTAATATTTTAGGTAGAGGAAAAGAAATTGAAAAATTAGAAAAAGAGATAAAAAATCTAAAACAAAAAATTGAAAAACTAGAAAATGACAAGCAAAATTACGAAGAATCAATTGAAGGAATTTTAGAATTATCTGCAAATCTTGAAAAAGAACTACAAGAAATTGACATCACATATGCAACTGAAAAACAAAAAGTTATTTCAATAAATGAAAATATTGAAAAACTTGAAAAGCGTTTGAATAGACTAAAAGAAGAGCAAGCAAATCTTGAAAAACAAAAAGAAGAAGCGGTTTCAACAAAAGGAGATTTACAAGTTGAAATAAATAAAATTGTTGAGCAAAATGAAGAACTTTCTAAAATAATTACTGAATTTGCAGAATTGAACAAAGATGACCAAAAATACATTGACGATTTGAACTTTGATATTACAAACTTGAAAATTTCTGTATCATCATTTGACGAAAGTGAAGCATCAATTCAAGAAATTCAAGAAAGAATTAATCAAGAATTAGAAAATGCACATACAAGTATTGAAAATAAAAATACGCAAATCGAACAAATCAAAAAAGACAATGAAGAACTTGAAAAATCAATACAAGAGACACTTCAAAAAATAGAAGAAGTTAAAGAAAGTGTAAATAGTAGTAGTTCGAAAATTGAAGAATTGAAAAAAGAAAGAGCTCAAAAGAGTGAAAAACTTTCAAAACAAGAAGATGAAATAACTGCTAAATTTAAAGTAATTGAAGACTTAAAAGGTCAACTTGTAAAATTAGATGTTAAAAAGACAAAAATTGAAGAAGATATTAATGGTATTATCAACAAAATGTGGGAAGAATATGAACTTACACCTAATAATGCAGAACAATATCAAAAACCAGAAAATGTTTCATTAACACAAAGAAGAGTTAATAGTTTGAGAACTGAAATTAGAGAACTTGGAAGTGTTAATGTAGACTCAATTGAAGAATACAAAAACTTAAAAGATAGATATGACTTTATGAGCGAACAACGTTTAGACCTAGAAAATACAATGAGTAAATTAAGAAAAGTAATTTCAGATATGACTCAAATTATGAAAGAACAATTCAAAGAAAAATTCAAGGTTATAAACAAAAATTTTGGAGAAGTATTTGCAGAATTGTTTGGTGGCGGAAAAGCAGAACTTACATTAGAAGACGAAGAAAATATTTTAGAGTGTGGAATTGATATTACTGTACAACCACCAGGAAAAAAATTACAAAATATGATGCTTCTTTCTGGTGGGGAAAAGGCATTTACTGCAATTGCATTATTATTTGCAATATTGAAAATAAATCCAGCTCCATTCTGTGTATTGGACGAAATTGAAGCAGCACTTGACGATGTAAATGTATTTAGATATGCCGATTATTTAAAGAAGTTTACAGACCATACTCAATTCTTAGTTATTACTCATAGAAAGGGTACTATGGAAGTGGCTGATACTGTTTATGGTGTTACTATGGAAGAGAGTGGTATTTCTAAGTTGTTGTCTATGAAATTGAAACAATAAAATTTATAAAAAGTAGCAAGTGAAAATTTGCTACTTTTTAAATGTAAATAATCTTCCGGCTATGCCGGTAGTAACATAGGCTTTAGCTTTGTAGCAAAGCAACTCCTTTCATGTTATAATATCAATATGTTTCGACGCA
>MNRS01000004.1 GCA_001916065.1 Clostridium sp. 28_17
TTTTGTCCAACTTGATGTTGGATTTTTACTTGTTACTAATGTAAATCCTTGTGTATCTACTTTTGGTTTTGCTGTTACTTTTACACTTTTATTTGTCCACGTATTTGGTTCTACTGCAAATTCTATTTCTTTTGAATCAATTTTTGGTACTGTACTTGTTTCAATTTCTACCTCTTTCGATTCTTTTTCCTTTCCATTTTTCCCTATTGCAACTGCTTTAATTACAAATGTTGTATCCTGCTTTAATCCTGTATATGTATATTCATTTTGATCTGTTGCTTTGGCTAAATTAAACTTTGATGCCCCTTTTTCTTTTATGTAATATTCTATTTTTCCGCCTTCATTTCTCCTTGTTGTTACTGTTACAAATATTGTGTTTGTTGTTGCTTTTGCAGTTTTTATTTGTATTAATGGAGCCAATTCATCCTCTTTACCTAAATAGTCTGAACCATCTAATGCCACCTTATATACATCACCATCTACTTTTACCTCAAAAAACCACTCTGTTTTTCCATTCTTTTCTTCAGATGTTACTTCACTTACTTCTATATCTTTTCCGCCGGCTTTTTTTATTTCCTCTAGGTCATTCTTTACATCTTCATATGCTGCTCTAATTACTTCTTCGTCTGTTCCTCTAATTTGCTCAGATTGATTAATTTTCAGCTTCGTCTGCAAAGTTGTTGAAATAAGTGCTCTTTTATGTTCTGTTTTTACGCTTTCTGCTGAACTAAATATACCTGTTTTTGTTATCCCTTGTATTGAAATTGATGCCAAAATTAAAAGTACCACTATTGTTACTACAAGTGCTACTATTGTAATTCCTCTATTTTCTTTTATTTTATCTCTATATTTTTGTTTCATTAGTACCTCCTACTTTTATTTATGTTCTTTTATTTTTCTCTTTTTTTATTTTATTATACATAATTTTTTATGTATTTTCAAGAATAGTCTATCTTTTTAATATAACTGTAATATTATTGTAATAATATCGTAATAATACATAATTTTTTATGTATCGCTCTCTCTGTGTTCCATTTTTTGGTAAAATATGTGTAGAATAATTCTAATTTTTTAGTCTTAGATATACTAATATATATACAGGAGGTTGTAGTAGTGAAATTCAAAAGAATTAAAGATTTAAGAGAAGATCATGATAAATTTCAAAAAGATATAGCTCAACTTCTTGGAATTTCTCAGCAATATTATTCAGAATATGAAAAAGGAAACAGAACAATACCTGTTAATCATTTAATTACACTTGCAAAATATTATGGTACTTCAATAGATTATATTGTTGGATTATCCAATGATTATAATATTAAAGAAAAAAAGTAAAACAGTAAAAGGTTAATTTAATACTATCCCTTTACTGTTTTTATTTAAATTTCCATTTGACTTGCTAAAAATGTTGCAGCAGATTGTGCTACTTTCTTTTCAACTTCATTCATTTTAGTATTTGAATCTTTAGACATCAATATAACTGTTCCAATTGTATCTCCATTTGATATTATTGGATACACAATTTGTGATTTATTTTTCTTTTCATTTGTTTCATTTCTTGTTATAGGAACTGCCTTATCACTATTTTCTTTACTTGTATAAACTTCTTTATCTTCCATAAGTTTTTCAAGTTCTCTACTTACGTCTTGTTCCAAAAATTCTTTTTTAGAACCTCCTGATACTGCAATTATAGTGTCTTTGTCAGTTATACATGCAATGTGCCCTGTTGTTTTTGCTAAAGTTTCGGCATATCCTGTTGCAAATTCTGATAATTCTCCGATTGGAGAATATTTTTTTAATATTACTTGACCTTCTCTGTCTGTAAATATTTCTAGTGGATCTCCCTCTTTTATTCTTAAAGTTTTTCTTATTTCTTTTGGAATTACCACTCTTCCTAAATCATCTATTCTTCTTACCACTCCAGTTGCCTTCATTTTTATCCTCCTTTAATTTCAAGTCTATTCTTATTATCTCAAAAGAGGAAATTTTTATACATTTTTATTTATTTTTTTTAAGCAAATTGGACAATACTTTTTGTATTGCCCAATCTTTTATATTAGTAAAATTATTCAATTTTTTTAACTATATTTCTTCCTTTTTTGGTAGAAAACTCATTTTATATTTGTCTAAAATATAGCCCAAACTGTTAGAAAATTCTCTAAGCATAACAATTTTGATTGATTGATCTTTTCCTTTTAAGTAGTCATCTATAACTTGTTTTAATTGCTTGATATTTTTCATTTCCGGTTCAATTTCCTTTGTGTATTTTTCTGATCTTTTTATTAATTTTTCTTTTATTAATACTATGTCTTCATTACTTGCACAAGAAATTCTTTGGAACAATTGATATACATCATAATATTTAAATATTGGTATGTTCATGCATTCTCTGTCAAATTTTTCATAGAAGCTTTCCATTTTCATAGGTATGCATTTGAAGATTTCTTCTGCCTTTTCTTTATACATTTTATCTAATAATTGAGCATTTAAGTTGTTGAAGTGTTTTATTATATCATCCATGTCTTCTTCCACTTGCTCAATTGCTACTTTTGAAAGTTCTCCTTCAACATTACTGCAATATGAAGATTTTAATGAAGATAAATTCATTCCATTAAAGAACACACTTTTTAATGTTTTTATGTCGTAATCTATTAGACCTTTTCTCGAAAAATAACTAAAGTATGCATATATTTTTACAATATCTATTAATTCTAGTGCACCTTCTTTTACATTTTCTAGCACTTCTTTTATTATTTTATCAAATTCATCATCAGATATTTTCCAATATTCTTCTGTAAGTAGTCTTTTATATCCTGGTAAATTGTCTGTATCTACTGTGTTTCTTATTGTTTCCATGTTTTCTTTAAACAGTCTCATGTCAAATATTCTTGTTCTTACATAGTATTCTATAAATTTGAAGAATCTATATTCTGCTTTAAAATTGTAATAATAATTGCTATCAAATTCTTTTATATAGAATTGTCTGTTGTCCATTAATGTTCTTGATGATACTAATATTGATTTATATTCTTCGTTGTCTTTGATATTTACAAATTTGTCTTTTGTTATTTTTCCTGCTTTTATTTCAAATGATATCGCTATTGTGAATATTAACATTGTTTGCATTACTCTGTTGTTTGTGTTTGGGTAATTTTTTTCTACCATTTCATATATTTTTTGGAAGTCATTTAATGCGTGTTTTAATATTCTTAAGTTTCTAGTTCCGCTTCTTTCAAATGTTAATATTATTAGTCTTGTGTTTTCTCTTAAGAATCTTATTAAGTCTGGATTATTTTCGTATCTCATTAAAATTCCGTTTATTATATAATCAAATTTTGGTGCGTATTCAAATGTTTCGCCAATTAATTTTTCTTTAATTCTTTCATAATCATTTGCTTTGTCAAATACATGCTCTATTTTGTTTTTGATTTTTTCTACCATTGGCTTATCTGTTGTGTTTAACTCTCCTTGTTTGTCTAAAAGATATGTTGCTATAAATGTTTTCATTTCTAGGTTTGAACTTTTTAGTTTTGTTGAAAGTTCTTTTTCGTTACATATTATTATTGTTTTTATGTGGTCATGTTCAACAAAGTTGTTGATGTAACCTAGTATGTCTATAACGTCAACATTTGCTCTCTCTAGGTCGTCAAAGCACAAAACTTTGTCATCTGTTGAGAAGAATTCAGAATAGTCTAGTTTGTCTCCATTTTGCGTAACTCCAAAAAAGTTTGCCATGTCTAGTCCTGTTTTTGCATATTCTGGTATTGTTGTTTGCCCTGTTGTTGCCATGAATTTTCTTAGGTTTTTGTCCATTAATTGTGTTGTTTCTATAAATATTTTTTTGCTTATGTCTTCTAGATTTGATATTCCATATAGTGACATGTATATTGTTGTGTATCTTTTTCCATTTAGTTGCATTGATTCTATTTTTTTTCTTATTTTGTTGTTCCAGAAGTGTGTTTTTCCTACACCCCATTCTCCATTTATCATTACTGCATAGTCTGTGTAATCTGATCTTACATAGTCTAATATGCTTTCTACTAAATCTTCCATTTTTTTCACTCCATTTCTTATGTTCTTTTTCATTTTGTTGCCATTTTGTGGCAGTTCTTTTTGGGACATTTTTAGTCTTTTGCTAATACTAATACTCCTATTGTTTCAGGATTTGCTTGCTTTAATATTTTGCTACATTCATTTACTGTGCTTCCTGTTGTGTAAATATCGTCTACTAATAATATTTTTTGATTAGTAATTTTTTGTGGATTTTGTAGACTATATACACCTTGTATGTTGTTTTGTCTTTCTTCTTTGTTTAGTTTGCTTTGTTCTATTATATTTTTTGTTTTTATTAGACAATTATTCACAAGTTCCATATTTGTTTTTTCTTTTTGCTTGTTTTCTATGTTTGCTTTGTATTGCGTTTGTTTTGATATTTCTTTTGCTATTAATAAACTTTGGTTATATCCTCTTTCTTTGTATCTTTTTTTGCTTATTGGAACTGGTATAATTTTATCATATTTTTTTATATTTTCAAATATTTTTTTATCATTTAACAAAAAATTTACAAATGTTTTATACATGTATGATTTTTCATTGAATTTGTAGTCTAATATTAATTTACGTACTTGTCCTTCATATTTAAATAAGTACATTAATTCTTCAAAGTTTTTTTCTTCTATTTCTTCTTTTTGCAATATGTTTACTTCTGCTTGCTTTTTTAGTTCTACATTACATTTGATGCATATTCCTTTTTGTGCTATTTTTCCACATATTCCACATACTGGGGGATAAAGTAGGTTTGAGATTTTTTCTTGGATTTTAAAAATTTTGCTCACTCTTTTCTTGATTTAAAATAAATTGATTTAATTTTGTTTCTAGGAATTTAAAATTGCAACATCTTCTAGAAACTTTCGAATTAGGATTTTTAATTTTTTCTTTATACAATTTAATTGCATTTCTATTTATTTCTTCATATTTTGAATTAATTATTTTAAGTTCTAAATTTAATAATGCAATATACATATTTTTTTCTCTGTCTGTTTTAAATAACCTATATTTTTCAATTTCATTATATTTTAGTACATTTACATATTGGTTTAAAATAGGTATCATATTATTCAAATTTAATACGCCTAAAATTCTATCTTCCTTTTTTATTTTTATAAAATCTATTCCATCCTTCATTTTATAGTGTTTTTCTTTTGGTGAAGAAACTGGAACATAATAATTAAAATTATTAATCATCAATACAATTCCAATAAACGGTTTTAAATTATTTTGATAATCTATATTTTCTATTTTATTATCAAAAGATTTTAAATATTTCACATACTTTTTATTTACAATATACCATTGTAATAATTTCATAATACCTCCTTATAAAAATTATAGATGGCAAAAAGTTTATTCTTCTTACCACCTTTCTTTTAATCCCATTTTTTAATGGAATGGTAAAACCGCTTTATACTGCTGTTTTTATTTGGAACAGAAAAACCACTTTCTATTACTGTTTTTTTCTGGATACAGAAAAACCGCTTTTACTAACAAAAATGTTAGCTATATTAGTATATTAATTATACTTTATTTTATGTCTATTGTCAACAAAAAGTTTTCGACAAATTATGACAAAATTGCTATTTTAAGCCATATACACATAACTTCTATATCAAACTTTTTTCTAATCCTGTGCAATCATTTTCAACTTAAATTCTAAACCAGTATTACGCTTTTTACTATCAACATTTTGAACCATATAATTAACAATCCTATCACTGCCAATAATAATCAAAAGTTTTTTAGCCCTAGTAATACCAGTATATAATAAATTTCTAGTCAACAACATTGGTGCAGACGCGGGAGCCAACATTATAACAACATCAAATTCACTTCCGTTGTGCCTTATGTATTGTAATAGCATAACTATGCTCTATTTGGTCCAAATCCGCATACTCATACCACGCTATTTTTTCGTCATCAAATTGAATTTTAACAGCCTTTTCTTTTTCGTCAATTTCTATTATAGTTCCCATCTCTCCATTAAACACACCTGTACCTATTTCTTTTTTATCCTTTGGTTTTGCAAGATACATTGATGCCCAACTGTTTTCTTCTGACTTTCCATCTATTTTTCCTAATCCAAATGGATTAGCTTCTCTTTCCCAGGTAATATCATAATTGTTTTTGATTTGCATTACTCTATCACCCACTCTATAAACCACATCACCCATTTTTCTTTCTGGCAACTCGTCTACATTTGGATTTAAAACCGCTTGCAATTCTTTATTTAATTCTCTGGTTCCTAAAGGTCCTTTTTTAGTTGGTGTTAAAACCTGAATATTTTTGAAAAAGTCATAATTTCCAAACTTTTCTAATCTTCCTGTTGATAGGCTAATTACCTCCTGCAACATTTTTTCTGTTGAATTTTGTCTTATAAAAAAGAAATCTTGTTTTGTATCTTCTTCAATTTCTTCGTCATCATTTTTGATAAATCCTAATCCACTGTTTACTCTATGGGCATTTAGGACTATTTTGCTTTTTGCAGCCTGTCTAAAAATTTTATCTAATTTTACAGTATTAATTGTGTCAGAATTTATTAAATCTTTAAGAACACTTCCTGGCCCTACTGACGCTAATTGGTCAACATCCCCTACTAAAATTAGTTTTGTTCCCTGATATATACAATTTAATAAGTAATTCATTAAAAACATATCCACCATTGACAATTCGTCAACAACTATTAGG
The DNA here is from genome assembly GCA_001916065.1 of Clostridium sp. 28_17. GTDB lineage: Bacteria > Bacillota > Clostridia > TANB77 > CAG-508 > CAG-269. Next base: position 6,742 of record MNRS01000004.1, read on the forward strand.
TCGGCATCTATTGGTTCTCCCTTGTAATCGCTATGTCTTGAATAAATTTCTTCATCATCTAATTTTCCAATTCCTAATAATCTATGTAATGTTGACGCTTCTTTTCCTGTTGCCTCTGTCATTTTCTTTGCAGCGCGTCCAGTTGGTGCAGTAAGTATAACCTTTTTCTTTCTTTCTTCAAATAAATCTATTATTGTTTTTATAATTGTTGTTTTACCTGTACCAGGCCCACCTGTTATGATTGTTACATTACTATCGTTTATTGATAGCACTGCTTCTCTTTGTTTTTCTGATAATTCTATATTTGATTTTTTTTCTACACCTTTTAGTGCATTTTCAATATGTTCTATTTTTTTTAAATTCTTACTTTTATCTAATCTGATTATTCTTGTTGCAATTTCTTTTTCTACATTATAAAAATTTTCTAAGTAAATCCATTCTGCCTCATCTCTTGTTTCAACTATAATCTCGCCTTTTGCTTTTAAATTGATTATATTGTCCTCAATCGCTTCTGTTGTTACATCTAATAGTGATATTACATAATCGATTAAATTTTGCTTTATAACACATGAATGTCCATTATATGTGGCCTTTATTAGCCCATATTTTATACCGCTTTCAACTCTTTTTTGATTATCATAACTTATTCCAAGTTTCAATGCCATTTGGTCTATTTGCTTAAAGTCAACTCCTCGAGCCATATCTATTAAAATATATGGGTTTGATTCAATTTGCTCTATTGCATTTATTCCTAACAAATCATATATTTTTTTTGCATTTTCTGCACCAATTCCAAATCTTTCAAGAAATCCTACTATTTGCCATACTTCCCAGTTTTCTATAAAACTTTCTGACATTTCTATTGCTTTACTTTTTGAGATTCCTTTTATTTGTGCTAATTTTTCTGGTTCGAATTTAAATACATTTATTGTATCTTCTCCAAATGTTTTAATAATCTTTTTTGCTGTTGCTTCTCCTATTCCTTTTATACTTCCATTTGCTAAATATTTTTCTAATGCCCCTAATGTTTCTGGCATTAATTTTTCGAATGTTTCAACTTTGAATTGTCTTCCATAGTCTTTGTGTTCTACAAATTTGCCTTCTACTTTTAGTGTATCTCCGCTTTTTACAAATGGTAAGTATCCTACTATTGTTGTTTCTTCTTCGTCTGTTTCAAATACTGCTATTGTGTAACTGTTTACTTCGTTTTGATATATTATGTCTGTTACTTCTCCTTTGATTTCCAATAATGTTCTCTCCTTTGTTTTTGGCTTATATCTCTTATTTTGTTCTTTTAGTTTATCATATTTAAGAGTAAAAAACAAGGGGAAGATTATTGTTCGTCCACATTATCTATTATATTTTTGCATTCTTTCCAATTTGTTACTTTTAGTATTTCGTAGTCTTTTGAAAGTTTTTTTGCTATTTCTTTGGTATTATCACTTGAATTTAAGTCTGCAACTATAATGTTTTTTAGGTATTCTTCTCTTCCATAAAGTATTTTAAATAATATTGATCGTAAGAATCCTTCTATTTTTTCTTCTTGATTTTTTACTGCTATTATTACATATATTCCTTCTGATTTAAATTTTGTGTATTTATTTATGTATATAATGTTTTTTATAATCTCAAATAAACCATAAATGGCTAATGTCCAAAATATTGTGTTTAATACAAATTCCAACATTTTTGTGCCTCCTATGGTTTATAATATGTTTTTTTTATTTTTTTGTTAATTTTTATTAAAATTCTTTTTTTACTTGCTTATAATTTGGCATATATTTTTCTACTAAATTCCAAAAGTCTTTTGAGTGATTCATGTACTTTAAATGACATAGTTCGTGTAGTATTACATATCTTATTGCTTGTTGACTGTATTTTATTAGTTCTAAATTTAGTGTTATATTCTTTTTGCTTGAACAACTTCCCCATGCATATTTTATTTGTTTTATTGTTATTTTATTTGGTTTTAATCCAGTTTTTTGTATGAGTTCATTTGCGTTTTTTTCTATTATTTCTTTGAATTTTTCTTTTGTGTATAGTGGTATTTTTTCTTGCTTTTGTTTTTCTTTTTCTAGTGCTTTTTGTATCCATTCTGCTTTTTGTTCTATTATTTTTTCTATTTCTTTTTTGTTTATTTTTTTGGGTGCTTTTACTATTATTTTTCCGTTTTTTATTTGGATGTATATGTTTTTTATTTTTGAGTATTTTATTTCGTATTCTGGTATTTTGTTATTCATTTTATTCCTCTTTTATCTAGTATAAAAAATGCCCCTTTGGTAGTCGGTTTCATTTTCAGTACCGTCCCCAAATGGACATTTTTTATATTATACTAATTGTAATATAGCAACTTCTGCTGCATCTCCTCTTCTTGGTCCAGCTTTAACTATTCTTGTATATCCTCCAACGTTTTTACCTACATATTTAGGTGCTATTTCGTTGAATAATTTTGCTGGTACGTCGATGTTATTACCTTCAGCATCTTTTACTTTATTAACTTTTCTCATTATTTTTCTTCTAGCATTTAATCTAGATGGCATATCTTTTTGTCTTTTTTCAGTAGTTTCTTCTTTTACTACTTTTAAGAATTCTTTACCGTTTTTGCTTTTTACTAGTTCTGTAACTTTATTACCTTTTGAATCTAATTTAGCTTTAACAACTTTTACTTCTACTTCTTCAAAGTTATCTTTTTCTTTTATAGCAAGTGATATTAAACTATCAACTATTGATTTAACTTCTTTAGCTCTTGGTAATGTAGTTTCAACTTTTCCATATACTAATAAATCAGTTGTTAGGTTTCTTAACATTGCCATTCTAATGTCTGTTGTTCTACCTAATTTTCTATTTGTTGCCACTTGTATTTCCCTCCTTCAAAAATCTTAATATCCTATTCTTCTTCTTGTGCAAAGTCTAATCCTAATGAATGTAATTTTGCTGTTACTTCATCGAATGATTTTTTACCTAAGTTTCTAACTTTCATCATTTCTGATTCTGATTTGCTTATTAAGTCTTCAACTGTAGATATATTTGCTCTTTTTAAGCAATTATATGATCTAACTGATAATTCTAATTCTTCAATTGACATTTCAAGAACTTTTTCTTTCTTAGATTCTTCTTTTTCAACCATTACTTGTGTGTTTTTAGTTGTTTCTGATAAATCTATAAATAATTCTAAATGTCCTGTCATTACTTTAGCAGCTAAACTTAAAGCCTCATGTGCTTTTAAGCTTCCATCTGTCCATACTTCGATTGTTAATTTATCATAATCTACCATTTGACCAACTCTAGTGTTTTCAACATGATAGTTTACTTTTTTAACAGGTGTATAGATTGAATCTATTGGAAGTACAGATATATCTTGATTTGGTTTTTTATTTTGTTCAGATGAATTGTATCCTCTTCCTCTATCAGCAGTTAGTTCCATTACAAGGTTTCCACCTTCTGCAACTGTTGCTATATGTAAATCTGGATTTAGTATTTCTACTGTTCCATCTGATTCGATATCTGCTGCAGTAACTTCTCCTTCTCCTTTGAAGTTGATTCTTAATGTTTTTTCTTCGTTTCCATCGAATTTTAATCTAACATTTTTTAAGTTTACTATTACTTCTGGTACATCTTCTACAACATTTGGTATTGTTGAGAATTCGTGTAATACTCCTTCTATTTTTACGCTTGTTATTGCGCATCCTGGAAGTGATGAAAGTAATATTCTTCTTAAAGAATTTCCTATTGTTACACCATATCCTCTTTCTAATGGTTCACATACAAATTTTGCATAATTATTTGTTTCATCAATTTCTAGACATTCAATATTTGGCTTTTCAAATTCTATCATTTTTACCTCCTAAATTGAGACTAATCTCAAACTCCTTAAAAACTCTGTTAAGTTTTTTAAGTAAAATTTTAAAGTTTTGACTAAACCTTTACACTCACTGTCAAAAACTATTATTTTGAGTAAAGCTCTACTATTAAATGTTCTTCTATTGGAAGATCAATGTCTTCTCTAGTTGATAATCTAACTACTTTACCACTTAATTTTTCGTTATCTTTTTCTAACCAAGCTGGAACTGGTCTAGCTGAATTTGCTTCAACATTAATTTTTAACGCTCCATTATCTTTTTTGCTTTCTCTAACAGTGATTACATCTCCTGCTTTTACTAAGTATGATGGAATATCAACTCTTTTACCATTTACTTCGAATTGTCCATGGTTTACAAATTGTCTTGCTTGAGCTCTAGATGTTCCAAATCCTAATCTGTATACAACGTTATCTAGTCTGCTTTCTAATATTTGTAATAAGTTTTCACCTGTTACACCTTTTTTGTTTGAAGCCATTTCAAAATATTTTCTGAATTGTTTTTCTCCAACTCCATAATATGCTTTTGTTTTTTGTTTTTCTCTTAATTGTGTACCGTATTCAGAAAGTTTTGCTCTTTTTTGTCCGTGTTGACCTGGTGCGTAGTTTCTTCTTGATATACTACATTTGTCTGAGTAGCATCTTTCACCTTTTAGGAACAATTTTTGTCCTACTCTACGGCATCTACGACATTGTTCGTCTTTATATCTTGCCATTATTATTTACTCCCTTCTCTTATACTCTTCTTCTTTTTGGTGGTCTACATCCATTGTGTGGTATTGGTGTTACGTCTTTAATTGCGCTTATTTCTAGACCTGCTGTTTGAAGTGCTCTTATCGCTGCTTCTCTTCCTGCTCCTGGTCCTTTAACAAATACTTCTACTGTTTTTAATCCGTGTTCCATAGCTGCTTTTGCTGCTGTTTCAGCAACTTGTCCTGCAGCGAATGGTGTACTTTTTCTTGAACCTTTGAATCCTAATTCTCCAGCACTTCCCCAAGAAATTGCATTTCCTTGTGTATCTGTTATTGTTACTATTGTATTATTAAAACTAGAATGAATATGTGCTGCACCTTTTTCGATGTTTTTTCTATTTCTTCTAGCAACTGGTTTTCTTGTTGTTTTATTATTAGCCATTTTCTAAAATTCCCTCCTTCATTGATAATAAGGTTTTATATTTAAATCTCGCAAAAATTGATTAAAATTATTAAGATGTGCATTTTTGATATTTATTACAAGGCTAGACTATACGTTTGTATGTCGAGATTTGTAATAAATGTTGAAAATGTGCAGATTGATGATTTTAATCGATTTTTATTATTTTTTGCTCTTACTAACTAACTTTCTAGGACCTTTTCTAGTTCTAGCATTAGTTTTAGTTCTTTGTCCTCTTACAGGTAAACCTTTTCTATGTCTTAATCCTCTGTAGCATCCAATTTCTGTAAGTCTTTTTATGTTTAAAGCAACTTCTCTTCTTAAATCACCTTCAACTGTGTATGATTCGTCAATAACTTTTCTTATGCTATTAACTTCTTCATCAGTTAAGTCTTTTACTCTAGTGTCTGGGTTGATACCAGCTTTTGCTAGAATTTTTTGAGAGCTTGTTAATCCTATTCCATAAATATATGTAAGTCCTATTTCTACTCTTTTTTCTTTAGGTAGATCTACTCCTGCTATACGAGCCATATTATTTTGCACCTCCAAATTTTTTCTATAAAATTATATGTTTTGCAACATTTTGTTGCGGTGTCTCTATTTTTTCTAAAGGTGAAATGCACCCATGCTCTTGGGTCTTTAGATATCTTCAAGACATATATATAAACACAAATCGATATGTTAATACATATTTTATAAATATATATTTACAGCCGCTACCTATTTGTGTTATAAACTGTTTTATCCTTGTCTTTGTTTGTGTTTAGGGTTTTCACAGATAACTCTAATTACACCTTTTCTTTTAATTACTTTGCATTTGTCACATATTTTCTTTACTGATGGTCTTACTTTCATGTTTTTGCACCTCCTATTTTTTTACCTTTTGCTTTTTATATATTTGGGTTAATTTTTTACTTTTATTATAAATAAATTAAAAATGATAGCTTTTTATTTATTTTATTTTGCTCTCCAAGTAATACGTCCCTTTGTAAGGTCATATGGTGAAAGTTCTACTTTAACTTTGTCACCTGGTAGAATTTTTATATAATTCATTCTAAGTTTTCCTGAAATATGAGCTAATATTTGATGTCCATTTTCAAGTTCTACTTTAAAATTTGTATTTGGTAGTGATTCTACTACTGTTCCTTCTACTTCTATAACATCTTCCTTTGCCAAAATATCCCCTCCTATAAGAGCAATCTATTATTATTTATGGTTTTGTGTTTAATTATTTTGACTTAATTTTTTCTAAATCTCAGTAAATTTTCCACAATTTTTCCATTTTGATATAATAACTATTACATTATACATTATTTTTTTAGTATTGTCAATATTTCTGGTTCTTTTTCTGTAATTAAAATTGTATTTTCATAATGTGCTGCCATACTTCCATCTTCTGTTATAATTGTCCAACCATCATCTAGTTCTAAAATGTTTGGTTTTCCTTGTATTACCATTGGTTCTATTGCTAGAGTCATGCCTGGTTCAAGTCTTATTCCTCTTCCTGCTTTTCCATAGTTTGGAATTCCTGGGTCTTCGTGCATTTCTCTTCCAATTCCATGTCCTTGGAATTCTCTAACTACTGAATATCCTTGTGAATGAACATATTCACCTATTGCGTGGCATATGTCTCCTAATCTATTTCCTTTTTTTGCATATTTTATTCCTTCAAAAAATGATTGTTTTGTAACATCTATTAATCTTTGATTTTCTTTGCTTGTTTTTCCAACTACAAATGTTCTTGCAGCATCTCCATTATATCCATTTTTTAATGCAACAGTGTCTATACTTACAATGTCTCCCTCTTTTAGTTTTCTATATTTTGATGGAATTCCATGGATAACTTCGTCATTTATTGATACACATATTGATGCAGGAAATTTAGGAACTCCTTTTATTCCTGGGTCATACCCTTTTTCTGCGGGTTCTGCTCCCAATTTTCTCATAGTTTGTTCTGCAATCTCATCTAATTCTAATGTTGTTACTCCTGGTTTCATGTGTTTTTCTAATTCTTCATATACTTCTGCTACAACTTTGCCTGCTTCCCTCATTAATTCAATTTCTCTTTTTGATTTTATTGTTACCAATTTAGGTCGTCTCCTTTTTATAACATTTCACTTTACTTATAATTTTATTGACAATTTTATATTTTAATTTCTTATTTCAATTTTTTATTTTTATTTTTATTTTTTATTTTTAAATTCTGCAACTAATTCTTCTGCTACATCTTTTCCTAATTTATTAATTGTTTTGCTTACAACTTCTGTTTCTAGGTTTCCTTGTTTTTCATAATAATCTACTAATGGACTTGTTTGTTCAAAATAACCTTTTAATCTTGCTTTTACAGTTTCTTCTGTATCATCTTTTCTTGTTACTAATTCTGAACCACATTTGTCACATATTCCTTCTACCTTTGGTGGATTTAAAACTATATTATAAACTGCTTTACATTCTTGATTTGAACATACTCTTCTGTTGACAATTCTTTCTATTATTTCTTCTTCAGGTGTTGTTAAGTTTATTACTTTATCAACTTTTTTTCCTTTTTCTGCTAATATTTCGTCTAGTACTTCTGCTTGTTTTACTGTTCTTGGGAATCCGTCTAATATTATTCCTTCTTGTACATCTGGTTCGTTTAGTCTGTCTTCTACTATTTTTATTGTTACATCATCTGGTACTAATTGTCCTTTTGATATATATTGTTCAGCTAATTTTCCTAGTTCTGTTTGTTCTTTTATGTTTTTTCTGAATATGTCTCCTGTTGATACTTGTTTGATTCCAAGTTTTTCTTGCAATAGTCCGGCAACAGTTCCTTTTCCTGTTCCTGGAGCTCCTAACATAATAATAATCATTAAAATCTCTCCCATTCTATTATTGTCATCCAAAATCTTTTCAAAATTTTGTCTGCCAATTTTTTTAGATTATTTTATAATAATCTTTATAATATTTATTTTTTGATTCCTTATTAGTATGTACTAATTTGTAAAAGATATAATAAAATTAAGAACCGTCGTGGGGACCATCAATGAGAAACGAAAAATTTATTTTTCGAAATTCTCATTAGATGGGAGAGGTTTGAAAATTTTATTATACTTTTACAAATTAGTACATAAAAAATATTAATCTAATAAATAAACATTATAAAAATTATTATAAAAACCATTATAGGGTGATATGCAAAAACGCATACCTCCCCACAATGCAATTTTATTCTAAGAATCCTTTATAGTGTCTCATTACTAATAATGATTCTAATTGTTGTACAGTTTCTAATGCAACACCTACAACGATTAATATAGATGTACCACCAAATGCAACATTTAGTCCTGTAAATCTTAAAAGCATTGGTAATATTGCTATTACTGCTAAGAAGAATCCACCAAACCATGTTAATGTTGATATTATTGATGTTAAGTAATCTGTTGTTGGTTTTCCTGCTCTTATTCCTGGTATAAATCCACCATTTTGTTTAATATTGTTAGATACTTCTGCTGGGTTGAATGTTGCATAAGTATAGAAAAATGTAAATGCCATGATTAATACTAAATATACTAATGCATTAGCAATACTGTACCCAATTCCTACGCTTGAAGATGATGTAGCAATTGAAAATTTGTATACTCCTGCCCAGAATCCAGTTTGAGTTGCTATATCTTTTACAAATATTTGTAATATCATTGCTGGAAATGTTAAGAATGATGAAGCAAAGATTATTGGCATAACACCAGCCATTGCTAATTTCAATGGAATGTGTGTATTTTGTGCTCCTACCATTTTTCTTCCAACTACTTTTTTAGAATATTGTACTGGTACTCTTCTTTCTGCTTGTTGTATAAATACAACACCTGCTATTAAAACTATAGCACCAATTATTAATCCAAGTGCCATCAATAATCCTGTTGTGCTAAATCCATTATCTGTAATTACTAAATTCCATAAAGTTGTTACAAAACTTGGTAATCCTGAAATAATACCAATAAAGATAATTATTGAAATTCCGTTTCCAATTCCTTTATTTGTTATTTCATCCCCTAGCCACATTAATATTGATGTTCCTGCTACTAATGAAATTACTACTAAAGCTGCTGTTGAGAAGTTTGTGTTAACAAATATTCCAGAAGATTTGTAAGAAACAAATACACCTATTGCTTCAATTAATGCTAATACTAAAGTCAATATTTTTGTGTATCTGTTTATTTTCTTTCTTCCTTCTTCTCCGCCTTCTTTAGTTAATCTTTCTAAAGATGGGATTATCATACCTAGTAATTGAATTACTATTGAGGCTGTGATGTATGGACTTATTGACATAGCAAATACAGAGAATCTTGAGAACGCTCCTCCGGAAATCATGTCAATTAATCCTGCTACACCATTATTTGAAGACATTGCTTCGTTTAATGTTATACTATTTACTCCTGGTACTGTAATATAACATCCTAATCTAAATATTACTATTAATAGTAATGTATATAATATTCTTTTTCTTACATCAGGTGTCTTTAATGCATTTTTGATTGTTTTAAACAATTAAATCACCTCAGCCTTTCCGCCTAAAGCTTCAATTTCTTCTTTTGCTTTTGCAGTAAATCTTGTAGCTTTAACATTTAATTTTTTCTCTAATTTTCCTGTTGCTAATACTACGATTCCATCATTTACTTTTCCGATTATTCCGTCAGCTAATAATGTTTCTGCTGTTACATCGCTAACAGTTGATTTGTTTAACATTGTTAATGTTACTTCTGTGTAATTTTTAGCGTGAATATTATTGAATCCTCTTTTTGGTAATCTTCTATATAATGGTGTTTGACCACCTTCGAATCCTCTTCTTACTCCGCCACCTGATCTTGCTTTTTGTCCTTTATGTCCTCTTCCTGATGTTTTTCCAAGTCCAGAACCGATTCCACGTCCTACTCTTCTTCTTGAAACTTTTTCTTCAGCTGGTTTTAATTCTCCTAACTTCATTTTGCGCTTGCACCTCCTCTTTCTTTAACAGGGTACATTTTTCCACGGGACTATACAAACTTTATATTCTTGCCCCATGTTAATGTGTTTTCCCTTTACTAAATTTCGTATTTTACTATAAAATTTCTTCTACTTTTTTACCTCTTTTTTTAGCTACTTGTTCAGCTGTTTGCATAGCTTTTAATCCTTCGATTGTAGCATAAACAACGTTTCTTGGATTGTTTGTTCCAATAACTTTTGTTCTTATGTTTTTATATCCTGCAAGTTCTAGTACAGGTCTAACGCTACCTCCAGCTATTAATCCAGTACCAACAGCAGCTGGTTTTAATAAAACTTTAGCACTACCGAATTTTCCAACAAATTCATGTGGAACTGTTGTATCAACGATTGGTACTTCAACTAAGTTTTTCTTAGCTTCTTGCATAGCTTTTTTGATTGCGTCTGGAACTTCGGCTGCTTTACCGTTTCCAACACCAATATGTCCGTTTTCATCACCAACTACAACTACAGCACTAAATCTAAAAGTTCTACCACCTTTAACAACTTTTGCAACTCTGTTTATGGCAACAACTTTTTCTTTTAATTCGCTTTTTTCTTCCATTGGTTTTTATTCCTCCTCTTTTTATTCTAGAATTTTAATCCGCCTTCTCTAGCAGCTTCTGCTAATTCTTTTACTACACCGTGATAAATGTATCCACCACGATCAAAAACTACTGTATCAATATTTTTTTCTAATGCTTTTTTAGCTATCATTGCTCCAACTTCTTTAGCAGCTTCTTTATTAGCATGTTTTGTTTTTATATCTTTATCTAATGTTGAACAACTAACTAATGTGTTTCCTGCAACATCATCTATGATTTGTACATATAAGTTTGCGTTACTTCTATATACACATAGTCTTGGTCTTTCACTTGTTCCAGATACTTTTGTTCTAACTCTTAAATGTCTTCTTGTTCTTTCCATTTTTCTATCTGTTTTCTTAACCATTTTTCAAACTCCTTTCACTCGCTTCGCTCGTTCATCGTCATCTAAAATTTTTTCAAAATTTTATCTGCCAAATCCCTTATTTAGCTCGAATTTTTATTTACCAGTTTTACCTTCCTTACGACGAATAACTTCATCAGCATATTTAATACCTTTACCTCTATATACTTCTGGTGGTCTCTTAGATCTTACAACTGCTGCTGTTTGACCTACTAATTCTTTATCAATACCTCTAACAATAATTGTATTTGCATTAGGAACATCAAAAGTAATTCCTTCTGGTGCTTCCATAATTACTGGATGAGAATATCCTAAAGTCATATTTATTCCTGTTCCTTGTTTTGCAACTCTGTAACCAACACCATTGATTTGTAATTCTTTAGTGTATTCATGTGTTACACCAATTATCATGTTATTGATTAAAGTTCTTGTTAAACCATGTAAACTTCTGTTAGCTGGTTCATCATTTTTTCTTGTTACTTTAATAACATTATCATTCATTTCTAAAGAAATATTTTTATGTACTTCTCTTTCTAATGTTCCTTTTGGTCCTTTTACAGTAATTTTGTGTCCATCTATTTTTACTTCTACACCATCAGGTACTGTTATAGGTTTATTTCCTATTCTTGACATTTTCTTTTCCTCCTTATTTTTGAATTATGTCATATAGCTTTCGCCTTTTTAATGGATATTACCATACATATGCTAGTACTTCTCCACCTACTCCTAATTGTCTTGCTTCTTTATCTGTTTTTAAACCTTGAGATGTAGAGATTATAGCTATACCTAAACCGTTTAATACTTTAGGTAATTCTTCTTTAGAAGCATAAACTCTTAATCCTGGTTTACTGATTCTTCTTAATCCATCAATTACTCTATTTCCTTTTTCGTCATATTTAAGAGTAACTCTGATGATTCCTTGATTTTCATCTTTTATTTCTTCATAAGCTTTAATATATCCTTCTTTGAATAATATTTCAGCTATTCCTGTTTTCATTTTTGATGCAGGTATATCTACTGTTTTATGTTTTGATGTATTTGCATTTCTGATTCTTGTTAACATATCTGCGATTGGATCTGTAGTATTCAACTCTTTTTCCTCCTTTTCTTTATAAAGTATTTATATAGCTTTTTATTTTTGCTCTTTAAATTTGATGAAATTGATTATATTGTGCAATATATTTCAAAAAATTGATTTAAAGTAGTAAGATGTGCATTTTTGATATTTATTACAAGACGAGGCTATACGTTTGTATGCCGAGGTTTGTAATAAATGTTAAAAATGTGCAGATTGCTGCTTTTAATCGATTTTTACCAACTAGCTTTTTTAACACCAGGAATCTCACCTTTATGTGCTAATTCTCTAAAGCAAACACGGCAAATACCATATTTTCTGATATATGCATGTGGTCTACCACATAATTTACATCTATTATATTCTCTTGTGCTGTATTTTTGTGGTCTTGCTTGTTTTATTTTCATTGATTTTTTAGCCATAGTTTTTTATTTCCTCCTTTTGACTAGTTTTTAAAAGGCATTCCCATTAATTTTAATAATTCTTTTGCTTCTTCGTCTGAATTAGCTGTTGTTACGAATATAATATCCATACCTCTTAATTTGTCTACTTTATCATATTCGATTTCTGGGAATATTAATTGTTCTTTTATACCCATTGAGTAGTTTCCTCTTCCATCAAATGAATTTCCTGAAACTCCTCTAAAATCTCTAACTCTAGGAAGTGCTACATTGAATAGTTTGTAAGCAAAATCATACATTTTGTCTGATCTTAATGTTACTTTACATCCTATGTTTGCACCTTCTCTTAATTTGAATGCAGCAATTGATTTTCTTGCTTTTGTTATTACTGGTTTTTGACCTGTAATAATGCTTAAATCGTTCATTGCGTTTTCTAATGATTTAGGATTTTCTTTTGTATCTCCTAAACCTATGTTTATAACTATTTTATCAAGTTTTGGAACTTGCATAACTGATTTATAATTGAATTTTTTCATTAATGCTGGAACTACTTCTTTTTCATATTGTTCTCTTAATTTTTCCATTATGTATTAGTCCTCCTTTCACTCACTATTATTTTAATTTTGCACCGCATTTTTTACAAACACGAACTTTTACACCTTTTTCTTCGCTATATCCAACTTTTGTAGTTTTTCCACATTTAGGGCATACTACGTTTGCTTTTGCACTTGGTATAGCAACTTCAACTGATATTATTCCGCCTTCTTCTCCTTGTTTTCTTGGTTTAACATGTTTTTTTCTGATGTTAGCACCTTTAACAACGATTTTGTCAGCTTTTGGTATTACTTCTAGTACTTCTCCTGTTTTTCCTTTATCATTTCCTGATAAGATTTGAACAGTATCTCCTTTTTTAATTCTCATTAGAGATTGCCTCCCTTCTTAAATTTTCTGATATTTACAAATTAAAGAACTTCTGGAGCTAAAGATAATATTTTCATATAATCTTTTTCTCTTAATTCTCTTGCAACTGGTCCAAATATACGAGTTCCTTTTGGTGTTCCGTCATCTTTTATAATTACAGCTGCGTTTTCATCAAATTTTATATATGATCCGTCTTGTCTTCTTAATCCTTTTTTAGATCTAACAATAACTGCTTTTACAACATCACCTTTTTTTACAACGCCACCTGGTGTTGCTGTTTTAACTGAAGCAACTATAACATCACCAATGTTTGATGTTTTTCTATAAGATCCACCTAAACATCTAATACACATAATTTCTTTTGCACCTGTGTTATCAGCTACTTTTAAAATTGTTTGTTGTTGTATCATTTTGGTATTCTCCCTTCATTTTTTGTTTTAAAATAAATCAAAAGTTATAAGATGTGCATTTTTGATATTTATTACAAGGCGAGGCTATACGTTTGTATGCCGAGATTTGTAATAAATGTTAAAAATGTGCAGATTGTGACTTTTCATTTATTTTATTATTGCTTTTTCAACTACTCTAACTACTCTCCATCTCTTATCTTTAGAAAGTGGTCTTGTTTCCATAACTTCAACTTTGTCACCTTCATGGCATTCGTTGTTTTCGTCATGTGCTTTTAATTTATATGTTCTTTTAACTGTTTTTCCATATACGTCATGTCTAACACTTGTTTCAACTGCTACAACAACTGTTTTATCCATTTTGTCAGATACAACAGTTCCTGTCATTGTTTTACGAAGATTTCTTTCTTCCATGTATGAATCCTCCTTTTTTTGTTATTTATGCTTTAGCTTCTGCTATTTTTCTTTCTGTTAATACAGTATTTATTTTAGCTATATCTTTTTTAACTTCTTTAATTTTCATTGGATTATCTAATCCGTTTGTAGCTAAACTAAATTTTAATTTAAATAATTCTGTTTTTAGTTCACCTAATTCTTTTTCTAAATCTGGTGAAGACATTTCTCTTATTTTACTAATCTTCATCATTTCCACCTACCTTTTCAGATTCTCTAGCAACGAATTTTGTTTTATTAGGTAGTTTATTCATTGCAAGTCTTAAGGCTTCTCTAGCTGTTTCTTCTGGTACACCAGCGATTTCAAACATTACTCTT
>MNRS01000005.1 GCA_001916065.1 Clostridium sp. 28_17
ACTCCTATCGCTATCGAAAAAGGATTAAGATTCGCTATTCGTGAAGGTGGTAGAACAGTTGGTTCAGGTGTTGTTGCTGACATCATCGAATAATTATGAAAATAATTATATAATATATAAAAGAGCTTCGGCTCTTTTTTTTGTTACTTTTTTAAAAAACTACTTGTATTTTTTATAAAAGAATAATAAAATAGATATATCACAAATAAAATGAAATAAACAAATTTAGGAGGAACTCGAAGTGAAAATAATCTTAGACGCAATGGGTGGAGACAATGCACCAGATGCAAATATAAAAGGAGCAATTAATGCAATAAATAAAGTAAAAGCTGAAATTATATTAGTAGGAAAAGAAGAAGTAATTAGAAGCAAAATAAAAGAATTTTATGGAAAAGAAATGGAAGAAATTTCAGATAGATTAAAAATACATAACGCAACGGAAACAATAGAAATGGAAGATCAACCAACAGTTGCAATAAAACACAAAAAAGATTCATCAATGGTAGTTGGATTTAATATGCTAAAACAAGATGAAGGTGATGTATTTATATCTGCAGGAAATTCAGGAGCATTACTTGCAGGAGCAACACTGTTAGTAGGAAGAATAAAAGGAATAGATAGACCAGCACTTGCAGGAATATTGCCTGCATATAAAAGCCAATTATTATTAATGGACTGTGGTTCAAATACAAATTGCAAACCAATTAATTTATTACAATTTGCACAAATGTCTTCAATATATTTAAGAAATACATTTGGAATTGAAAAACCAGCAATAGGACTTTTAAATATAGGAACAGAAGAAACAAAAGGAAATGAATTAGTAAAAGAAAGTTATAACTTACTAAAAGAAAAAGCAGAAGAACTAGATATAAACTTTATTGGAAATGTAGAAGGTAGAGATGCTTTTTCAGGTAAAATAGATGCTATTGTAACAGATGGATTTACAGGAAATGTATTTTTAAAAACAACTGAAGGTTTAGGAAAATTTGTAAAAAAATCTTTAAAAGAGAGTCTATTAAAAAATATACTATCAAAAATTGCAGCAATACCATCACTTCCAGCGATAAATAGATTTGCAAATACAATGGATTATAAAAGATATGGAGGAGCATTATTCTTAGGGGTAAAAAAACCTGTTGTTAAAGCACATGGAAGTAGTGATGAAAAATTATTTGAATATACAATTATTCAGGCAGAAAAATTTGTAGAAAATAAGGCAGTAGACAAAATGATAGAGGCATTTAATAAATAATGATTGTTATATTTTTAGTTAATAGAAAATAATAATATATTATTATTACCTAAAAAATCCTAATATTATAACTGAACGTTTAGTATAAAATTAAAATAATTTATAAATACACTTGACAAATATCTTAACATATAATATAAAAGTATTATAAAAAAGATATACATACAAAAGGAAAACTTGAGAGGAGGTGAACTCGAATTATGAGTTCAGAAGAAATTTTTGAAAAAGTAAAAGCTATAATTGTTGAACAATTAGGTGTAGCAGATACTGCTGTAACAATGGAAGCATCTTTTATTGATGATTTAGGAGCTGATTCTTTAGATATAGTTGAATTAGTAATGGCTATAGAAGAAGAATTTGATATAGAAATTCCAGATAGTGATGCAGAAAAAGTTGTAACAGTTGGAGACGTTGTTGACTACATAAAAGAAAACGTTTAATAAAAATATAAAAAAATTGCAGTATTATATAATATTGCAATTTTTTTATATACTGGGAAAGTTATACAACTTTCCTAGTATATAAAATTATATTGCACAGAAAATTTATTTCATAAATTTTCGCGCACGAACAAATTTACTGAAAATTTCTAGATTTGTTCTTTTAAAATATTAAAATAATTTTTTAACAAATCAAAAAAATAATTATTCCAACATTTATGCTTTACTTCAAAAATATTTACAATAGAGTAACATAAATTACAATATTCAGAAATATTTATATTAATATGTCCAACTTCTTCTTCAGATTTTATAGGTGTTTCAAAATATAAAGGACAATCTATAGTAGTATGGATAGAGTTAATAAAATCCTTCCTAATAGGAATATAAGGACTTTTATTATTTATAGGATTGTTATATAAAGGGTTAACTTTTAAATTAATATTTTGGGAAATTGACTTGTTTAAGACTATATTATTAAGATTGTTTTCTTTCCAATTTTCAAATTCAGAGGAGATTATGTTGTCAATATTTATGGATTTAAAATTATCAAATACATAGTTTAGTAATTTTATACTATCTTGTGTTCTAAACTTTTTTGTGTCAGCACCCAAAACAACACAAATAACATCAATATCATTTCTTTTGCAAGCAGTAACTAAACAACGATTGGCTCCATTTGTAAATCCTGTTTTAATTCCATATATACCATCAAAATTTCCTAATAATTCATTAGTATTTGTTAATTGCTTTTGTTGACCATTAATTAAGATTGTATAATTCTTTGTTCCAACGATTTTTGTAAATATTTTATTATTTAAGGCATAATTGGATAATAATGCAAGTTCATATGCAGTTGTATAATGTTCATCAGAATCTAAACCATGAGGAGTTTCAAAATGTGTATTTTTTAAACCTAATTCTTCAGACTTTTTATTCATTTTATGAGCAAAGCCATTAATATCACCACCTACATATTCTGCAAGTGCAACTGCACAGTCGTTTCCAGAACGCATCATAAGACCATATAACAAATCTTTGATTGTTATTTTATCACCTGTTTTAAGACCTAGTCTGGAGCCTCCGGTTAATGCGGCTTTTCTGGAAATTTCAATAGTATCATTCAAATTACAATTTTCAATAACAATTAGACTTGTCATTATTTTTGTTGTTGATGCCATTTTTCTTTTTTCATTTTCGTTTTTGCCGTAAAGAATGATATTAGAGTTTCTATCAATTATTACTGATGCTTTAGAATTTATACTTGGTGGATTAATCTCTTTTTCAGGTGGAGTTGAGGTTTCAAGTAGTTCCTTTTTTATATCAATAGTATCAGAATCAATGTCATCACATAAAGAATATGTATTAAAAGAAATAAAAAAAATAAACATAAAAACAGTAACTTTAAAAATAATTTTATTCATACAAACCTCCATAAGTTTTATTACAAGCTGTTATAATATTATGCAATTTTATAAAAAAATATAAATAAACATTGATAAAAAATTGTGGTTTATGTCTAATAATTTATGAATAGCGAATTGTAACAAAAAAATGATAAGAGGGTGAATAAAACGGGCTAGGCCCTAAGAAAATTTGAAAAAATGAATAAACATTTTACATAAATCTTGATTTTGTAACAAAAATGTAATATAATTGTAATGTGAGCGTAAAAAAATAGTAAGGTCTAAAAAAATGCTTTCCGTAAGTGGTTAGAGGACAAAAAATATCAGTATAAAAAGGACCTTAAAAGCCTATTGACTTCATATGTTTAATGCAATAAAATAAAGTAAACGTTATTTGTAAAAGGAGATATTTATTATGAGTAAGAAAAAAATAACTTTGACAATAATGAGCATTGTAATAGCAATTCTTATTATGATTATTCCAAACATTGCAAAAGCAAGTACAACACTTACAACACCATTGTATTTTGGAATAAACGAATTTAGAAATGGAACAACACCAGATAAAATGGGATATGCTATATTCAATCCATATGCAAATGGTGCAACAGAAGATTCAATAGTTGGAACCAAAATTTGGCAAATTGTAAAATATGATAGTAAAACTAGTAATAATATGATTACTGGAAATTACTACTGTGTAAGAGCAGGAGTTGGTTTTAGTGATACAAATAAAAGAGCAGAATATACAATTGCATATGATTTAAAAACTGAAAAAGATAAAATAGAAAAATCAGGAAATACAGTATTAAATAAAATTGTTACAAATGGACAGTATAACAATTTATTAGCGTTAGCAGACTTAGTATACTTAAAGGGCGTATCAACAGATTCTGAAAAAACTGCATTACTAAATGCCGCTGGAATATATGCAGAAGATTATGATAATCTTATAACAAACAGTGATATTGAGGCAGTTCAACAAGCAGCATTTTGGTATTACACAAACCATGACGACTCATTATTTGACAAGTTATATAATCAATTTGGAGAAGATAAAACATCTTGGTTATTTTACAGAACAGAAGAAATGGCACAACAAGATAGTCCTTATACAAGTTTAAGTGACTATGATCTTCATTTTGATAGCACAACACAAAAACAAGTAGGAGCAGGAAAAGATAGACAAGAACAAGCAGTTTTATTATATAATTATTTAATAACAAAGGCTAACGAAAATGCAGCAGGATATGCAAATGGAACAACACATTCAAATACAAAAGTTACACTATATGCAAATCCAACTGTACAAAACACACAGCCAATTATATTAATTGAAAGAACTCCAGACACAAGAGAATTTGACTTAGCATTAAGAAAATATATAACAAAAGTTAATGGAAAAGATTTAACAGGAGTTGCATCTAGAGTTCCTAATATAGACAAATCAACATTAACATCAGGAACAACTGCTACATATAAACACAAAAAAGATCCAGTAGTTGTTACAACGGGAAGTACAGTAACATATAAATTAACAGTATATAATGAAGGACAAAAAGCAGGTAGAGCAACAAAAATAGTAGATCAATTACCAACAGGATTAAAAATGAAAACAACTGGAACTGTAACATCATCAAAAGGAAATAGTTACACTGTTGCATATGACGAAACAGCAAACAAAGCAACATTTACAACAGCTGGAACTAAAGACTTAGCAGCATATAGTGGAAGCACATTGGACTCAGACACAATTGAAATTGAATGTACAGTAACAGCAACTGCAACAGCAACTGCAAATACATCAAGTGCAATTGTACTAACAAATGTTGCATGGATTTCTGAAGAATATGATTCAGTTGATAAAATAACAATAACAAATCAAAAAGGAAAAGATAGAGATTCAGAACCATCAACTGTACCAAATAAAAATAAAGATAATATGTCTGACTACACAGGAAATAATAATAAATCAGATTTAACAGATTCAAGTTACTATTATAAAGGTCAACAAGATGATGATGACTTTGAAAAATTAGTATTAAAACCAAAAACATTTGATTTAAGATTAATTAAAAGAATAGTTGAAGTAAATGGAACAAAAGTACCAGAAAGACTATTAAGTGTAGATGTAACAAAATTAGCAAATGGAACTGCAACAACAGCAGATTATGAAAGGGATAAAGATCCAGTATCTGTTAAAAATGGTGACATAGTAAAATACACATTAAGAGTATATAATGAAGGTGAAATTGATGGATATGCTTCAGAAATTTCAGAGGATATTCCAGAAGGTCTAGAATTTATGTGGTCAGAAAACAAAGGTAACGAATTAGATGCAGATACAACATTAACACAAGTAGAAAAAGATGCAATAAAATATAACCAAGGTATTTGGGATATGAAAACAATAAACCAAGATACACATAAAGTAGAATTAATTACTACAGATTACTTGGCTAAAGGAAAAGGTGCAGAAATTGCAACAGATGGAGCAAACTTAATAAAAGCATTTGACAAATCAAAAGGATATGTAAATACAATAAATGACAAAAATCCAGATTATAGAGAAGTATCTGTATATATGAAGGTTACTGCAAGCAATGATGAAGTTGATAAAATTATAAGAAATGAAGCAGCAATAACTGGAGACACAGATGAAAACGGAAATTCTGTAGATGACAGAGATTCAAAACCAGAAGAATGGAAAAAATATGAAGATGATGAAGATTTTGACAATATTAAAGTACAATCATTTGACTTAGCTTTAAGAAAATTTATTGTAGCAGTTAGTCAAGATGAAAAAATTGAAGACAGTGATTACTTAAAAGATTCAAATGGTGCATATACAAGAGCTCCAAAAGTAGACACATCAAAATTAAATACAGTAGGTGAGGATGGAAAATTAATAACAACAGCAACATATAATCATCCAAAAACACCTGTAGAAGTTTGTAAAAACGATATTGTTGTATATATGTTAAGAGTATATAATGAAGGAAGTTTAGACGGATATGCAAGTGAAATAAAAGACCATTTACCATCATATTTAACATATGTTAATGGGGACTTTAACAATAAATATGGATGGAAAGTATCAGAAGATGGTAGAACAATAAGTACAAATTACTTAGATAATTCACTTATTGAAAAAGCAACATCAAGTGAAGATGGCAAAATAACATTATCATATAAAGAAGTTCCAATTATGTGCCAAGTTACAAGTGATGCACAAGGAAAAATTACAAACATAGCAGATATAACAAAATATAAAGATGAAAATAAAAAAGACATAACAGATAGAGACTCTAAAGAAAATAATGTGATATTGCCAGCAGATAAAGATTTACCTGCATACAAAGATGATCAAACAGGAGATTATATACCAGGACAAGAAGATGATGATGATTTTGAAAAATTAGTTGTTAAACAATTTGACTTAGCATTAAGAAAATTTATCACAAATATTAGTGATAAAGATGTAACATCAAGAATTCCACAAGTTAAATATGACAAAGACAATAAAAAAATAACATATGAACATACAAAAGATCCATTAGATGTTGTAACAGGTGATATTGTTACATATACAATAAGAGTATTCAACGAAGGAGAAGTAGATGGATATGCATCAAAAGTATCTGACGATGTACCAGATGGACTTGAATATTTACCAGATAACAACTTAAACAAAGAATACAGATGGGTAATGTATGATAAAGACGGAAAAGAAACAACAGATGTTAAAAATGCAGTAAAATTAACAACAGATTATTTATCAAAAGAACAAGGTGAAGCAAGAATGGCTGCAAATTCTGAATTAAAAGAAAATCCAGCATTGCTAACAGCTTTTGATGGAACAAAAGAAATATCAGACACAAATCCTGATTATGCAGATGTTAAAATAGCATTTAAAGTTACAGAGCCAAACGGTTCAAGTAAAATATTAGTAAACTCTGCTCAAATTACAGATGATACTGATAAAAATGGAAAAGACGTTGATGATATAGACTCAACACCAGATAAATGGGTAGATGGTGAAGATGACCAAGATAAAGAATATATCAAATTAACAGAATTCGACTTGGCATTAAGAAAATGGGTAACACAAGCAATTGTTATTGAAAATGGAAAAGAAACAGTAACACAAACAGGACACAAGGCAGAAGATGATCCAGAACAAGTTGTTAAAGTTGAATTAAATAGAAAAAAATTAAATTCAGTAACAGTTAAATTTAGATACTCAATTAGAGTAACAAATGAAGGTGATATTGCTGGATATGCAAAACAAATTAAAGATTATATTCCAGAAGGATTAAAGTTTGATGCAAAAGATAATCCTGATTGGAAAGATGAAGGAAATAATATAATTACAACTAGAAAACTTGAAAATACTTTATTACAACCAGGTCAAAGTGCAGAGGTAGAAGTATTGTTAACTTGGAAAAATAATAAAAATAATTTAGGTTTGAAAGTAAATACTGCAGAAATTTCTGAAGATTACAATGAAAAGCATGTACATGATAAAGATTCAACTCCTAATAATAAAGTTCCAGGTGAGGATGATATAGATGATGCTCCAGTGCTATTATCAATATCAACAGGTGCTGCTAAATTATATATTGCATTAAGTTGCACAGTATTAATTACATTAGCAGGTGGAATTGTATTAATCAAAAAATTTGTATTGTAATAATAAATTAAAATGAGACAAAAATTGGAAAATCCAGTTTGTCTCATTTTTTTGTTTTTGGAGGTTTACAATTAAAATTCAGTATGTTATAATTTCAATAGTAGAGAGGTGTTATAAATGAATCAAATACTTTCAACAAGTATGCCAACAGATAATAAAAAACAAAAAAACAAAATAAGAAATACAAATCCTACATCAATAAGTAGTATATTAAAGTTTTTTGCAATAGCAATGTTAATATTTGGAATATTATTAATAGGATTGGGAGCGTATTCTATATACGAAAAAGAAAGCAAGCAAAAAGAAGAAAACTTACAACCATCAATATCTCTAGAAGATAAATCTAATGATACTGTATTACTTAAAGTAGTATATGAAAAAAATATTTCTAAACTAGAATATAGATGGAATGATGAAGAAGAAACAACTGTAAATGGAAATAACGGAAAATATATAGAGCAAGAAATAAAAGTACCAACCGGAACAAATACCTTACATATTGTAATAACTGATGAAGATGGAAAACAAATACCATATGATAAACAATATGAACGTGAAAGTAATATAAACTTTGAAGTTTCAGGAAACAAAATAAAAATTACGGCAGAAAGTGAAAAAACAATTAAATATATGACATATAGATGGGATGACGAAGAAGAAAAAACAATACAAATTAATAATACAACTTTAGAACAAGAAATAGATGCAATAAAGGGACTTCATACACTAACAGTAATAACAGTAGATGAAGAAAATAATACAGATACAAAAGTTCAAAAAATTAATGGTGTATCAAAACCTAAAGTTTCAGTAACTACAGATGATAGTAAATCTTACTTTATAATAAAGGCTTCTGATGATGAAAAATTATCAAAATTACAATTTAAAATAAATCAAGATGATAACAAAGAATATTTCTTTAATTTGGATAATTTTAATATGAAGGAATTTGAATTTACAACAAATACAAGCAATGTATATTTACTACAACAAGGAGAAAACATAATAGAAGTAACAGTAACAAATTCTGATGGTGTTACAGAAGAAACTGGAGTTATAAGAGTTACTAAATAATCAGAAACAGAAATTTCTAAAAATTAAATATACTAAAATAAATACGGGACATGTGAATTATCAAAATAATAATTTTGAACGTGTCCTGTTTTGCTTTAATACAAGGAGGAACAGGAAAAAAATGTTAAAAGAAATTTATATAATAGATGATGATGAATCTTCAATATTGGTTTTTAATAAATTATTTGAAAATGACAAAGAATATAAGTTTATAAGTGTAAAATCAGATCAAATAGATATTGCTTTAAAAAATATACCATCAATAATAATTATAAATGAAGATGCAATAGAAGTTGATATTGTGGAATTATGTAAGAAAATAAGAAGTGATGATGATAATAGTATTACACCAATAATTGTTGTCTCTTCAAATTCAGAAAAAGAACATAGAATACAAATTTTAAAAGAATCTGTTGAATATTATATTAAAAAGCCAGTAAACGCACAATATTTATATTATACTATAAAAAATTTAGGAAGATTAATAACAATAAATAGAAGAATAAGTCCTCTTACAGGTTTACCAGGAAATGTTCAAATACATGCAGAATTAAAGAAAAGGATATCAAATAAAGAGGAATTTTCTGTATTATATTTAGATTTGGATAATTTTAAAGCATATAATGATGTATATGGATTTTTAAAAGGTGATGAGATTATCAAATTTACTGCAGATACAATAATGACAAGCATACACTCATTAATACCAAATAATTCATTTATTGGACATATTGGTGGAGATGATTTTATAGCAATTGTGCCAACATTGAATTGTGAAGATGTGTGCAAAGATATAATTGCTAATTTTGATGCAAATGTTGTTAGATTCTTTACAGAAGATGATGTGGAAAAAGGATATATAGAGGTTGCAAATAGAAAAGGAGTAATAGAACAATTTCCACTTACGTCAATTTCTATAGGTGTTGTTGAAGCAGATGTGGGAAGATTTGCAAACATTCTTGAAATAGGTGAAGTTGGTGCTCAGGTTAAACATATGGCTAAGTCTGTTATGGGAAGTAGTTATGCAATAGATAGAAGGAAAAAATAATGAAAATGTAAAAGATGTTACTTATGTAGCATTTTTTTTGCGTTTTAGTATAGATTAATAAATATTAGAGTAATAAACACAAAAAGTGAAGAATATTGATTAATAAATGGGAGGGAGTATAATGTATATTATAAAAAGAAAAAGGATAAGTTTGATTTTGATAGCATTAATGTTGGGTATATTTGTATATTCATATGAAAATCAAAAATTAAATACAGATGAACAAACACAAAGTACAACAGCAACACCGGTTTCTGGAAAAGTTATAGTAGTTGATGCAGGGCATGGTGTACCTGATGAAGGTGCTCAAAGTAGCAGGGGAACAACGGAAGCGGAAACAAATTTAAAAATATCGTTAAAATTACAAAATTTATTAGAACAAAGTGGATGCACGGTCATATTAACACGTTCAGATGAAAATGCAATATATGACTTAGACAAAACTACTTTAAGAGAAAAGAAAATATCAGATATTAGAAATAGAGTTAAAATAGGAAATAATGCATCTGCAGATTTATTTGTAAGTATTCATTTAAACAAAATTCCTCAACAACAATACTGGGGTTGGCAATGTTTTTACAATAGTAAAAACGAAAAGAGTGTAAACTTAGCAAAAAAAATACAAGCCAATTTAAATGAATCAATTCAAAAAGATAATAAAAGGGTGGCTATGAAACTTGATACTGTGTATATTATGAAACATGTTGAGATTCCTATTTCAATAGTAGAATGTGGTTTTTTATCTAATCCAGAAGAAGAACAACAATTGCTTGATGATGAATATCAAAATAAATTGGCGTGGGGAATTTTTAATGGTATAATTGAATATTTCAATGAATAAATGAATATATATTACAAGGTGATTATATGTTTTTAGTATTTAGTAAAGAAAAGATAACTACATATTTAGTATCAATATTAACTGTTGCATTGTTATTTTGTATGGTGGCAAACTTTCAAACACATAAGGCAGATTCAATAGAAACATCGGCAGATACGGGAAAAACGTTACCAATATATAAAGTAAAAACTGATGAAAAAAAGGTTGCATTAACTATGAATTGTGCATGGAATGCAGATGATATTGATAAAATATTGGAAGTATTAAAAAATAATGATGTAAAAATAACTTTTTTTATGGTAGGTAATTGGATAGACAAATATCCAGATGCAGTAAAGAAAATAAATGATGCAGGGCAAGAAATACGGAAGTCATAGTGATACACATCCACATGTAAATAATTTAAGTTATGAAAAAAATATAGAAGAAATTGAAAAAAGTAATGATAAAATAGAAAAAGTAACTGGGTCTAGAACGAAATTGTATAGGCCACCATATGGTGAATATAATAATATTGTTATAAAGGCAGCTACTGATAAGAAATATTATACAATTCAATGGAGTCTGGATACTTTAGATTATACTGGATTAACAGGTAAAGAAATGTGGAGTAGATTGGATGGTAAATTGACTTCCGGAGATATTATTTTAACTCATAATGGTACTAAGCATACGGCTGATTCTTTGGATATGATACTTAGAAATATAAAACAGAAGGGTTTCAGTGTTGTTCCGGTGTCTGAACTTATATATAAAGATAATTATAAAATTGATTCTACGGGAATGCAGATATGTAAATAATAAAGTTATTTAAGTAACTTTTTTAGAGCATTTCAAAATAAATTATTAATTGTATTATAAGTAATTAGTATAAAAAATTTAAAAATGTCTATAATTTTATATATCATAATTCTGCAAAAGCAGGAAAAAACTACATTTTTTAAATAAATTTAACTTTTTATGTAGACAAAACCAAAAAAATAGTGTATAATAATAAATGTAGTTAAGAGAAAGCACAAAGATAAATATACTATATTGATAAAAGAATAAGGGAGGAAAAAAATTTGGATACAAATTATTTAGAAAACAACTATTTAACATTAGTTGGAAAAGTTACAGGAGAAAAAAAATTCAGTCATGAAATATATGGAGAAAGATTCTATGTATTTAATTTAGAAATCGAAAGATTAAGCGGAAATGCAGACATTATACCAATAACGGTATCAGAAAGATTGGTAACAGACGAAATGCTAACACAAGGAAAAAAATTATTAGTAAAAGGACAATTTAGATCATACAATAGTTATGAAAATGAAAAAAACAGATTAATATTAACAGTATTCGCAAAAGATGTTGTTGAAGTCGAAGAACCAGAAGAACAAGAAGAAAATGAAATGGTAAAAAAAGATATGGTAACAAACGAAGTTATTTTAGTTGGTTATATATGTAAAAAACCGATTTATAGACAAACACCTTTTGGTAGAGAAATTGCAGACATACTATTAGCAGTAAATAGAGCATATAATAAATCAGATTATATTCCTACAATTGCATGGGGTAGAACAGCAAGATTTTGTCAAAATCTAGAAGTTGGAACTAAGGTAAAAATAGTAGGTAGAGTTCAATCTAGAATGTACGAGAAAAAGCATGAAGATGGTACAATAGAAAGTAGAGTGGCTTATGAGGTTTCTGTTGGAAGTCTAGAAGTAGTAGAAGAAAATGAAGGTACAGAAAACAAAGAAACAGAAAACCAAGAAGCGGTATAATTAATATAAATATATAGCAGTGTAATTTTCAATTATACTGCTATATTTGCTTATATACTAAAAATGCTTAAATATACACCCAAGGAAAGAAGTGGAACACACAAACAATAAATTTATGGACTGTAAATGGTAACAAAAATTAAATATTTTTTAGTAAATCTGTAATTTTAGTAGTTTTTTTTTATTTTATTTGATATAATCATATAAAATAAAAAGGAGCGAATATTTATGAAAAAGGATGAGCAAAGTAAAAAAGAAAATAAAGCAAAAAGTACAAACAAAACAAAACAGACTGAATTGAAAAAAAGAAAAAAATTTAATATCAATTTTACAATAGTAGCAATTATTTTAATAGCAATTTTTTGTGTATGTATAACACCAAGAACATTACAAAATGACACATTTTATAGTATAAAAATAGGAGAACTTATAAAAAATAATGGAATAGACATGATGGACCATTTTTCTTGGCATGAAAACTTAAGTTATACATATCCACATTGGTTATATGATTTTTTAACATATTTTATATATTTAATAGCTGGATTTAAATCAATATATATAGTTACATGTATATTATCTGCATTATTAGGAATATCAGTATTTTTTGTAAATTCAAAAACAACGAAATCAAAGCCAATATCATTTATTATTACTATAGGAGTTATGTATGCATTAAAACCATATATTGCTGCAAGGGCACAATTGGTAACATTTATATTATTTATATGGGAATTATATTGCATAGAAAGATTTATAGAAAACAAAAAAATAAGATATGCAATAACTTTAGTTATAATATCAACATTAATAGCAAATCTACATGTTGCAACATGGCCATTTTTCTTTATACTATTTTTACCATATGTTGCAGAATATATAATATCAGTAGTTTCAGATATTGTTATTTATAAAAAGACAAAAAAATTAGTAATAAAACATAAAATGAAGGTAGCACAAAAAAATAACAATATTGAAAGAATAAAAGAATTGCAAATAAAATTAAATGAACTAGAAGAAAAAAATGAAAAAATAAAACAGAAAAGAAAAGATACAAATAAAAATTCTTATAAAATTTTATTAAATAAAAATGATAATGTTAAATTTTTAATTATAGTAATGGTCATATGTGCTTTTACAGGATTACTAACTCCTACAGGAGATACACCATATACATATTTATATAAAACAATGAAAGGTAATACAACAGAGAATATAAGTGAACATCAACCACTAACATTAATAAATAATACAGAGGCAATTTGTACATTAGTAATTTTACTATCAATTCTTACATTTACAAAAACGAAAATAAAATTATCAGATTTATTCTTTGCAGGTGGATTATGTTGTTTAATGTTTTCTTCGCGAAGACAATTTTCTATGCTTGTATTAATAGGGTCAGTAGTATTAGGAAGACTAGTTGTTGATATGATAACTAGATATTCAAAAAATGGGCTAAAAGATGTGGATGATGTAGTAAAAAATAATCTTGTTTTAGTATTATTAACAATTTTAATGGGTATATTTTCATATAATTCTATAAAACCAGTACTAGATGACAAATTTGTAAGTGAAAAATCATATCCAGTATCTGCATGTGATTTTATATTAGAAAATATTGATTTAGGTACTGCTAAATTTTATAATGAATATAATTATGGAAGTTATATGTTATTTAGGGGAATACCGGTATTTATAGATTCAAGAGCAGATTTATATGCACCAGAATTTAGTGGAAATAAAGATGAAGATATATTCTCGGATTTTATAAATACATCTTCTATATCAAAATATTATGAAGATACATTTGAAAAATATAATATAACACATGTTATATTAGGAAAAAAATCAAAAACAAATTTAATTATAAATAAATCACATGATGAAAATTATAAAGAAATTTATTCAGATGATAATTTTGTTATTTATGAAAGATTAAATGCAAAAAAATAAATTTGGAAGACAATAAAATTTAATAATTAACATTAAAAAGACTAAATATACGAAAAAAGGAAGTGCAATTTTGAAAATAAATATAAAAGAACAAGACGTAGGAAAAAGAATAGATGCATTTTTAGCAGGAAATACTGAATATTCTAGAGCACATATTCAAAAAATGATTGAAAACGAAAAAGTTCTAGTAAATGGAAATAAAACAAAAGTATCATACAAAGTACAAAAAGATGATGAAATAAATCTTGAGGTAGAAGTGCCTAAAGAGATTGCACTAGAGGCACAAGAAATCCCAATAGATGTTTTATATGAGGATAATGATATTATAGTTGTAAATAAACCTAAAGGAATGGTCGTTCATCCTGCAAATGGAAATCCAGATGGAACATTGGTAAATGCAGTAATGGCAATTTGTAAAGATTCTTTATCTGGAATTGGTGGAGAGATTAGGCCAGGAATTGTGCATAGACTTGATAAAGACACATCAGGAGTTATAGTAGTTGCAAAAAATGATAAGGCTCACATTAATATGAGTGAACAAATAAAAAATCACGAAGTAGAAAAGACGTATATTGCTTTAGTTAAAGGATTCGTAAAAGAGGAAGAAGCAACTATAAATATGCCAATAGGTAGAAGTACAAGAGACAGAAAGAAAATGGCTGTTAATAAAAATGGTAAAAATGCTGTAACACATTTCAAAGTTTTAGAAAGATTTGGAAATTATACATTATTAGAAGTTAAAATTGAAACAGGAAGAACACATCAAATAAGAGTCCATTTATCAGAAATAGGATATCCTGTTGTTGGTGATACTACATATTCAAATGGCAAGAATGAGTGGGGGATAAAAGGACAATGTTTACATGCAAAATCATTGAAGTTTAAACATCCAATTACTGGTAAAGAAATGTTTATAGAGGCACCATTGCCAGAATATTTTGAAAATGTATTACAGGAATTAAGACAAGGAAAATTAATTTTATCAAATTTAAGGAAGTGAATAAATGGAAGAAGTAAGACTACAAAAGTTTTTAGCAAATAGTGGAGTTGCCTCAAGAAGAAAATGCGAAGAGTTAATTTTAGAAGGCAAGGTTTCTGTAAATGGAAAAGTTGTAAATGAACTTGGAACAAAAATAAATCCATCTGTGGATAAAGTTGAATGTTGTGGAAAACTTATCCACAGTTCGGAAAAAAAAGTGTATATATTATTAAATAAGCCAATTGGATATGTTACAACTGCTAAAGACCAGTTTGATAGAGATTCGGTATTAGATTTAGTTAAGGTAAAAGAAAGAATTGTTCCAGTTGGAAGGCTAGATATGTATACATCAGGTGCTTTAATTTTAACAAATGATGGTGATTTTGTTTATAAGGTTACACATCCAAAACATGAAATCACCAAAACATATACTGTTACATTAAGAGGAATTATTGAAGATGATGCAGTTGAAAAACTAAGAAATGGTGTTGAGATTGAAGATTACATTACAAGACCTGCAAAAGTTAGAATTTTGAAAACAGATATTGAAAAAAATATATCTAGATTAGAAATAACAATTCATGAGGGAAAAAATAGGCAGGTTAGAAAGATGTGTGAGGCAGTTGATAGTAAAGTAATTGCACTACATAGGAGCAAAATTGGTGATATTGGTGTTAAGGATTTAAAACTTGGAACATGGAGATATCTAAGAGATTTTGAAGTTAAGAAGATTTTGAATTAATAGTAACAGATAAAATTATAGAAACGAAAGAGAAATGAAGGAGAAACAAATGAGTGTATTTAATTTCTTTCCAGAAGGATGGAAAAATGAAAAAATAGAAAGTACAAATGGAATTTTACAAGGATTTGTTACAAATTGTGATAAAGATTTTAATTTACATGTAGAACTAGAAAATGGAGAAAAAGGAATAATTCCAAGAGAAGAAGTAGAAGCAATAAATGTAGATGAAAATGGAATACCAAAAGCAAATTTATGTGAAGGAAAAGTACATAAATTTGTCCAATTTAAATTAAAAGAAAAAGATGGAGATAATCTAATATTTTCAAGAAAAGATGTACAAAATCAAGTTTTAGATTGTGTAAAAAAAGATTTAAAAGAAGGGGAGTGCATCAAAGGAATAGTTAAAAATATTACACCTTAT
This sequence comes from Clostridium sp. 28_17, assembly GCA_001916065.1. Lineage (GTDB taxonomy): Bacteria > Bacillota > Clostridia > TANB77 > CAG-508 > CAG-269. The sequence goes on from MNRS01000005.1 coordinate 16,622, forward strand.
GGAGCATTTATAGATATTGGTGGAGGGATTGTAGGACTTGCATATATAGAAGATTTATCTGTTGCAAGAATAAAATCACCATATGAAAGGCTAAAAATTGGACAAAATGTAAATATTGTGGTAAAATCTATAAATAGAGAGAATGGAAAAATCAGTTTATCATATAAAGATACATTAGGAACTTGGGAAGAAAATGCCCAAAAATTTTCTGTTGGAATGAATGTAAAAGGAATAATTAGAGAAACAGAAAAAAATAAAAATGGTGTTTTTATAGAGATTACACCAAACCTAGTGGGAATGGCAGAATACAGAGAAGGACTTGAATATGGGAAAACAGTTGATGTACACATTAAAAAAATTGATTATGATAAGAAAAAAATTAAATTAGTTATTAGGTAGTTTATTATTTAAAATGATAAAAATTTATTATTTAAGGGAGGAATAAAAATGGTTGAAGATAATGAAATAAAAGCACAAGTATCACCATTTGCAATTAGAGAAGGAGAAATTAAAACTTTTGATGGCAAAGATGGTTATGTTTCAATGAACCAAATTGTACACAAGATAAATATAGGTCATATAACAGATATACATTTTGCTATATTGGATTTAGTAAATGAATTTGAATTTATAACATCAAGACAATTATATCAAATGTTAGAAATAAAAGGAATTGACCCTAAATCACAAGATAAATTAAATAATAAATTAGATGCATTAGTAAAATCTAAAATATTAACAAGATATTATTTTACATCTGATGAGGGAAAAGGGATATATAGAATTTATTGCCTAGAAAAAATGGGAAAATACTTATTAACTTCAAAAGAAGTTGAATGTAAATGGCAACCATCTGACAATACAAAGCCGGTCCCAATGATTAAGAAAAGATTGGCAGGAAATCAAGTATTAATAGCATATTTAAGAAAAGTTAAAGCATTTGATAGTTATGTTGTAAAACCTGCAATTACTGCAAAAACTTTAGGTAAAGTGTTCAAGGCTACAGGTGGTTCTGTAAAACTTACAAAAAACGGAAAATCAATTCAATTTTTATTTGAAGTATTTAGAAGAGAAATGGATTGGCAAAAGAAATTAGTTGAAAAAATGAATCTATATAAAGATTTCTATGAGAATTTTCAACCAGGAGATTCTGGATTTGCTAGTATACCTCAATTGATTTTTGTTTGTGAGGATGAAAAACATATGGCTGAATGTTTTAGAGAGATAGTTACAAATAAGGTTGAGATTGCTCAAATTAAATTGTTATTTACTACTGATTTGAGGCAAAACAAAGAGACTCTAGATGAGACTTTAGTTGAATTTAAATTAGTTGATGGAAAATACAAAATGGAAGATGTTGAACTTAAGTTACTTGGATAATATTTTTTTGTGTCCTTTTTGGGATGGGTTCTGTTTGGGATACCGTCTTAAAAAAGGACATTTTTTGTTTTGGAGAAGGAGTTGTTTTTTTATTAAATTTGTGATAAAATAGGCATTAATATTTGTAAATGTATTTGAGTGCAATTTATAATTAAAAAAGGAGACTATATGAATATGCAAGAAAAAGATATTTTGTTAGAGGCATCGTTAAAGGATTTACTTCATATAATGAAGGCACACAAGGTTGTAAGAAACATCATACAATCAAAAGATGTGATTAAATCATATCAGTGCGAAAAAGAGGATGTTAAAAATGAATTGAATGATTTTATAATCAAATTAGGAGCGTTTTGCGAAAGGGCTATTGATGCAAAACAAAAAACGCCATATGAAAAAGTTCCTGATTTTATTACTGAAGAAAATGTTGTTGAATTGTGTTTTGCATTAATAATGACAGAAACATTTGATGATGTAGATCTGATTGTAGAAACACGAAAAATTGGAGAGCTTTTACGTAATGTTCAAGGGGAAAACGAGATAGTTGCAGCAAAACTAGCGGATTTCCTTTATGGTCCAGATCATAGAGAAAACGTTATGAAAAAAAATATCGATAATAGGGGAGGATTGTTTTCAAGATTTCAATATTTTGAAATTTTGGATAGAATTTTGCCTTAAAAAATTTTGTAACCTGCTCAAATACAATACAAATTTAAAGAAAATAAATTTCTTTAATAAACAGAAAAACTTTTAGGTAATTCCTAAAAGTTTTTTTGCTCTTATAACATCATCATCATTTGCAACGCGAACGCCATCTAATTGGTATTTAAGTCCAAGTTTTTCCCATTTATATCTACCCATATCGTGATAAGGAAGAACCTCAATTTTATCAATAGTATTAAGACTATCAATAAAATCTTTTAATTGTAGTAAATCCTGTTCATCATCAGTATATCCAGGAACAAGAACTTGGCGAATCCACATATGAATATTATTATCACTTAAATAATGTGCAAAAGCAAGTTCTTTTTCGTTCCCAAGTCCAACAAGATTTTTGCATTTATCTGAATTGATGTGTTTTATATCTAATAAAACTAAATCTGTTAAAGAAAGTAATTTTTTAATATCTGGTGTTAAAGTAAACATACCTGATGTATCAATACAAGTGTGAATATTTTCTTTTTTTAATTTTTCAAATAATTCAATTAGAAATTTGACTTGTAGCAAGGGCTCTCCTCCTGTTACAGTTACACCACCATTTGGATAAATATAATTTTTATATTTAAGTATTTTTTCAAAAATATCGTCTAAAGATTTATATTCTCCGCCATTCATATCCCAAGTATCGCGGTTATGGCAGTATTTACATTGTAAATGACATCCTTGTAAAAATAATACAAAGCGTATTCCAGGACCATCTACTGTTCCAAATGATTCTATTGAATGTACTTTTGCGTAGTATTTTAAATCTATATCTTTTTTTTCCATATTGTTTCTCCTAAAAAAATAGGGATTGGGGGACGGGTCTCTAATCCCTATTTTTTAAATTATTATATAAAATTATTATATATAAATATTTTTAAAAATTTTTAGGGATTAGAGACCCGTCCCCCAATCCCGTTNTATTCTTTCGTGAATTGTTCTATTTACAACATCTAATTGTTGTTCTCTAGTTAATTTAGTAAAGTTAACTGCATAACCAGAAACACGAATTGTAAGTTGTGGATATTTTTCTGGATGGTCCATAGCATCTAGTAATAGGCTTCTATCAAAAACATTTACATTGATGTGATGACCTGTTTGTTTAAAGTATCCATCTAACATATTAACCATATTTGTAACTCTTTCGTCTTCAGTTTTTCCAAGAGTTCCAGGTGTTATTGAAAATGTATAAGAAATACCATCTTCTGCTTCTTCAAATGGTAGTTTTGCAATTGAGTTCATAACTGCTAATGCTCCATTTGTATCTCTACCATGTAGAGGGTTTGCTCCTGGTCCGAATGGGGCTCCGGCTCTTCTTCCATCAGGTGTGTTTCCTGTGTTTTTACCGTAAACAACATTTGATGTTATTGTTAGTATTGATAATGTTTGTTTAGAATTTCTATAAGTTTGATGTTTTTGTAATTTTGTTAAAAATCTTTTTACAATGTATACGGCAATGTCATCAACTCTATCATCATCATTACCAAATTTAGGGAAGTTACCTTCAATTTCGTAATCAGTTGCAAGACCTGTTTCATCTCTAATTACTTTTACTTTAGCATATTTTATAGCAGATAGCGCGTCTGCAACTACTGATAAACCTGCGATTCCACATGCCATAGTTCTTATAATTTCTTTATCATGTAAAGCCATTTCAATTGCTTCATATGAATATTTGTCGTGCATATAGTGAATTGCATTTAATGCTTTTATATAGATTTTTGCAACATAATCCATCATTTGGTCAAATTTTTCCATTACTTCGTCATAATCTAAATATTCAGAAGTGATTGGTGCATATTTTGGTGTAACTTGTTTTCCAGAAATTTCATCTCTACCACCGTTTATAGCATATAATAATGTTTTTGCCAAGTTTGCTCTTGCACCGAAGAATTGCATTTGTTTTCCTATTTTCATTGGTGAAACACAACAAGCAATTCCATAATCATCACCTAAAGTGATTCTCATTAAATCGTCATTTTCGTATTGAATTGATGATGTTTTTATTGATAAATCTGTTGTATATCTTTTGAAACCTTCTGGTAATCTTGTTGACCATAATACTGTTAAGTTTGGTTCTGGTGCAGGACCTAAGTTTTCTAATGTGTGTAAAATTCTAAATGAGTTTTTAGTTACTAATGTTCTGCCATCAATTCCCATACCACCAATGCTTTCAGTTACCCAAACTGGGTCTCCGCTGAATAGTTCATTATATTCTGGTGTTCTTAAAAATCTAACTAATCTTAATTTCATAACAAAGTGGTCCATTATTTCTTGAACTTGTTCTTCTGTTAATGTTCCATTTGCCATATCTCTTTCAAAGTAGATGTCTAAGAATGTTGATGTTCTACCAATACTCATTGCGGCTCCGTTTTGGTCTTTTATTGCTCCTAAATATCCAAAGTATAACCATTGAACTGCTTCTTTTGCATTTGATGCAGGTTGAGATATATCATATCCATATTTTGCAGCCATTACTTTTAATGCTTGTAGTGCGTCAATTTGTTCTTTTATTTCTTCTCTTTCACGAATAATGCTTTCTGTAAATTCGTTTGTATCTAATATTTCTAATTCAGATTTTTTTTCTTCGATTAAAACGTCAACACCATAAAGTGCAACTCTTCTGTAGTCTCCTATAATTCTTCCACGACCATATCCGTCTGGTAAACCTGTTATTAGGTGACTGCTTCTTGCGGCTCTTATGTCAGGTGTGTATACACTGAAAACTCCATCGTTGTGAGTTTTTCTTATTGTATGGAAGATTTTATCAACTTCTGGGTCAACTTCTCTTCCATATGCTTCACATGATTTTTCTACAATACGGATTCCTCCAAATGGCATAATTGCTCTTTTTAAAGGTGCGTCTGTTTGTAGACCTACGATCTCTTCTAGGTCTTTGTCAATGTATCCTGCGTCATGTGCGGCTACTGTTGATACTGTTTTTGTGTCTATGTCTAGTACTCCGCCTTTTGATTCTTTTTCTTTTTTGTATAGTTCTAATACTTCATCCCATAGTTTTTGTGTTTTTTCTGTTGTTCCTTTTAAGAAACTTGAGTCTCCTTCATATGGTGTGTAGTTTCTTTGTATGAAGTCTCTTACGTTTATTTCTTTTTGCCAGTCTCCTGGTTGGAATTTGTTCCATTGTTCAAATTTCATTTTTGTTCCTCCTTATTTTTTTCTTCTTTTAGTGTGTTCTTTTTTTCAAATATTATGATATCATATGTTAAGTTTATTATCAATTGTTTGGGAAATTTTTTTAAGTGAAATTTTTGTGAACAAAATTGTATGACATGTTATATGACTAAGGAGGCTTATTATAACAATGAAAGATAGTTATGTGGAGGTTAGAGGATATGATGCAAATACATTAGGAACACAGAAAATAATGGGAAAATATAAAGTTAAAGAAATATAAAAATATTTAAAATAAAAATCTCTCATAAAAGAGAGATTTTTTGTTTTAATGTAAATAATCTTCCGGCTATGCCGGTAGTAACATAGGCTTTAGCTTTGTAGCAAAGCAACTCCTTTCATGTTATAATATCAATATGTTTCGACGCA
>MNRS01000006.1 GCA_001916065.1 Clostridium sp. 28_17
TCTTTTTGTCTAGTACTGTTCTAAATATTTTGTCATGTTCGTTGTTTATTCTTCTGGCTTTGAGCTGTTGTCTTATGTTTCTTTTTGTATTTATTGTTGATTTGCTTGTTTTTACGGTATCTTCTTTGTTTTGTATTATGTTCTCGTTTTTTTCATTGATTTTGTTTTGTTCTTTTGTATTGTTATTTTTATTTTCTTCGTCGATTTCATCTGGTGAATCTGGAATGTATTTTTCACTGACATCACATAGCGTACATTCTGTTGTTTGCTCTTCTTCGTACTCTTCTTCTTCGTCTTCTCTTGATAACACTTTTTTTAGAAAAACTGAAGAAATATCTAATTTTAAAATGTTTTTTAAATAATCTTCATATGTAAATATTATCATATAACTCCTTCTTTCTTAATTATATTATTCTTTATTTACTTTGTCAATATTTATTTTACAGTAAATATGATATTTTTTTATTTTTATGCACCTCCCTTTTTTTCTTTAAATTTGTTTGAATTATTGCCCTGAATTGGACTTTTTTGAATTGTTTTTTGTCCTAAGTGGACTTTGAAATTTTTGATTTAAAAATTTGTGGATTTTAAAACTTTTTCCTTAAAGTGTAACTATGATATCACAGACTTTTTGTAATTGCAATAGTTTTTATAAATATCGTTAATTTTTTATGTTAATTTTTCAATATGTTGTTTTACTCAAAATATACACGCAGCTTTTTCATATGAATTCAAATGAAATTTGTTTTTTTCTTCTATACATACTGAATCTATCTTTTTTCTTCGCTGTAATTTCTTGCCATTTTAAAAAACCATTAAATTTATTGTGTAATTATTTTACACTCAATTTAATTGTGGTTCAATACGTGTTTTTATCGTGTGCTTACCCATTTTATCATTGCTAGAAATGTAATTCAGCAGTTTTTGTTATATTTTTTTAAGAAAAATAACCCAGAAATTTCTTCTGGGTTTTTATCACACTACTAATATGACAGCTATATTTAAACTTTTGCAAATATTATTTTTTCGTAATTAGCCAATAGTTTTACACCTTTTTTATACGAATGTGTTAAACATATGCCTTGTCTAAAACATTATTTTCTATATTTTGGTTTATTTCATTTTTATTTGTCTATTATGTTCCATGCTCCACTTGCATTTTTTCCATTTGTTTTAAGAGTTGACTTTAAAAATACTATTGGTCGTATACCACTACTATATGCGCTTTCATAGTAACTGTTTCCGTTACTGTTAAATACAGTAAGTCCACTCACTATTCCATATTCCGCATATCCATTGTTTACACAACGTGTAATAAAATTTGTATAGTTAGATCCAAAACTTACGCAACGTGAAGCAAGCCAATATGCAATGTCATTCGTATTTTTAATATTTCTAAATAATAGTTTATATATTTCTGCGGTATTTGCCACGTAATTTGATGCTGTATAACTATATGCTGTATATACATTTATTCTATTTGTTGTAGATATTGATATACCATTTGATTTTTTTATTGTTGGATAATAACTATTTATATATGTTCCTTTCCCATAATCACTTTCCAATGCTGTTGATGGTGTTACACCGCATATTTTGTTTATATCCTCCATATTTATACTTCTTGCTCCACTTCCTGTTATTGTACCTGCTGTTGTTCCTTCTATGATATCACCTGTCACATAAACAAATTTTTTATTTGTATTTGCTCCAGTTCCATATCCGTATATTTTACATATTTCATTTAACTCTTGTTCTGCATACAGATATCCAATGGCCCCTTTTATGGTAACGCCTTCAATTGGTTCCTCACTTATTAGCATTACTCCTCCTGTTTCTTCATCCCAACCAAGAACTCTCCAGTTTAAACTACTGCTTGATGTAAATGTTTGACTACTATTTCCATTTCCATGTGAAGAACCTGTTCCCACTGGTGATGTATAACTATGGTTATTTCCTGCATTATATGCTACATAATCTCCTACTGAAACCGCTTTGGCTAATGGTTGTGTGGCATATAATTCGTCCAATGCTGATTTTACGCTTACTGTTGTTCCGTCTTTTTTTGTATAACTTACTTCTGTTGCCGCTAAAGCGTATGCCGCATATACGCCAACATTAAAGCATAATACCAATGCTAATATTATTATAAAAATTATCAAAACTATCTTAATTTTATTTGATTTTGTTTTTTCTGCTAAACTACCTGTGTGTGTGTGTGTGTGTGTGTGTGTGTGTGTGTGTGTGTACAGCCTCAAGGCTTTCCTTTTCTTTCATATTAATTCTCCCTAATATATTTTATTCATTATGTGCCGCCTTACGGCACATCTTAAATAAATTTTGGTGCAGTTGCCCAAAATTTATGGGCAGGTGCTATTTCTTCCAGAAATTAGCACCTAGCCAAGTGCCTTCGGCACTTATGATATTTTAGATTTTAAGATAGTTATAACTGGGCGCACCCCCGCATAGGGGTCGTAGTTGAAGGAGCCGTAGTACAAGGCGCTGTTGTTTCCGTCCACACGCCACACGCCGCCGCTAGGGTCGCACGCAGACCCAAGCCAATAATGCAAATAGCCATTAGCTGTATTTGCAGTTCCTCTATACATTGCATCAATCTTTGTATTTGAACCTTTTTTTGCCCTTAATGCTATAGCCTCTTCATATGATAATAATCTACTTGAAACTGCGCCTTTACTTCTTCCATAACTTTTTGCTTTTCCTATTGCATCTGTTGCTGTATATCCTATAAAATCATTTAAATTAAATGGTGACCTTGTAAAACTACTACTCCAATAACTTGTACTTGAAAATACACAATTAGTTGTACCATATGCTGCATCTTGTTGTGCAGTTCCTGTCTTATTTAAATTATATTTTGATATTAAATTTACAGTATCACAATTATTGTCCCATTCTAATACGTAAAATTGTTCTCCTCCTACTGTTACTTCATCTCCTATTGATTTAGTTGGAACTTTTTTATTTAATTCGTCTAATGCGTCTTTTACACTTATTGTAGTTGACGTACCCGGTTTTGTATAACTAACCTCTGTTGCCGCTAAAGCGTATGCTGCATATACTCCAACATTAAAGCATAATACCAATGCTAATATTATTATAAAAATTATCAAAACTATCTTAATTTTATTTGATTTTGTTTTGTCTTCTAAACTACCTGTGTGTGTGTGTGTGTGTGTGTGTGTGTGTGTACAGCCTCAAGGCTTTCCTTTTCTTTCATATTGTTCCTCCTAATAGATTTAATTCTTTGTGTGCCTTACGGCACATCTCAAATAATAAATTTTGGTGAAGTTGCCCATAATTTATGGGCAGGTGCTATTTCTTCCAGAAATTAGCACCTAGCCTAAAGCTTCAGTCGCTTTTTTAAATTTCAGACTTGAGGATTTCTATAACTGGGCGCACCCCCGCCATGTTGATGCTGCCGAAGTAGTTGCCTTCTTTCACGCTGCCGATGTCGCCATCCATACGCCACACGAAGATATCGTTGAACGCAGACCCAAGCCAATAAGACTTGGAGTTTCCATATGTTACAAATATTATGTCTTTATAACTATCTTTTAAACTATTCGCTTCTTCATATGTTAACAATCTTCCACCTATTGCGCCTAAACTTTTGGCATAACTATTTGTTTTATACACCGCACTTCCTGTATCATTTCGTACTGCTAAATATGTATTTAGATTTAAATACGGACTACTACTTGGAAGTGTTTCTCCTTTCCAATAATTACTAGTTGAAAATGCACAGTATGTTTCTGCATTTTCCTGTTTTGTTGCTGCAGAATTTAAAACATACCTTGCTAGTAATTCATATGTTGTTCCTTTATCTGCTATAACAAAAAATGGCTCTCCTTTGTATGTTACCGCATCTCCTACTTTATATTTTGGAATCTTCGTATACAACTCATCCAAAGCAGTTTTAACACTTATCGAAGTTGAAGTACCTGGTTTTGTATAACTAACCTCTGTTGCTGCCAAAGCATATGCTGCGTAAACACCAACATTAAAACACAATACTAATGCCAAAATTACTATAAAAACAATTAATGCAGTTTTCAATTTTTTATTATTTTTCATCATGTTTGCTCCTTCCTTTTATTTACTCTAAGAGAGATACTTACCTTGCAATAAGCCTCTCTTAGCATTTAAAATTTTTATCTATTATACAAAGCATCTAATGCTTGTTTAACATTCTCAACCTTCCAACTTGAATCGCTTGGTGTATAAGATACATCTGCTGCAGTTGGTTTAGTTATTGTAATAGTAGCACTACCTGTTGCACTTGTGTTGGTGTGGTTTCCATCTCCTGCTACATATGCTTGTACATATGTTGTTCCTATTGCAGTTCTTGATGGTTTAGTTGTGCTCCAACTTCCCCAACTACTATTATCTGTACTTGTTCTATAGTAAATTGTACCACCTGAACCTCCGCTTACTGTTATTTCATGTGCATTTTTATCATATTTTGCACTTACTGATGTTAATGTTGGATTTGTTGCTGCTACTTTGTTTATTGTAAATGATTTTGTATTTCCTGTTAATGTGTAGTTTCCAGCTTTTGCTCTTCCTCCAGTTACACTGCTTATGCTTGCTTTTGATGTGTAAGTTCCGGCATTTATTGCAGATGTTCTTGTTACATTTATTGTTTCTCCTGTTATTCCACTTGTAGCACTTGCTGTTGGTGCTTGTACTCTTCCTGTATAGTTAAATGTTGTTGTTGTTCCCCATGTTACTGCTACACTCTTTGGATTTATTTTCCAATTTACTGTTTTATTTGCTGTTGTTTTATCATTCCATTGATAATTTGATGTGTTTGTTATTTTCAATACTATGTTGTATGTTCCTGCATTTGTTCCTGTTACGCTTGTATTCCATGAAGTTGGTGCAGTTGTACTATTTGCTCCTAGTCCATATTTTATTGTTCCTCCTGATGCACTTCCGGCTTTAGATAATAGGCTTTGTGCTTTTGTGTTATATACTAATCCTGTTGCTAATGCTGGATTTGTCATTGTTGCATTTACTTTGTTTATTGTAAATGCTTTTGTGTTTCCTGATAATGCATAGTTTCCTATTTTTGCTCTTCCTCCTGTCACACTACTTATGCTTGCTGTTGATGTATAACTTCCTGCGTTTCTTCCAGTTGTTCTTGTTACATTTATTGTTTCTCCTGTTACTCCACTTGTAGCACTTGCTGTTGGCGCTTGTGCATTTCCGTTGTAGTTAAATGTTGTGGTTGTTCCCCATGTTACTGCTACTGTCTTTTTATTCATCGTCCATGTTATTGTTTTTGCTCCTGTTGTTCCATCACTCCATGCGTGGTTTCCATCTGGTGTTGCAGTTGCTGTATATGTTCCTGCATCTATTCCTGATGTTGTTCCACTCCATGTTATTCCGCTACCTGTTACACCTGTTTGGCTTTTTCCATTGTATGTTTTGTTTGATGCACTTGCACTTGCATTTTTTGCTCTTGCTACATTTATTGTGTATGTTGCATCTTTTGTTACTCCTGAATTGTTGTCTTTTGCGGTAATTACGTATGTATATGTTCCTGCTGGTGTACTAGCCGCTATATTAATTGTTGTTCCACTTATACTTATATAGTTTGTTGCTGTTCCTGATGCATTTTTTTCTGTTTTTTCTGTATATGTATAACTTCCTGTTCCGTTACTTGCTCCGGTGATACCTGCAGTTTGAGTACCTGTACTAAATGTTTTGTTTATTGTTTGATTTGCAAAGTTTAATTGATTTGCAGTCCATATAGCATAAAGTTGTAGTTTTCCACTTGCTATTCCATATTGTCCATCTACATATTTCCATATTCCTTTCCAGTTTGTCCAACCATATCCATCATCTGTTCCATTAGTTTTAGTTGTCCAACCTGCAAATGTATATCCTGTTCTTGTATATCCATTTGATGCTATTGTTACATTTTGGTCATATGTTGCTGTGGTGTTTGCTGTACTTCCTCCTGTTGCTCCATTTCCGTTATATGATATTGTGTATTTATTTGGTGTCCATCTTGCATAAAGTTGCAATTTTCTATTTGCTATTCCATATTGTCCATCTACATATTTCCATGTTCCTTTCCAATTTGTCCAGCCATACCCATCGTTTGTTCCATCTGCTTTGGTTGTCCAGCCTGCAAAAGTGTATCCAGTTCTTGTAAATCCATTTGTCGCTATAGCTGCACTTTGGTCATATGTTGCTGTGGTGTTTGCAGTACTTCCACCTGTTGCTCCATTTCCGTTATATGCTACTGTATATGTATTTGCTGTGAATGTTGCAGTTATTGTTGTTGCTGTAGTTATTGTTCCACTGGCTACTGACCATTTACTAAATGAGTAGCCTGTTTTATTTGTTGCTGTAACTACTTTTAAATCTTTTGTTGTTGTCCCGCTTGTTATTCCCTTTATTGTTAATTTATTTCCACTTGTAGTGAATGATGCTCCACTTATAACATTATAACTTGATGTATCAACTGTTCCCATGTTTGTAGAGTTGCTATTTATTGTTGTTGTATAAACTGCAACTGTTTTGCTTGCTTTATCACTTGGTGTTGTGTAGTTATTTGCATTGCTATTTATTGCTCTTACATATACTGTTCTGTTTCCTGTTGTTCCTATTATTGTACTTAAATAATCTACTCCACTTGTTGCGTTTGTCCAATTTTGATCATCTATACTTATTTGATATGATGTTGCATTACTTGCTGATGACCATGTTACAATTCCTGCAGTTGATATAGCAAGATTTGTTGGTGTTGCTACTGTTGCTTTATTTATTGTAAACGCCTTTGTGTTTCCTGTTAGTGTATAATTTTCTTTTCTTGCTCTTCCACCTGTTACACTGCTTATGCTTGCTGTTGATGTGTAACTTCCTGCATTTGTTCCAGTTGTTCTTGTTACATTTATTGTTTCTCCAGTTATTCCACTTGTTGCACTTACTGTTGGGGCCTGTTGTTGTCCATTATATGTAAATGTTGTAGTTGTTCCCCATGTTACTGCTATAGATTTTGGATTCATCTTCCATGTTATTGTTTTTGCATTTGTTGTTCCATCACTCCATGCATGGTTTGCATCTGGTGTTGCGTTTGCGGTGTATGTTCCTGCATCTATTGCGGATGTTGTTCCTGTCCATGTAACGCTTGTTCCTGTTACTCCTGTTTGATTTGCTCCATTATATGTCTTGTCTGATGCTCCCGCATTTGCAGTTTTGGCTCTTTCTATTTTGATTGTGTATGTTGCTTCTTTTGTTACTTTTGAGTTGTTGTCTGTTGCTACAATTACATACGTATATGTGTCTGCAGGCGTGTTGGCTGCTATTGTTATTGTTGTTCCATTTATACTTATATAATTTGTATCTTTTTGTGCAGAATTTTTTTCTGTTTTTTCTGTATATGTATAATTTCCTGTTCCATTACTTGCCCCTGTTATGTTTGCTTTTTGTTCACTTGTACTAAATGTTTTGCTTATTGTTTGATTTGCAAAGTTTAATGGGTTTGCATTCCAGTGTGCATAATATGTTGTATCTGTTACAGGTGTTTTTGTTGTGCTAGAAATTTGTGTTCCTCCTGTTGCTTCTGTAAACCATCCTGCAAATGTGTATCCTGTTCTTGTTGGTGTTCCTAGTTTTCCTAGTTCTGTATTATAAACTTTTTCTACTGTTTGTTTATTTGTTGTTCCGTCTTTTACGTAGTTTTCATCATATGTGATTTTTACCATTGGTATTGTTACTTTTTGGGTACCTATACATTTTCCATTTTCCAAATTATCGTATGCATAAATGTGTGTGTTATATTCTCCTGCTTCTGTTTTATGGTCTGTTATATTTACATGATATACCCATGTTGTTCCATCTGCTTGCTTTGTTCCTTTTGAACTTGCTCCTGTTTGCCAATTTGGTTGTATGTCATCTTGTCCTTTTGCTTCTGTCCATGTTGGGAATTGTACTCTATTTACTCCTGAGCCATTGTCTTTTACTCCATAAACATATACATCATATCCTGCAGGTGTTACATTCTTTATTTCTATATTTGTTGCTGTTGGTGCCGTTTTGTCTATGTTTGTTATAGGTTTATATATTTCTTCTCCTGCATTTGTTCCATCCCATAATCTTGCATATATTGTTCCGTTTTCTGTATATTTTTGAGAATTTGTTGTTTGCCATTCTCCATTGTCTTTTTTAGTTTGTAGTGCATAATTTTTTTCTGTTGTTGTTACTGTTGCAGTTACTTCTTGTGTTGTCCAATCATTTGGTGATTTTGTAATTGTTGTGTTTGCATCTGTTAGTTTTGGTACTGTTCCTGTTTTTGTTGAGGCGACTTCACTTATATTTCCTGCTACGTCCTTTACCCATACATAATATTTGGTTGATTGTTTTAGATTTTCTACTACTGTGTTGAATACTTGCGTACTATTATCTAGTTTTGTGAATGTTTTTGGCATTGTTTCACTTTCTGATATTGCATATGAGTATATTCCACTTGCTTCATCTGTTGCTGTTATTTTTATTGTGTTTGTTGTTACTGATAGACTTTTTACTATTGGTTTTGTTGTATCTATATTTGTAACTTCGTGTGAAGCTGCTATACCATAGTTGTTTCCGTCTGTTAAGGCTGCATACATTGTTCCGTTTTCTGTGAATATTTGTCTGTTAGATGCTATCCATCCTGATGTTGAATTTTTGCTTGTTGTTAATGTGAAGTTTTGTCCATCTACTGTTAGTGTTGCCGTTACTTCTACACTTTTGTTTGTCCATTCATTTGGAACTGATGCAAATTTTATTTCATTTGAGTCTATTTTTGGTACAAGACTTGTTTTTATTTCGTATTCTTTTGATACTTTTTTCTTTCCGTTTGTATTGATTGCTACTGCTTCAATTACATATGTTTTTTCTTGTTTTAATTTTGTATATTTAAATGTGTTTTGGTCTGTTGTTCCTGCTAAATCAAATTTTTGTGAACCTTTTTCTTTTATGTAATATTCTATTTTTCCGCCTTCATTTCTTCTTGTTGTTACTGTTGCTGTTATTGTATTTGTTGTTGCAGTGGCTTTTTTTATTTCAATTAGAGGGGCTAGTTCGTCTTCTTTTCCCAAGTAGTCTGAACCGTCTAGACCTACCTTATATACATCTCCATCTACTTTTACTTCGAAGAACCATTCTGTTTTTCCGTCTTTTTCTTCTGATGTTACTTCACTTACTTCTATGTCTTTTCCTCCGGCTTTTTTTATTTCTTCTAGGTCATTTTTGACGTCTTCGTATGTGGCTTTTACTATTTCCTCATCTGTTCCCCTTATTTGCTCGGTTTGGTTTATTTTTAGTTTGGTTTGCAAGGTTGTAGCGATTGCGGCTCTTTTGTGCTCTAATTTTGTGTCTTCTGCTGCACGAAATATTCCTGTTCTTGTTATTCCTTGTATTGAGATTGACGCCAAAATTAGAAGTACCACTATTGTTACAACTAGTGCTACCATTGTTATTCCGCTTTTTTTGTTCAAGAATTTGCTTGAAAATTTGTTGTTTTTCTTTTCTTCTAAAGTGCTACTCTCTACAGTTTCAAGGTTTTTAGATTTTTTCTTGTTTCCTGCTATTTTCATCTTTTTTCCCCCTCATTTTCGCTTTTGTCAAATTGCTTATTTATATGAATTTTTTTCTTTTTTCTCTCTTATATAGTATTTAAAATATAACATCTTTCGATTATTTTTGCAATTTTCCACATATCTCAATTGCCTATTTTTGATGGGATTTTGGTTTTTTTTGTATCTTAATTATTGTTACGGATTTAGCATTTTTTCTTTGTTTTTTTATGGTTATTTTTTTATTATTTCATTTGTGTAATTAAAATGTTTTATTTTTGTAATATTAGGTATATTTTTTATTTGTGCCTTTACGCCGTAAGTTCTTTCTCTTTTTTATTGTACTTTATTTTGATTTTTTTGAGTTTATTTTTGCTTTTTTTCAAGTTTTTTAAATTAAATTATCTATTTTTTTATCTTTTTGCTGAAAGACCTACGGAATAGCGAAAAAAAAAATTGAAGGTACATTTTCCTCCAATCCTTATTTTTTTATTCTTTCCAGAATGCTTTGTATGTTTCGAAAGCAGAATATATATCAAATTTGCTTGTTACTTCATATGGTGCATGCATTGAAAGCACTGGTACTCCACAGTCTATAACATCTGTTCCTTTGTTTGCTAATATATATGCGATAGTTCCTCCACCGCCAATATCAACTTTTCCAAGTTCTGCTACTTGATATTTTATATCATTTTTTTCTAGTACATTTCTAACCCAGGCAACATATTCTGCGTTTGCATCTGATGCTCCTGATTTTCCTCTTGCACCTGTGTATTTGTTTAGGCTTATTCCTTTTCCTACATATCCTGCATTTGTTTTGTCTGATACTGATGCATAAATTGGGTCAAAACCTGCGTCAACATCTGAGGATAACATTTTTGAGAAGCAGAATACTTTGTCTAATAGATTTGGTCTGTTTACTCCTAATTTGTTTAACATTTCTGATATAAAGAAGTCAAACATATGTGATTCCATTCCTGTATTTCCCATACTTCCTATTTCTTCTTTATCTGATAAAATGCATACTGCTGTGTTTTTTAAATTTTCTAATGTCATCATTGCTGCAAGTGATGTGTATGCACATACTTTGTCGTCTTGTCCATATGCTGCTACTAGCCCTGCATCAAATCCTAGGCTTCTTGCTTTGAATGCTGGTATTATTTCTAATTCTGAGCTTTGTAAATCTGCTTCTACTATTCCGTATTTTTGGTTTAAGATGTTTAGAATATTTAGTTTTACTTTTTCTTTTGCGTCTGTGTCTTGGTATGGAATGCTTCCAATTAGAAGATTTAGGTCTTCCCCATCTATTCCGTTTTTTAGTTTCTTTTCCATTTGTTCTTGTGCTAAATGTGGTAATAAGTCTGTTATTGTAAATATTGGGTCATCGTCGTCTTCTCCTATATTTACTGTTATTTTTTCACCATTTGGTTTTACTATTACTCCATGGATGCTTAATGGAATTGTTGTCCATTGATATTTTTTGATTCCTCCATAGTAATGTGTTTTGAAGTATGCTAATTCTGTGTCTTCATATAGTGGATTTGGTTTTAGGTCTAGTCTTGGTGAGTCTACATGTGAGCCAATAATGTGAACTCCGTTTTCTATGTTTTCTGTTCCTATTATTGCTAGATACATGCTTTTGCCTCTGTTTATAAAGTATATTTTGTCTCCTGGTTGTAGTTTTTCAATTTCTGCTATGTCTTTGTATCCGTTTGCTTGTGCCATTTTTGTGGCTTCTACTATAAATTCTCTTTCTGTTTTTGCTTTATTTAGAAAGTTCATGTAGTCTTTTGAGAAATTGAATATTGCTTCTTTTTTTCTTGTGTCTACTGCGTTCCATCCGTTTTCTTTTTTGTGAAATAGTTTTTCTTCTAAACTTTTTTCCATTTTTTATCACGTTCCTTTCTTTTTTGGGTATTAATTTTACCCATTGTCTTTTGTTTTTTTCTTAGTATATCACTTTGTTTTTTATTTTTCCACTTTTTTTGGTATTTATTATTTTTTTTAGTAAATACTAAAAATTATAATTATTATTTATATGAAATTAATCATTTATTTATTTTGAAGTGATCCGGGGGGACCGTTCAAAAATTCTCAAAAGTTGTTAAAATTTTTTTAGAATTTTTAGAATGGGGCAACAAAAAAATAAATAAATCATTAATTTCACATATTAATATTACAATTTTTTAAATAGTAATAATTACAAATATTAAAAGGAGACTCTTATGAATTCTTTATGGTTAATTGAAAATAAAAATGATAATAAATTCGAAAATTTATCCAAAAATATTGATACTGATGTATGTATAATAGGTGCAGGAATTTTTGGAATGACCTGTGGCTACTATCTTTCTAAAGCAGGTTTGAAAGTTTCAATTTTAGAAAAAGATGAAATCGGTCAAAAAACTACAGGACATACTACAGCAAAAATCACATCTCAACATGGACTTTTCTATACTTATTTAGTACAAACTTACGGCGATGAGTTTGCTAAAGATTATTTGCAGGCAAATGAGGATGCTATTGAAAATATTAAAAAAATTATTGATGACGAAAAAATAAATTGTGATTTTGAAAGACAATCAAATTTTGTTTATACAACAAATGCAGATGAAGTTCCACAGTTGAAAAAAGAGGTTGATGTTCTAAATGCTTTAGGTTTTCCGGCTAATTTTGTTACTAAAACTGGCTTGCCTTTTGACGTTACAGGTGCCGTTCAATTTAAAAATCAGGCTCAATTTAATCCTACTAAATATTTAGGTGGTTTGGCAAATTGTATTTTGAAAAATGGTGGTAATATTTATACAAATACTACTGTTACTGATGTTAAGCATATTGGTGATGTTTTTTATGTTTTTACTCCAAATGGTATTGTTACTTCAAAATATGTTGTTCTTGCCTCACATTATCCTTTTATAAACTTTCCTGGAATTTACTTTTTTAAGATGTATCAGGCTTCTTCTTATGTTATTGGTGTTGATGTAAAGAAAACGTTAAATAATGGTATGTATATTACTGCTTCTGAACCAACTTTTTCTTTTAGGACTGCAAATTATAATGGCAAAAAAATCCTTTTGCTTGGTGGTTGTGGTCATAAAACCGGAACCCCTGCTTCTTATGCGGATACTTATGGTGCTTTGGAAAATTATGCTAAACAGTTATATCCTGATTGTGAAGTTCTTTTTAGATGGGATACTCGCGATTGTATTACTCTTGATAAAATTCCTTACATTGGTCGTTTTTCTAGCATGATGGATAATATTTACGTTGGCACTGGTTTTAATAAGTGGGGTATGACTTCTTCTAATGTGGCCGCTAATATTGTGTGTAATATGATTTTGGGTAAAGAGAATGAGTTTGCATATGTGTTTGATTCTACTCGTGTTCATCCTTTTAAAAATAGAACTGAGGTTAAAAATATGATTACTGAGTCTGTTAATTCTCTTGCTATTAAGAAATTTAAAGATTCTTCTGTGGTTTTTGATAATATTCCTGTTAATTCTGGTGGTGTTATTGATGTTAATAATCAAATGGTTGGTGTTTATAAGGATTCTTCGCGGTAATATTTTTGCGGTTAAACCTGTGTGCTCTCATTTGGGTTGCTTGCTTTCTTGGAATGATGTTGATAAGACTTGGGATTGTCCTTGCCATGGTTCTAGGTTTGATTTTATGGGGAAAAATATTTATGATCCGGCTTTTGATGATTTGGAGATTTTTGATTTGGGTTTGTAGTTTTGGTATTATTTTCCTTTTTGCTTATTTTTCAATATTTTTTTGAGTTTTTTTGCTTTTTTTATTGACTTATTTGCTTGGTTTTGCTACAATTTCTTTAAATTCATATATTTATATTATTTTATTATTTATTGAACTAGATTTCTTCGGTTAGATTAATCTAGTTCTTTTTTATCTGTGATACATTTATAATTATTTGAATCTGTTGCTATATAATATTTTTAATAAATTTCAAAATATTGTATCCTTGATTAATTTGTATTAATATGTTAAAATGTTTTTATAAAAAATTTTTCTTTAGGAGGTAACGACAATATGGAGATAATTAAGGAACGGTGTTCAGGTAATTTAAAAACTGAACAACTTAGTGGTGTTACTGAAATGAATATTTTAACCATCCCACCTAATTCTTCTATAAGTTGTATGGCGAATCTTTGGGATGTTTTGCTTAATCTTTCTAGTAATACTGCTTATGTTTTTATAGCAGGTAGGACTTATGAAATTATTAATGATTCTAGTTCATATGCTACTATCATTTGCATGTCTAGCTCGACAGTTAGATGTGATTATTATCAACTCTCCAAACTTCTTTTTGAGTGTGGGTTTCTTGCACTCCAGGATGATGTTGTTATTAAATAAAAAATTTAATATTTTAAGTTTTAAGGGCCTTGTGCCCTTTTTATTTTTATGATTTTTCATTTAGTTTTTTATATGTTGCGTTAGCGAAGGATGTTTGTAGGAATTTACTTTTGTTTTTATTAACATTTTATTAACTTATACATAATCAAAAAACACTTAAAATCATTTAAAATTTTAAGTGCTTCCAATAATTTATTTATGAAATATATTTTTTATCTTATTGATTATTCTTTTGAATACAGATTCTTTATATTCAACCATGGCTACATTTTCAACTTCGTTATAAACTTGTGTTATATTATTTTTATTTTTAAATAAATTATCAACAGAATACTTTTTTTCTATCTCTCTTTGATATTTATCATTATTAGATAAATATGTTTTATATAAATCATCTTTTACTTTTTTATTTGGACACCAATATTGGTAATTAAGCATAGCTATAATAACCATTGCTTTTTTACTCAACTTATTTTTATCCAATGGATTGAATTTATTAATATTCGGTTCATAGTTTGTAAGCCTTTCAGTTTCAAATAGTTTTATTATTTTTTTAGGAATTTTACTTATATATTCATTTGGCATATTTTCTAAAACTGCACATACTTCTGAATAGGCTTGTTTTGTTTCATATGTCATTTTTTGTTCCTCTCTTTAGAATATTTTTCCTTTTAGTTCTTCTGGTAATTCTAAATTATACTTTTTATTTATAGCATTGATAATGTTTTTATCTGTTATTACTTTATTATTTATTATAAATACTTTTTGGTTATTTTCATCTAAACACATTATTATTTTTTCATATTCATTATCATTAAATTCCAACAAAACTAATAATTCTTGATTTCCAATATTAATTTTATTTGCCATTATATTCATCCTCTCTTGTATTTTCTTGATTACTTCTTGTATTTGTATTTTGTTCTAAAGTTTTTTTGATAATATCAGCCTCTTGCATCATTTCAATTACTGATACTTCTGATGTTTGTTTTTGTAACTGTACATCTAGTTCAGACACATCATCCATAATCCTTCTTTCTTTTCCGAGGTTCAAGTTGCACTAGCATTCCATTTTCATCTACTACATAGTATTCACAATATTTTTTACCTTCTGAAAATATTTTAATAGGTTGATACAGTAATTTTAACATATTCCCACTAACTACAATGCTACTTGTATATTCCTCATCAGTTTTACAATTTGTTTCTATATTTTGAAAAATCTTATCAATTTTCTTATGCAGTTCATTAGCCTTTTCTGCTGAGTCTCCATCAAA
Source organism: Clostridium sp. 28_17 (assembly GCA_001916065.1). Taxonomy (GTDB): domain Bacteria; phylum Bacillota; class Clostridia; order TANB77; family CAG-508; genus CAG-269. Next base: position 15,239 of record MNRS01000006.1, read on the forward strand.
AAAAAGTTCATCTAACTCCTCGTCATCAAGTTTACGATATCTTCTTATGCGTTCACTTTTTATATGTTTTCCTTGTGAGTCGTAAACTTGACCCATTGCCGGTTCAAAATCTCCACATAGCTCGTAATATTCTCCTATTTTTCTATACTTTATATCATTCATTCGCAAGAGTATTTTATCCTCATTGTTACTTATATCAGCATAACGCTTAAATATATCTCTCTTTGAAAATTTATCTTCAGAAATTTTTCCGCTTTGCACATATAAATCATACAATTTATCATAAGGTCTCTCGTAGAATCTAAAGCTATAGCGAGTATTATCAAATTTTAAAAAATATCTTAATTTATCTTCTGCCGAGAGATTATTTGAATCATCTAATTCAAATAACATATTATCCACAATGTTTTTTGGAATGATTGAATTTTTTGCTTGACTTACATATTCCAAAAATGCTAATTTAGTTTCAAAATTAAATTCATTATTTCTTATTAAATCTCCTAATATTTGATTTGATACTTGTTCTCTTAAACTTGTTTTAAAAGCCGGCTCTAAAATATCTTGTATTCTCATCATTGCATCTGGTTCATGCTCTATTATCATACTAATTATTTTTTCAAGTGTAGCATATATTTCATATTTTGTTTTACCTTGAAGCTCTTTTCCTTCTTTATTAAGACCCTGCATAAAATCAATTCTATCCACATCAAGTAGCTGATCAGATAATGAAAAAACTTTTTTTAAATCATCATTAACTTTATTTCCTAAGTTTATGCCATATTTTTCTATCATGTCTTCTTCAAAAATATTTAAGTTTCTTTCATATACATGTTCAGAAAAATATTTTTTCAGCATGTTATCTTCTCCAACAATAATAGCAACAATTTCATATATATCTTTTTCTGTATTATATCCATTATGAAAATCTCCTGTAATTCTTTCTGCCAATGTATCTGTCATACCTTCATTAATTGCATAATTTCGACCACTCCCCATTTTATCTCCGTCTGGAAAATAACGTGATTCCGTTAAATGAATTCCACAATTTTCTTCTTTTATTTCTTGATACCCAGGATAATTTTTTATTGACATTGAACGTGTTGATAATGCATGTAGTAATTCATGCACTATTGTCACATTTTCTTCTAGATATGATATCTTTCTTGTATCGAAATTTATAATTACTTTTCCATTTTTATCTATTAAACATTCACCAGAAAAATTTCCGGGTTCATCTTTATAAGTTACAACTTCTACTATATTATTTAATTTTTCTCTAATTTGTTTTATTGACATTACTTTACCTAAAATTTCATTGTTGCCTAGTAGCTCTATAAAACGTTCAATTAGTTCTTTTTTATTCATTTGTTCCATAGCAAAACCTCTTACTTTTTCTTTTTCATTTTATATTTTAATATAACAATTAACATTTTTCAATAGTTATAATATTTTATATTAATCTTTGGATACAAAAAGATGCAAATTGCTATTGATACATATACATCCGTTCTTAAGAATTTTAGCCATCCAACCTAGACAGTTAAAAATCATATAAAACAGTTTTTGGAAGAATTATTTTAAATTATTTAGTTTAAGTTTTATTGATAATTTATTTAAGATATGTTATAAATACATTATACACAAAAGATTGGAGTTAATATATATGTGTGATAATAATGCAAAAGCATATACAGAAGTTTTAGAAATATTAAAATATGTAATTAAATTCCACGAGAAAGTGTGGGGAGAAGTTAACTGAGGTTGCTTCTCTCTTTTTATTTTGTTTAAAATAAAAAACCAGAATTAAGATTTTGTACGCAGTGCAAACTGCTACAAAATCTAATTTCTGCCATATTTATCTTCTACAGAAAGTTATCATACTATGATAATCTACTTGAGAGTTTTGGTGCACCAGGAGGGATTCGAACCCCCGACCTTCCGGTTCGTAGCCGAACACTCTATCCAACTAAGCTACTGGTGCATATGTTATATTATAATGACTTTTAGCATAATTTGCAAGGGCTTTTAAAAAATTTATACAAATTATTTAAAAAACATTGTGAAAAAGCAAAAAATATGAAATAATTGACCAAAATAAAGGGGGACAAAAAATGAAAAAATTTTTTAGGCTATTCTCAGTATTTATACTGAGTATTGCAATATTTGGTCTAACAAAAAGTGTTAAAGCGAATAGTATTAATAAAATATCAATGGATATTTATGTTAATAGTAACGGTGATGCAACGATTTCTGAAATTTGGGATTGTAATGCGACTCAAGGTACAGAAATTTATCATCCTTATTATAATTTAGGAAATTCAACAATTAAAAATCTTTCTGTATCTGAAAATAACACAACATATCAAACTTTGTCTAGTTGGTCAACATCTTCTTCTCTTGAAAATAAGGCTTATAAATGTGGTATAAATAAGGTTTCAAATGGTGTTGAATTATGTTGGGGTATAAGCGAATATGGCAGTCATACATATACTGTAAAGTATAACATTACTGATTTTGTTGCTAACTTAACAGATTCACAAATGATATATTGGACTCTTATTCCTAAAGATTTTTCAAATCCTATTGGAAGTGTTTATATTAAGATTCATTCTAATTTTGATATTGAAGATTCAGTTGATGTTTGGGGCTATGGTAATTATGGTGGTACTGCTTATGTTTATGATGGCTACATTGAGATGCAGTCTGCTGGGCGTTTGGATACTAATGAATATATGACTATTTTGGTTAAGTTTCCACAAGGTACTTTCCGTAGTTCTAATTCTTTGAAACATGATTTTGAGCATTATTTTAATATGGCGGAAAACGGTGCTAAGAAATATGCTAAAAAAAGTGGAAGTGATTTTGGTGATAGATTTGTTGGTGCTTTATCAATTATTGGACTTTTGGTTGCTTTATTTTTTACTGTTTTGTTTACAATTCTTGGTGTAATGAGATCAGAAGGAGAAAGTAAATTAACTATAAAGAAGGATTCCGCTATTTCGAATCGTGAAATAGAGTATTTTAGAGATATTCCTTGTAATGGTGATATTTTTAGGGCTTATTATATTGGTTATTCATACAAGTTATTAAAGAATAGAACTGATATTTTGGGTGCTTTGCTTTTAAAATGGCTTAAAGATTCTCTTATCACTATTGAAAAAAGGTCAGTTAGTTCTTTGGTTAAGAGAGATAGTGATGTTATAGTTATAAAAAGAGGTAAATTTGATAGTATTACTGATGAAACTGAACAACGTTTATTTAAGATGATTTCTGATGCTAGTGGCAATGGTGTTTTGGAGAAGAAGGAGTTTGAAAACTGGTGTGATTCTAATTATGATATGATTTTTGGCTGGTTCAAAAATGTTATGGATGATGAACGTTATAAACTTGAAAGTGAGGGGTTGATTAATGTTGTTGATACTAAGTATTTGAAATTCTATATTGTTACTACACATGAGGCTACTCCTGCTTTGAAACAAGAGGCTTTGGAACTTGCTGGTCTTAAAAAGTTTTTGAAAGAGTATTCTCTTATTGCTAGTAGAGAACCTATTGAGGTTAATTTGTTTGAGGATTATTTGATTTTTGCTCAGTTAATGGGTATTGCGAAAGAGGTTGCTAAAAACTTTAAGGATGTTTATCCTGATATTATTGAACAGTCTCATTTTAATGATTATGATAATATTTCTTTTGTTAATCATTGTATGTCTCATGGTTATTCTGCTGCTCAAAATGGTATGTATAGAGCTTCAAGTTATTCTTCTGGGGGTGGCGGTTTCTCTTCTGGCGGCGGAGGCGGTGGTTCCTTCGGTGGTGGCGGAGGCGGCGGTGGCTTTCGTTAAATTTTATATATTTAAAACACAGTTTGCATATTTTGTGAATTGTGTTTTTTACATTTCATGGTTTTAAAAGTTGTATTTCACGGTCTTAGGTTGCTATTCACAGTCCGTAATCTGTAACGTCTTTGAAATTTTTCTTAAAATTTTTACCCAGTTCAAAAAATTAAAGCAACAAAATTAACATAAAAATATAGACACATATAAAAATCAAATATATAATATTTGTGAACGAAACAAAATTATAAA
>MNRS01000007.1 GCA_001916065.1 Clostridium sp. 28_17
CATAAAGGGAAAATAAAGGGAAAGTCTAAAAAATAAATTTCCAAAAGACTGGAAATAAATGCTTTCTTTAAAAAAACTTTCTGTCCTCATAACCCGAAGCCCACGCATAAAAAATATAATATAGATATACAAGAAAAAAAGCACGCATCAATAATAACTCATATAAAAAATAGGTTACAGTTCATTAGGAAAAATCCCTGAAATACCTGTGAATGATATTTTTCATATTTTCTCAGGTTCCCTACATGATGTTAACAAATTCTAATGTAAATACTCTAACAACACCAGAAGGCAGGACCATTTAGAGCATTTACTTAAGAATTTGTAACACTATTTTGGTCACATTCGAAATATATTCAAAATATCATTCACAGGTATTTCAGGGATTTTTATTACTGAACTGTAACAAACATAGTGAAAAAAGTAAATACTTTTTTCATTCTACACTATAAAATTCCCTATAATTATGATATAATTCCCATAAAAATAAAAAGGAGGAACGGGTATGGATTTAACAATAAATGTAGAAAACTACAAACTAAACATAAGAGCAGCAGGGATAATAGAACACAACGGAAAAATATTAGTACACAAAGAAATAAGCAAAGACCACTATGCACTAATAGGAGGAAGAGTAAAAATAGGAGAAGATTCAGAAACAACAATCAAAAGAGAAATTAAAGAAGAACTTGGAAAAGAAATAAAAACAACAGGATATATAGCAACAATAGAAAATTTCTTCGAAGAAAAAGGCCAAAAATATCATGAAATACTATTTGTGCACAAAGCAGAATTCATAAACGAAGAAGACAAAAAAATAGAACAAACACTAAAAAATGTAGAGGGCAAAGAAAACTTACGCTATGAATGGATAGAAAAAAGCAAAATAGAAGAATATAAAATCTTACCAGGAACAATAAAAGAAATATTAAAAGAAAACAAAATTCCAGTACATAAAATAAACAATGATTTAAAAAAAGAAATTGAACTAGGAGAAGTAGATAATATATTAAACAAAAATGCAAATTCAGAAAAAGAAAAATGCTGTGGATGTATTATAATAAATGATAATAAAGTACTACTAATCAAGCAAATACAAGGACATTGGGGATTTCCAAAAGGACATGTAGAAAAAAATGAAACAGAACTTGAAACAGCAGCAAGAGAAGTGAAGGAAGAAACTAATTTAGATGTAGAAATTGATGCTAATAAAAGATATACAATGGAATATGTAACAGATAAAGGAAAGCTAAAACAAGTAGTATTATTTGTTGCAAAATGCACAGGAGGAGAAATTAAAGCACAGGAATGTGAAGTTAATGAAATAAAATGGTTAGATTTCGATGAAGCAGTTGAAACAATTACATATGAAAATACTAGAGAATTATTTAAGGAAATACTTAAGGATATAAAAGGTTGAAAAATTAATTAAATATTTATCCATAAAATTGAAACAATATAGAAAAAGTAACAAGGAAACAAAAAATGAAAGAAAACAAAACACTATACAAAATAGCAAAATCAATATACAGCAAATTGCTAAAAATAATATATAGACCAACAGTAAAAGGAACAAAAAACATACCAGAAAAAGGAGCAATTATCTTTGTAGGAAACCACAAGCACGCATTTGACCCAATAATGGTAATGGCAAACACAAACAGAATAGTACACTACATGGCAAAAGAAAGCCTATTCAAAGGAATACACGGAAAAATTTTTGAAAGCATTGGAACTATAAAAGTACACAGAAACAAAAGTAATCCTGTAGCCATATTAAAAGCAGAAAGAGTACTTAAACAAGGTGGAGCAGTTGGAATTTTTCCAGAGGGAACAAGAAACAGGACAAACCAAGAACTTTTAAAATTTAGATATGGAGCAGTCAAAATTGCACAAAAAACAAATACACCAATAATTCCATTTGCAATAAAAGGCAACTACAAACCATTCAGAAAAGACTTATCAATCGAATTTGGAAAACCAGTAAATATCAGTAAAATGGAAGTAGAAGAAGCAAATAATTATATTAAGAATGAAGTATTAAACATACTTAGGAAGTAGAAAAGGTTGGAAAAATTATTTTTTTTCAACTGAATTTCTACCTTGAGGAAGGAATGAAATTAAACATGAAAAGGATTTTTATAGTAAACGAAAGTGCTGGAAGAGGAAAAAGCAAAAAAATCATACCAAATATTGAAAACGAATGTAAAAATCAAAACATTGAATTTGAAATTAGATATATAACAAAAGAAAAAAGTGGATATGACATTGCGCTTGAATACAAAGATAAGGAATACGTGATATATGTTGTAGGCGGAGATGGAACTTTAACACTTGTGCTACCTGCATTAGTTGGCACAAAAAACAAACTTGGTATTATTCCATCAGGCTCAGGAAATGATACATATAGGACTATAAAAAATTTGCCTAATAAAGAGACGTTGATAGATATAGGAAAAATTAATGACAAATACTTCATAAATGTAGCATGTACAGGAATCGATGCTGAAGTAGCAAACAATATTGACAAATTAAGGAATACTATAATACCAACAAGTCAACTATACAATGCAAGCATCGTATATACTTTCATAAAGTTCAAACATAAAAAAATGAAGTTGAAAACCAGTGTAAAAAACATTGAAACCCAATATACAATTTTAAGCATTTGTAATGGAGCGTATTATGGCGGTGGCTATAATATTGCACCAAAATCAACATTAACAGATGGTCTTTTAGATGTCTATTATGCAGAAAAAATGTCAAAAATAAAAATGATTCCATTAATTTTAAGGCTGAAAAAAGGAAAACATGAAGGAAAAAGAAGAATTCATAAATTTAGAACGAATCACGTGGAATTAGAACTTGATGAAAAAATTACTTTTAATGTTGATGGAGAAAAATTAACGGGAAATAAATTTATAATTGATGTTTTACCAAAATCAATTACATTATTTAATGATAATGATTTTGTAGAAAAAATTTTGAAATAAAAATTGAAATAGAATAAAAGATGGGAGAGAAAATTATGAGTGAAAATTTAAAGAAACCAATAGTAACAATAGAAATGGAAGATGGGGGAATAATAAAACTAGAACTATATCCAAGCAAAGCACCAGAAACAGTAAACAACTTTGTAAACTTAATACAAAAAGGATTTTATGATGGACTAATATTCCACAGAACAATTCCAGGATTCATGGCACAAGGAGGAGACCCAGAAGGAACAGGAATGGGAGGTCCAGGATACGGAATAAAAGGAGAATTCAAAGAAAATGGAGTAGAAAACAACATATCACATGTAAGAGGAATTGTATCAATGGCAAGAAGCATGATGCCTAATAGTGCAGGTTCTCAATTCTTTATAGTAACAGATGACTCAGAATTTCTAGATGGAAAATATGCTGCATTTGGAAGTGTTATTGAAGGGATGGATGTAGTAGATAAAATTGTAAAATCAAGAGTAATTACCAGAAGTCCATTTGGCGGTGGAAAAGATAGACCAGTAGAACCACCTGTTATGAAAAAAGTAACAGTAGAGACATTTGGAGTAGAATATCCAGAACCACAAAAAATGTAAAATAATATAAAAAAACAAACAAATTTTATAATTCCGACAAATTTCGATATAAAAATAAAAAACAAAATGATATAATTTCAACATAATAAAATAAAAGGGGGAACAATATTTGGTATAGTAGCACTAATAAAAAAATCTAGCAAAGGACAAGCCATTGCAGGAATAATACTTTGCATTCTTACTATTGTAATAACAATTAATTCTTCATTCAGTATTCAAGTTGAAGCTGTTGATGCAAATGGAAGTAGAATAGCAAATGATTATATTTATGCAAATAATTTAAATGCTGGACAAAGCCAAGAGTTCAAATTGTTCGAATATGTAGAGAGTGATAAATTAAATTCAATGAAAAATGCAACATTTAAAATAGTAGAAGCATCAATGTATTAAAATATTAATAATAGTTAAAATTCAAGAATTTTTTATGGGGTAGAACACTAAAAAACATTCTACCCCAGTATTTTATATCATTAAAATTTAAATTTCAAAAAATTAGCAGAATAATCAAATTTTAAACTTATTTTCAAATAAAAATCCAAAATTAAATTTAAAAATCACACAACAATCCACATATTGTGATATAATAGTGGAAAAATAACAGAAAAGTTTAAAAGACAATGAAAAAATAAGGAGGAGAAAAATTATGTGTACAGCAGCAACATATAAAACAAAAGACTTCTATTTTGGGAGGACACTAGACTATGAATTCTCATATGGAGATGAAATAACAATAACACCAAGAAATTACGAATTCAAATTCAAAGAAACAGAACAAATAAAAAATCACTATGCAATAATAGGAATGGCATATGTAGCAGAAAACTACCCACTATACTATGACGCAATAAACGAAAAAGGATTAGGAATAGCAGGACTGAACTTTGTAGGGAACACACGCTACAATTCAAAAGAAGAAGGAAAAGACAATATAACACAATACGAATTTATACCATGGATTTTAAGTCAATGCACAACCGTAAAAGAAGCACGACAACTAATAGAAAAAATGAATTTTTTAAATGAACCATTTAATGAACAATTACCACTAGCACAATTACATTGGATTATAGCAGACAAAGAAGAAACCATAACAGTTGAAGCAATGAAAGATGGAATAAAAATATATGAAAACCCTGTAGGAATTTTAACTAATAACCCGCCATTTGATAAGCAAATGTTTGCATTAAATAACTATATGAACTTATCACCTAAATCTCCTGAGAATAAATTTGCAAAAAATATAAATTTAGATAGATACAGCAGAGGAATGGGAGCAATAGGACTTCCTGGTGATTTATCTTCACAATCTAGGTTTATAAGAGCAAGTTTTGTAAAAATGAACTCAGTTTCAAAAGATACAGAAAATGAAAGTGTTAGCCAATTCTTCCATATTCTTAATTCAGTAGATCAACAAAGGGGATGTTGTGAGGTAGATGACGAAAAGTATGAGATAACAATTTATACATCTTGCTGTAATGCAAGTAAAGGAATTTATTATTACACAACATATGATAACCATCAAATTACAGCAGTTGATATGCATAAGGAAAATATAGACAGTGAGGAATTAATAAGATATCAATTAATAAAAGAAGAACAAATAAAAATGCAAAATTAATAAAAGACACAAGACTTGGCAGACGAAATTTTGAAAAAAATTTTGGATGATGATGAGCGAAACGAAGTGAAGCGAAAGGAAATACAAAAGTGAAAAAGAGTACACGAGCAAAGAAAACAAAAAACAAACAAACAGAAAAAATAATATCAACATTAATAATAATAATATTAATAATAGCAAGTTGGGTAATAAACAAACAAGAAAACAACAACGCAGAAAATCAGATAAATGAAACAAATATAACCGCAGAACAAGCACAAACAGCGGGAAATACGGTATCAAGAACCAAATACAATTTAAGTAACATACCAGAATACACAGACAAAATATACACAGAAATAAATAACAACATACCATACTTTAAAGAAAGTGAGCACACAACGAAAGCATTCGAAAACTACAGTCAACTTGACTCTTTAAAACGATGCGGAGTAGCATATGCAAACATATGCAAAGAAATAATGCCAACAGAAAAAAGAGGAGACATCAGTAATGTAAAGCCAACAGGTTGGAAACAAGCAAAATATGACGGAAAATTCTTGTACAACAGATGCCATCTAATAGGATATCAATTAGCAGGAGAAAACGCCAATGAGTTGAATTTAATAACCGGTACAAATTATTTCAATGTTGAAGGAATGTTACCATTTGAAAACAAAGTAGCAGAATATATAGAAAAAAACAATAATAATCATGTACTTTATAGAGTAACACCAGACTTTAAAGGAGACAATAAAGTTGCAAGTGGCGTAGAAATGGAAGCATATTCTGTAGAAGATAATGGACAAGGCGCTAGCTTTAATGTATATGTGTATAATGTCCAACCCGGAATAACAATTAATTATCAAACAGGTGAAAGCTCTCAAAATAGCAAATAGCTATTAAATGCAGTATAAAAAATTCACCACAATTATAAAACATAATTAAAAAATTTAATCAAAAAAAGGAGAGATGATTTATTGAAATTAGATATTTTTAACAAACTAGCAAATGATATAAAAGAAAATAATTTAGTAGAAAATTTTATACAAGAATTATCAAAACAAATTGAAAACTCAAAGGAAAAAGAACAAATGAACACAATAAACAACGACGAAATCAACGATAATAATGAGGTTGAAAAAGAAAGTTCACTAGAACAACAAGAAAACCTAGAACAAAATAGAGAAGAGAACTGCCTGTATCAAGTAGTAGATTTTAGTGCAAAGGGAGTTTACTTACTAAACAAAAACAACAATAAAATATTTGAAGAAACAGAAATATCAGAAGAACTAAAAAATCAAATACAAAATGATAGTATATTGAGATATAAAAATGGTGAATATGTATATGAAGAAGAATTAACAGAAGAATTCTTCAATAATTTAGAAGATATAGACCAATAAAAAATAAAATTATGGCTAAAAACAGCAAAGAATCAAATGAAATTTTAAACAAAATTGTATTACTATAAAAAAGAAAGGTGATAAAAATGAAAGCATTAGTAATATCAGATATCCATGGTTCAGGATACTATGGAGAAAAAATTAAAGAAATAAATGAAAAGGAAAAACCAGACAAGATAATATTATTAGGAGACTTATATTACCATGGACCAAGAAATAATTTAAGTCAAGAATACAACCCAATGAAAGTAGCACAAACACTTAATTCACTAAAAGACAAACTTTTAGTAGTAAGAGGAAACTGTGACGCAGAAGTAGACGAAACAATATCAGAATTCAAATTTCATGACCACATTTTAATGGAAATAAACGGTAAAAATTTCTACTTTACACATGGACACAAATACAATATAGAAAAAATACCATATGACGACTTTGATATAATGATATATGGTCATATTCACCAAGGATTTATTCAAGAAAAAGAAGGGTTTATCTTTGCAAACCCAGGTTCTATCTCACTTCCAAAATGCAATACAGAGCATAGCTATATTGTAATTGAAGACAATAAAATAATATTAAAAAATGTAGACGGAAAAGTTATACAAGAATACGAATTTTAATTGACAACAAACCCTAAAAGTGATTTAATAAGCACAAGAAAGGGGGAAAGAATATGAAAAAAATTCTAAAAATTGCATTAATAGTAATATTAATAATTGTACTAGTAGTTGGAGGGTATTTTATAGCCTTAAACATGACAAAAAAACAAGCATTAGAAACAGTTGATAAAATGTTTATAGCATTAAAAACAGGAGACGAAGAGCAAATAAAACAATACATCAATATAAAAGATGTAATTGAAGAAAATGCAACATCAGAAGATAACATAGCAGATAATCAAGATATGGAAAAAGCAATGTTGAAAAATCTAAACTATGAGGTAGTATCAACAGATGTAAAAATAAATGAATGCACAATGAAATTAAATATAAGTAACAAAAATTTAAAAACAGTATTTGGAAATTATATATCAAAAGCATTTTCTGTAGCCTTTTCTCAAGCGTTTGGTGCAATGACAGAAGAAGAGATGGATGAACAATTAAAACAATATTTTATAGAACAATATAATTCCGAAGACATTGAGACTATAACAACAGAAGTTACTATCAATATGAAAAAAGAAGATGGAAAATGGAATATAAACTGTGATGAAGATGCTTTTGTTGATGCTGTATTACCAGGATATAGAGAAGTTGAAGAAGCTTTAAATAATATGAATAAAGAATAATAAAAAAAAGGACATGGAAGTATAAAACTCTCATGTCTTTTTAAGTAAAATTATTTATAAAATTTTCCCTGCCACAAATCTTGTTCTCTCAAAATTTTATCAAAACCATTCAAAACCCACTTCTTATGCAAATTCCACTCAGGAGCAACCAACAAATCCTTAGGAGCGTCACCAGAAATTCTATGAATAACAATATCCGGAGAAATATGAGTAACAACATAAGTAAGCGCATCCATATAATACTCTAAAGAGATAGGCTCATATTGACCTGCAAAAAACATATCAGCAAGATAAGTATTTTCAACAATATAAGTAGAATGAATTTTCAAACCTTGAATATTATGCTTGTTAATAAAATCAACAGTATCTTTCAAATTCTCAAAAGTTTCACCTGGCAAACCAACCATAATATGAGCTACAACATCAATATTAGCATCATTTAACAACATAACAGCATCTGTAAACTGACAACTTGAATAACCACGATTAATTAAATTGCCAGTTTCATCATTAGAAGTTTGCAAACCAAGTTCAACACAAACATAATATTTATCTTTGTATGACTTCAATAAATTAACAATATCAGCATTTATACAGTCAGGCCTTGTAGCAACTTCTAAACCAACAATTCTATCATCAATTAAAGCAGCGTCGTATTTAGCTTTTAGTATATCCAAAGAATCATATGTGTTTGTAAAATTTTGAAAATAAGCAATAAACTTATTAGCACGTTCACTACGATAACTATTAAAATAATTTTTAACTTGATTACTAATTTTCTCAGTTATAGTGTTACCAAAGCCACAACGTATTAATTCACCAGAACCTTTTTCACTACAAAAAATGCATCCTTTTGTGGATATAGTTCCATCTCTATTAGGACAGGTAAAGCCTCCATCAATACAGATTTTTAAGGTTCTTTCTCCAAATTTTTCTTTTAAATATTTGTTTAAATGTTTATATCTTTCTTTATTTTCCATAATGGTTACAGTATAGCAAAAAAATTTCTTAAAAGCAAATTTTTACACCAAAAAATTAGACATATAACAAAATATGTGCTAATATGTATTCAGTAATTGAAAAACAAGTCGAGTAACAATAAAAAAAGACCAAGAGTCAAAGCATTCCTAGTTTTTTTTTATAATCCAAAAAACACTTTAAAAATTTCAAAAAAGTGATATAATACAACCGTAAAACAAAACTTACAAAAAAAATAAAAAAAACAACCAAAAAAGGAAGGTGATACAAATGATACAACTATTTGAAATCAAGAAAAAAGTAAAACAAATGAAAAACACAGACAAAGAGTTACTAGAAAAATACACAGAAACATCAAAGAAAAACAAAGAAGAAATACTAAAAGAATACAACACAAAAGAAGAAGGACTAACACAAAAAGAATACCAAAAAAGATATGAAAAAAACGGACCAAACATAGTAGTAAAAAACGAAAAAAAGAGTTGGCTGGAATTTTTTATAAAATCATTCAATGATAAATTCATATATATATTACTTTTGCTAGCAATAATAGACTTTGCACTATCAGACAAACTAGGAGCAGGAATAATAGTAGGAATAGCAGTAGTAAGCGCATTCATAAAATTCTGTCAAAACTACTCAACATACAAATTCAATCAAAAACTAAAAGCACAAATATATTCAAGCACAAATGTGGTAAGAAGCGGAAAAGAAAAAGAAGTAAGAGTAGAAAACATAGCAATAGGAGACATCATAAAACTAAATGCAGGCTCAATAATACCAGCAGATGTAATACTAATAGAAAGCAAAGACTTATTCTTGAACCAATCAGTATTCACAGGAGAAAGTGTATTAGTTGAAAAAACAACAACACCAAATGAACCAAAAGGAATATTTGATATAAACAACATATGTTTAATGGGCTCAAGTGTAGTCAGTGGAAGCGGAACAGCAGTTGTAATACAAACTGGATTTGACACATATTTAGGAAGAATGAGCAAAGAAATAGACAACAAAAAAGAGATAACAAACTTCGAAAAAGGAATGAACAACATCACAAAACTACTAATAAAATATATGGTAGTAGTATCAATAGCAGTATTTGTAATATATGCATTCATAAGACACAATCTAATGGAAGCATTACTATTTGCACTATCAGTAGCAGTTGGAATAACGCCAAGTATGTTACCAATGATAGTAAATGTAAACTTAACAAAAGGAAGCAAAACACTAGCAAAAAAGAAAACACTAGTAAAAAATATACAGTCAATTCAAAACTTAGGAGCAATAGACATCTTATGTACAGACAAAACAGGAACATTAACACAAGATAAAATAACATTGCAAAAATACATAAATGTAATGGGAGAAGAAGACTTAGACATCTTAAAATATGCATATCTAAACAGTTATTATGGAACAGGAATAAAAAATTTAGTTGACAAAGCAGTAATAGCATATGGAAATCAACACAAAATCAAGCAAGTTCTAAAAGAATACGAAAAAGTAGACGAAATACCATTTGACTATACAAGAAAAAGAATGAGTGTTGTTGTAAAAAGTGAAGACGGCTACAGAATGCTTACAAAGGGCGCAATAGAAGAAATTTTAAAATGTTGCAAACAAGTAAAGTATAAAGACGAGATAATTCCAATAACAGATGATTTAGTAAAGCAAATTGAAGTAAATGCAAACAATTTATCAAATCTAGGAATGCAAGTAATAGCATTAGCAACGAAAAAAGAATATCCAGGTGTAAATGTTTTTAACAGTAATGACGAAAGTGAAATGACATTTGTAGGATATGTTGCATTTTTGGATCCACCAAAAAAAGATGTAAAGAAGACAATAAATGATTTAAGAAAAATTGGAGTAAAAACAAAAATTCTAACAGGTGACAATGCATATGCAACAAAAAATATATGCAATACAGTAGGATTAAGATCTGACAGAATAATTACAGGTGTAGAATTAGACAAAATGTCAGACGAAGAATTAGAAAAAGCAGTAGAAGAAGTTGACGTTTTTGCAAGATTAAACCCATTGCAAAAAGAAAGAGTAGTAAAAACATACAAGAAAAACGGCCATGTAGTAGGATATATGGGAGACGGCGTAAATGATGCACCATCACTACATACAGCAGATGTAGGAATTTGTGTAGACTCTGCAACAGACATAGCAAAAGAAGCAAGTGATATAATATTACTTGAAAAAAGTTTGCAAGTAATATATGATGGAGTAATAGAAGGTAGAAAAGTGTATGGAAACATAATAAAATATATGAAAATGGCATTAAGTTCAGACTTTGGAGATGTATTTAGTATATTAATAGCAAGTATCTTTTTACCATTTTTGCCACTATTGCCAATACAAATGTTAATACAAGACTTTTTATATGACATATCACAAATAGCAATACCATATGATGATGTAGACAAAGAATTTTTGGAAAAACCAAGAAAATGGGATACAAAAGGACTTGGCAAATTCATGAATGTAATGGGAATTACAAGTTCAATAACAGATGTAATAGCATTTGTAGTATTTTGGTTTGTATTTGGATACAACAGTGTAGACAAACAATCTTGGTTCCAAACAGCATGGTTTGTAGAATGCTTGATAAGTGAAACAATGATAATTCACTATGTTAGAACTGCAAAAATGCCATTCATAGAATCAAGAGCAAATAAATTTTTAACAATATCAACATTAAT
Organism: Clostridium sp. 28_17; assembly: GCA_001916065.1. Lineage (GTDB taxonomy): Bacteria > Bacillota > Clostridia > TANB77 > CAG-508 > CAG-269. Next base: position 11,570 of record MNRS01000007.1, read on the forward strand.
AACTATTGCAGGAACAATAGTTACACCGATATTATTACACAATGTTGGAACATTTAATTTTGAAATTTTACCAGGAAAATATTATGCGTTTGTAGTATTATTACTTATAATATATACCGTACTTGTACAAAGTATTAAGAAAGTATATATTAAAAGAAATGGTGAGTGGCTATAAAAAAACGGGATTGGGGGACGGGTCTCTAATCCCGAAAAAATATAAAAAAATAGGGATTAGAGACCCGTCCCCTAATCCCGAAAAAATATAAAAAAAATAGGGATTAGAGACCCGTCCCCCTAATCCCTAAAAAAGGAGAAAAATATGGAAGAATGTAAAATAAAGAATTTATACAATTTAGATGAAACAATAGCAAAAAAAATATTTGATGGAGCGACATACCCATGGGAGGTATTGCCAAAAATAAATGATTTCATAATAGAATTAGGAAATACACTAGACCCAGAAGAATATGACAAAGTAGGAGATGATGTATGGATTGCAAAGTCTGCAACAGTAGCACCAACTGCATACATACATGGACCTGCAATTATAGGAAAAAATGCAGAAATAAGACATTGTGCATTTATAAGGGGGAAAGCAATAGTTGGTGAAGGTGCAGTGGTAGGAAATTCAACAGAATTAAAAAATGTAATTCTATTTAACAAAGTGCAAGTACCTCATTATAACTATGTGGGAGATTCAATTTTGGGATATAAATCACACATGGGAGCAGGCTCAATAACATCAAATGTAAAATCAGACAAAAAATTAGTAGTAGTAAAAAATGATAAAGAAAAAATAGAAACAGGACTAAAAAAATTCGGAGCGATGTTAGGTGATGAAGTAGAAGTAGGATGTGGTTCAGTTCTAAATCCAGGAACAGTAATCGGTAGTCATAGCAACATATATCCATTATCATCTGTGAGAAAAGTAGTACCTGCAAATAGTATATACAAAAATCAAAATGAAATTGTAGAGAAAATCTAGAAAAAAGGACATTCCATAAAATTGCTTATTACACTTCATAGCAACCAATAATTTTAGGTGGACATGAACCGTAATGATTGATAAACAAGTAAAACAGGAATGTCTTTTATATTAATTTGAACATTTTAGAAAGGAAATAAAAAATGAAAAATACTGAAACAATATTTTTTAAAGCCCAAGATGGAGTAATATTAAATGGAATTATGTATAAAAACACAAATAAAACTGCGAAAATAATAATATCAGTACATGGAATGGCAACAAATTGCATCAAAAAAAGAGACGAAATAATAGCCCAAAAGGCAAACGAAATCAACATTGATTTTTTGGCATTTAATAATAGAGGACATGACCTAGTAAATTACATAAAAAAGGAAAGCGAAGAAAAACCGGAACTTGCAGGTACTGCATATGAAGAAATAGCAGAAAGTTACGAAGATATTGTAGGAGCCATCAATTATGCAATAGAACAAGGCTACAAAGAAATATATATCATTGGGCATAGCCTAGGGTGTACAAAAACAATATACACATATAACAAATTAATTGAAGAAAATGAAAAAGGAATACTAGAAAAAATAAAAGGAATAATCTTACTTTCATTAGTAGATATACCACTTGCCATCCAAGTATATTTAAAAGATGACTTTCCTGTAATGGTAACCTATGCTAAAAATATGAAAAGAGAAAAAATGGAAAATCAACTAATGCCTGCAGAAAGTTTTATACATCCTATCAGTGTAAAAACGTTTTTAAGATATGCTATTGAAAACAAAGACATAGACTTTGCAAAGTTTTCAGATAAAAATTACAATTTTGAAGAACTAAACAATATTAAAGTACCATTATTTATGAGATGGGGAAATCAAAGAGAATTAATTATTCAAGAAGCGGACAAACTATGTGAACAATTAAAAGGAAAAATAAAAAATGATAAATTAGATATTGGTTATATTGATGGCGCAGACCATAGTTATACAGGAAAAGAAGAAATCTTGGCAAATGAAATACAAAATTTTTTAAAAGACTAATATAATCGAAAAATGTCAAAAATAAAAAAATATTTTAAGACATAAAGTCGAACTATAAAGAAAAATAAAAAAACATAAAAAAATAGAAAATTTAATGTCAAAAATTGCGATGAAAAATCCTTGCAAACCATTGAAATTAGTAGTAATATTAATACGTTGCAACAAAAGAAAAATAAAAAGGGGGATTTTTTTGAAAACGTTTTTTGGCAGTGTATTTATTAAAAAAGAGTTACTGAATGAGTCAGGAATAAAACATCCAATAAAATTGGAGTATTACAAACAAATAAATGAAGATGTAATAAAATCATTTGAAAAAACAAAATATGGAATAGAAATAGTAAAAACTGAATATAGACCAGATTGTACTAAAGTTGAAAACAAAAGTATAAAATATGTTACTAATGATGAAATAGAAGCAAATGAAATATTAAATATTTTTAAAGAAAATCAAGTTACTCCAATTAATTCAGAAGAAGTAATAATGGATTTATTTAGAAAAAAATTTTAATGTCTTTTTGTATCCAAAAGGACATTTTTTTTCTGGATTTATTAGAAAAAACTTGCAAAATATGAAAAAATGTTCTAGAATACTTAAAGATATAATAAAAACAGAGGAGGAAACATGGCGGATAAATTAATAATAGTAGAATCACCTGCAAAAGCGAACACAATAAAAAAATTTTTAGGAGGCAGTACAAAAGTTGTAGCCTCAATGGGACATATACGAGATTTACCAAAATCAAAATTAGGTGTGGATATTGAAAATGACTTTGAACCTGAATATATAAATATCAGAGGAAAAGGAGATTTAATAAAATCTTTAAAAACAGACGCTAAAAAGGCAAAAAAAGTTTATTTAGCAACTGACCCCGACCGTGAGGGTGAAGCAATAGCATGGCACCTAGCAAAAATATTAGAAGATGACAAAGATAAAATAACAAGAGTCACTTTTAATGAAATTACAAAATCAGCAGTACAAAAAGCAATAAAAGAACCAAGAAATATCGACTTAAATACTGTTGATGCACAACAAGCAAGAAGAGTTTTAGACAGAATAGTTGGATATAAAATAAGTCCATTACTATGGAAAAAAGTAAAAAGAGGACTCTCAGCAGGTAGAGTTCAATCTGTTGCAGTAAAACTAATAGTAGACAGAGAAACAGAAATCGAAAACTTTATTCCACAAGAATATTGGAACATATATGCAAACTTAAAAGACGAAAAATCCAAAAAAGAATTTGAAGCAAGATTCTATGGAAAAAACGGAAATAAGCAAGAAATCAATTCAAAAGAACAAGTTGACCAAATCTTAAAAGACATAGAAAAAGCAAAATACATAGTATCAGAAATCAAAAAAGGTGAGAAAAAGAGAAATCCAGCACCACCATTTACAACAAGCACAATGCAACAAGAGGCTTCAAGAAAATTAGGATTCACATTAAAGAAAACAATGTCTGTTGCACAAACATTATATGAAGGTGTAAAAATAGCAGACAGAGGAACTGTAGGTCTAATCACATATATGAGAACAGACTCTACAAGAATATCAGAAGAAGCCAGAGCGGCAGCAAAAACACACATTGTATCAACATATGGTGAAGAATTCTATGAAAATAGGTATTACAAAACAAGTAAAGATGCCCAAGACGCTCACGAAGGTATAAGACCAACATATTCAGATATCGAACCGGACGACATAAAAGGCGACTTAAGTAAAGACCAATATAAATTATACAAACTAATTTATAACAGATTTATGGCAAGTCAAATGAAACCTGCAGTATATGACACAATAGCAGTAAATATTAAAGCAAATGATTATGACTTCAAAGCAAATGGACAAAATCTAAAATTCAAAGGATTTATGATTTTATATGTTGAGGGAACAGACGAAAAAGAAGAACAAGAAGAAGGAATGTTGCCAGATTTAGACGAAAATCAAGAAGTAAAATTAATCAAAATAAATCCAAAACAAAGTTTTACAGAACCACCTGCAAGATACACAGAAGCAAGTTTGGTAAAAGCATTAGAAGAAAAAGGAATAGGAAGACCAAGTACATATTCGCCAACAATTACAACAATTTTGGAAAGAAGATATATAGAAAAAGAGCAAAGACAATTAGTACCAACAGAACTTGGGAAAATAGTAAACAAACTACTTACAGAAAACTTTGCAGATATTGTGAATGTGAAATTTACGGCCAAAATTGAAAACGAATTTGACGAAATTGCAGAAGGAAAAGAAAAATGGAAAAAAATAATTAGGGAATTCTATGGACCATTTGAGCAAGAACTTGAAAAAGCAGAAAAAGAACTTGAACATGTGCAATTAGTTGACGAAGTGTCAGATGTACAATGTGAAAAATGTGGAAGAATGATGGTTTACAAATATGGAAGATATGGGAAATTCTTAGCATGTCCAGGATTTCCAGAATGTAGAAATGTAAAACCAATAATAGAAACAATTGATGTTCCATGTCCGAAATGTGGAGCAACTGTTCAAGTTAGAAAAACAAAAAGAAAAAGAAATTACTATATTTGCGAAAATAATCCAGCTTCATGTGATTATATTTCTTGGAACAAGCCAAAGCCTGGTGAAAAATGGAATCCAGAAGAGGCGGAAGAAGTGAAAAAAGAAACAGAAAAGAAAACAAGAACAACTAAAAAGTCTTCAACAAAAAGAAAGACAACTGCAAAAAAAACAAAAAGTAAAAAATAAAAGAACGGGATTGTGGGGACGTACCTTCAATCCCGTAAAATTTTGAACCGCAACATTGAGCCGCTTTTGAGGAATTTTATTTTTAAAAACTATTGACAATATTTAGAATATTTGGTATCATATTAATTGCTTTTGAATATAATTAAATATAACAAAGAGCAAAAATGCAGGTATAGTTTAGTGGTAAAACATAACCTTGCCAAGGCAACGAACTTTTCTTTTAGCACTATATAATTTTGCAGGTATAATTTAATGGTAAAATACTTCCTTGCCAAGGAAGATTTGCGGGTTCG
>MNRS01000019.1:0-22906 GCA_001916065.1 Clostridium sp. 28_17
TAGAGGAAAAAAACAATTAAGAAAAATCCTGCTAAAGAAAGGATTTAATGAAATGAATAAAGTTTTGAAAATTTTTGTAATAATTATATGCACAACAATCGCATTATCAGGAATAGTCTATGCTACAACAGTTATATATAATAAGTATATAAAAAACAATACAAATCATAATATTACAATGAACCCATCATATCAAAGTACACTAGATGAGAATACAATAAATAATTTATGGGTGGGAACACTAGATTTAGCATGGAAAGACCTAGAAGAAAAAATTGGATTAAATAAGATAGAATTAGAAGGCGAAATGCCACAAATTGCAAATGATTTAAATGAAAGTACATTTTCAAAAGAAATGCTAAATCCAAATGATTATAAAATAAATGTAGAAAGAACAGTTACAAATGGATACAAAATAGATGCTACACTTAACAAAGAATTGAACTTTTTAGAATCATTTGACAATTTTAGTGATTATAAATGGACATTTGGAAATAGTGAAGAATATATTAAATATTTTGGAATAAACAATGCGAGTCCAGAAGAAATGAATAAAAATGTTGAAATTCTATTTTATAATAAATTAAATAATGGTAGTTTATTAAGTAATGATATGGCTATAAAATTGAAAACAAAAGAAGGAGATGAAATAATACTTTATAGAACAGATGATAAAAAATCATTTGACGAATATTATGAAGACATAAAAGCAAAAACAAAAAACTATAAAGGTCGTACAGAATTTTCAGAAGATGACGAATTAAGAGTTCCATATGTAAAGGTAAATGGAATGATTAATTACAACCAATTATATGATAAAAAGATAAAAAATTCTAAAGGATTATACATATATGATGTTATCCAAAATGTTAATTTTTACTTGAATGAAAGAGGATGTAATTTATCAAGTAAAGCAACAATGGTTACAGAATATATGGGAATAGGACAAGATACAAAATACTGTTATTTTCAAGATACTTTTATAATATTTATGAAAGAAAAAAATTCTGATAAACCATATTTTGCATTAAAAGTTGATAACAATGATATTTTAGAAAAGATAGAAGAAACAGATGAACCAAAAATATTTGATAGTACAACTTTAGCAGATAGAGAAAAATATTATAGCAAATATTTACAAGGGGGAGAATATAAATTTTTTGAAGATGAAAAATATGAGTATTATTATCCTTCACAAAAAACAAAGGTTGTTATGGTATATTTCCCAAATGGGGTTACAATGACAGTAGAAGAGGCATTAAAGCAAGGAAAAATATCTATGGACTTATTGGATAAATATGAAATCGAATATTTTAAGAAAGAAAAATAAGTATAGTAATTGAAATTTTGATAAAAATATGATAAAGTATGAAATATAATAAGAAGAAAAAATCAAAAGATAAACCAAAAGGGAGAAAAGTTATGAACACACATTCAATAATCATAATAAAAAACGAAAAAAATGAATATTTACAATATTATGACAAAAAATGGAACTGCTATTTATTCTTAAACAGTAAAATGGAAAACAAAGAAAACATGGAATCAATTTATAACAAAATAAAAGAAATGTTAAACATTGAAAAGGAAGATGTTGAGATATCATTTGTTGGTGAAAAGATACATAAAAAATTCTCGGAAAGTGATAAAATAGAAAAAGAATATCAGCATTTCTTTTATAAAGTAAACATACTAAAAAATATCGAAGAATTTAATAAAAAAGAATTTCAGTGTTTTAATATAAAATACAAGTGGTTTTCTTTTAAAGAATTTGAAAATGATGAAAGAATACAAAAAGTGAATAATGATATTATACAATTTGTAAAATCATTTGATATCTAAAAACAATAATTGAAATTATAATGGGGATAAGTAAACGAAGGGAGAAATTTATGTTTAATTTTAATTTTGACAAAAAAACAATGTATATAATAACAGGAATAATGCTATTATTTTTAGTAATGCAATATGCAACAAATCCAGGTCAATTATTAGGTTTATTACTAAGTGCACCAGGAGTACTTATAGCAATAACATTCCATGAATTTGCACATGGATATGCAGCATATAAACTAGGGGATGACACAGCAAAAAGGCAAGGAAGACTAAGTCTAAATCCATTTGCACACTTGGACCCAATAGGAACACTAATGCTATTAGTAGCAGGATTTGGATGGGGAAAACCAGTAGAAGTAGACCCAAGAAATTATACAAGAAAAATCTCAATGGAAAAAGGAGAGGCAATTGTTTCACTTGCAGGACCATTAATGAATTTTATACTTGCAATAATATTTACATTAATATATTGTGCAATATACAAATTTGCAAGCGCAACATTTATGGCATCAACAGTTGGAACGGTAATAATGTTATTAATATCAACAACAATATCAATAAATATAGGGCTTGGTGTATTTAACTTAATACCATTACCACCACTAGATGGTTCAAAAATAATAATGCCATTTTTACCATATAAAGCAAAAGAATTTTTTGTGAACAATGAGCAAATATTCTATATTGTATTCGTATTGATTTGGATAACGGGAATTGCAGGAACAATTATAACACCAGCAATAAACTGGGTTTCAAAAGGAGTTTTAGCATTAGGAAAATTAATATTTGGATTATAAAAAAACTGGATTGGGGGACAGGACAAAAATCCCTCTATTTTTTTCAAAGTTTTAAAGTAGATATTTAAGCATATGTATTATATTTTTAATACAAAATGAAAGGAAGCATAAAAAATGAAAAAAGACATATTAACATTAGGGATAGAATCAAGTTGTGACGAAACATCAGTATCAGTAGTCAAAAACGGAAGAAAAATTTTATCAAACATAATAGACACACAAATACCAATACACGAAAAATATGGAGGTGTGGTGCCAGAAATAGCATCAAGAAACCATATTGAAGCAATATCAAGAGTAACAAAAAAAGCATTAGAAGAAGCAAATATAAAATTTGAAGATATTGATGCAATTACTCCAACATACGGACCAGGACTTGTAGGAGCATTGCTAGTAGGCCTTTCATATGCAAAAGCACTAAGTTTTGCAATAAACAAGCCGTTAGTTGGAGTAAACCACATTCAGGGGCATATTGCAGCAAATTATATTACATACCCAGAATTAAAGCCACCATTTTTGTGTGTAATGACTTCAGGGGGAAATACGCAGTTAGTACATGTAAAAGGTTATACAGAATTTGAAGTTTTAGGAAAAACAAGAGATGATGCAATTGGTGAAGCATTTGACAAAGTCGCAAGAGTAGTTGGACTTGGATATCCAGGTGGACCAAAGGTTGACAAACTTGCAAAAGAAGGAAATCCAAATGCAATAGAATTACCAAAAACACATTTTGATAATTTAGATTTTAGTTTTAGTGGAATAAAAACAGCAGTAATAAATTTACACCATAAAACGCCAGATATAAACAAGGCTGATTTATGTGCAAGTTTTGAAAAAACCGTAACAGAAATATTACTAGAAAATGCAGAAAAAGCGTTAAAACAAACTGGGCTAAAAACAGTTGTATTAGCAGGTGGAGTATCTGCAAACAGTTATATAAGAAAAGAATTTTTGAAACTTGAAAATCAAGAAATAAAAGTATATATGCCAGATTTAAAATTATGTACAGACAATGCTGCAATGATTGCTTCTGCAGGGTATTATAATTTTATTAATGGAAAAAGAGATGAATTGAATTTAAATGCAATTCCAAATTTAAAATTATAAAGAACAAATTTAATATATAATAATATAAGAGCCGGTCAAAAAAGACCGGCCGTTGTGTTTTATTATAAATTGATTTCAAGGGTTGGTAATTTATCCATTCCAATTAAAACCATATCTATTTTAGCCCTTACTTCTGAAGAATGATACTTCCACTGAGAGTCCGAAACTAAAAAAAACAACTTTTTTTTCTCAAAAATTTCAGATATCCAAGGAGCATTTTCTTCTGATTTAATTTCTGAAATCAAATCATCCTTCAAGTTAGAATATTTTTTAAAATATTCTAAAAACAAAAGAGCAGAAGTTGTTGAATCATAAGATTTGACAAAAATACTTTCTGCGAAGTTATCAAAGAAATCAATTTGACTAACTTCTTTTTCCTTTCCAACAGATAAATTAATTATCTGCTTACTCCAGGAATCGGTCAAAAAATTATCAACCAAGAAAATTTTTATATCATTCCGTTCCTTCTCAGTTTCTAAAAGACTATTTATACAATCTTTTAGCGTTATACTCGTTTCAGTGCTATTATCCATTAAAACACCCTCCTTACCAAAAACTATTTAAGTTATTTGTTACAAAAAACATTATAGCACTATCAAACAAAAAAATCAAATTTAGGTTGTAAATTATAGACAATTAATAAAAAATATTGTAAACTATAGAAAGAATAAAACAGACGAGTAAAATAAATAAAGATATTTAACAACATAAAATAATAATATATAAAACTTTTATATGACATAAGGAAAGGGAGTGAAATAGTGGCAATATATGTAATAGGAGACTTACACTTATCATTTAACACAAATAAACCAATGGACATATTCGGGAAAAATTGGCAGAACTATGAAGAAAAAATCAAACAAGACTGGCTATTAAAAGTAAAACCAGAGGACACAGTAATATTGCCAGGAGACTTTTCGTGGGCAATGTACCTAGATGAAACAGACAAAGACTTTGAATTTATAAACAATTTACCAGGAAAAAAAATCTTATTAAAAGGAAACCATGACTACTGGTGGACAACAGTAACAAGTATGAGAAGATACATACAAGAACAAGACTTTAAAAACATAGATTTTCTATATAATAATAGTTATGAATTTGAAGGCAAAACTGTAGCTGGAACAAAGGGATGGAATATTTCAGAAGATCAAGAAGATATTAGATTAACAAAAAGAGAAGTTGCAAGATTAGAATTATCAATACAAGATGGAATATCAAAATATGGAGAAGATAAAGAAATCATAGTGTTTATGCACTATCCACCACTAACAAAAAATTATATGAATACAGATTACACAAGACTTATGAAAAAATATAATATAAAAAGATGTTATTATGCACATCTACATGCAAATTCAATACAAGATGCAGTAGAAGGCAATATTGATGGAATTGAATATAAATTAGTAAGTAGTGATGGTCTTGATTTCAAATTATTGAAAATATAAAAATTAGGGATTGGGGGACGGGTCTTTAATCCCGTAAAATTTTTCGGGATTAAAGACCCGTCCCCCAATCCCGAAAAAATGGAGATAAAAAATGAATTTAACAGAAGATGTAAAATATATAAAAGGAGTAGGACCACAAAAGGTAAAACTCCTAAATAAGATAGGAATATTCAATGTTGAAGATTTAATTACATATTATCCCAGAGGATATGAGGATAGAAGCAAACCAAAGAACATATGTGAATGTGCAAATGGAGAAGTTGCATTAATAGAAGCAGTAGCAATGTCAAGAATAGTAGATAGTAGAATAAGTAAAGGGAGGACTATACAAAGACTTACAGTTATTGACGAAACAGGACAAGCAGTAATAACGTGGTTTAATCAACCATATTTAAAATCTAAGTTTCAAATACGGAAAGAAATACAGATTTTATGGAAAAGTTGAGTTTCAATATGGAAAAATAAGTATGAATTCCCCTGTATTTGACGAGATAGAAAATTCAAATAATACTGGAAAAATAATACCAATTTATCCATTGACATATAGTTTAACACAAAATACTTTAAGAAAAATAATTGAAAACGGACTTCAAAAGGTTAAGGAACAAGGTGGGTTGCCAGAGACTTTACCAGATTATATATTAAATGAGTATAAGTTAGAGAATGCAAATAAAGCAAATTATGATATACATTTTCCACATGATTTTGAGGACTTTAAAAAGGCAAGAAGAAGATTGGTTTTTGAAGAATTGCTAACAACTCAATTGGCATTACTTCAATTAAAAAATTGTAATTTGACAGACAAAAAAGGAATCACATTTGACAAAAATGTAAAGATGTCAGATGTAATAAACACATTGCCATTCAAATTAACAAAAGCACAATTAAGAGTCTTACAAGAAATTGATGAAAATATGGAATCAGAAAAATCGATGAACAGACTTTTACAAGGTGATGTTGGCTCTGGGAAAACAGTTGTTGCAATGATTTCTGCATACAAAGCCGTAAAATCTGGATATCAAGCAGCAATTCTAGCACCAACTGCAATACTTGCAACACAGCATATGGTTAATTTTGAAAAAATGCTAAATCAATTTGATATAAAATGTGAATTATTAATATCAGGTATCAGCAAAAAGAAAAAAGAAGATATTTTAGAACGTTTAAAGAATGGTGAAATTGATATATTAATTGGAACACATGCAATGCTAGAAGAAAATGTAGAATTTAAAAATTTGGGTCTAGTTGTTACAGATGAGCAACATAGATTTGGAGTAAAGCAAAGAACAAAAATTGCACAAAAAGGACAAAATCCAGATGTTTTAGTTATGTCTGCAACACCAATTCCAAGAACACTTGCATTAATTTTATATGGAGACTTGGACATATCAATAATTGATGAACTTCCACCAAATAGAAAGACAATTGAAACATTTGCGGTTACAAATAGAATGGAAGAAAGAATCAATAATTTTATAAAAAAACAAATTGATGAAGGCAGACAGGCATATATTGTTTGTCCATTGGTTGAAGAAAGCGAAGAAGAGGACACAGATTTAAAAGCGGTTACAACATTATATGAAAAATGTAAAGAAGAGACATTTTCTGATTACAGAGTCGAATATATACATGGAAAAATGAGACCAAAAGAAAAAGACGAAATAATGGAAAGGTTCAAAAATAAAGAAATAGATATACTTATTTCAACAACTGTAATTGAGGTAGGTGTTGATGTTCCAAATGCAAATATAATGGTAATTGAAGATGCAGAAAGATTTGGATTAGCACAATTACATCAATTGCGTGGAAGAGTTGGCCGTGGTGAATATAAATCATATTGTATTTTAAAATTTAAAGGAAAAGGACAAAATACTAAAGAAAGAATGAAAATTATGTGTGAAACTAATGACGGTTTTCTTATTTCTCAAAAGGATTTGGAATTAAGAGGCTCAGGAGATTTCTTTGGTACAATGCAACATGGTATTCCAGATTTTAAAATTGCTAATTTGTTTACAGATATGGATATTTTAAAATTGGCTCAGGAAGCAGCGGTAAAAATTGTAAATAAAGACCCTAAATTAGAAAAAGAAGAAAATAGGGTATTAAAAATATCAGTTAAAAATAAATTTACAGATAGAATCGAGATATAATAATTATATTGTATATGGAATTTTAAATTTTTAATACTTTTATAATATTATCAAGTATAAAGATTTAAAATTATAATAAAACGGAGGAAAGAAAATGATAATATTTGGAATAGATATTAGAGTATATTTTTTACTATTTTTAACATATTCAGTTGCAGGATGGTGTATGGAAGTAGTAGGAAAATTAATTGAAAAAAAGAAATTTATAAATAGAGGATTTTTAATAGGACCATATTGCCCTATATATGGAACAGGAGCAATATTAATAACATTTTTACTTAAAAAATATGTACCAGATCCAGTTGCATTGTTTGTAATGGCAATACTGGTATGTGGAACACTAGAATATTTAACAAGTTACTTTATGGAAAAAATTTATCATGCAAGATGGTGGGACTATAGCCAAAGAAAATTCAACATAAATGGAAGAGTATGTTTAAATACAATAATTCCATTTGGTTTATTAGGAATGTTTATAATGTATGTTTCAAATCCATTCTTAATAGGCAAAATTGAAGCATTATCAGAACTTGAATTAAATATAATATCAGGAGTACTATTTACAATATTTTTATTAGATAATATAATTTCAACTAATGTTATAAGCTTTGTTGGAAAAACAACAAAAGAATTTGGAAAGAGTCTAGACAATACTGAAGAGATAACAAATAAGGTTAAAGAGGCACTTCTAAACAAATCTGGATTATATAGAAGACTATTAGAGGCTTACCCAAAAGTTCAATCAATTAAAGTTAAAATAAAAGAGAAAAAGGAAGAAATAAAAAGACAAGTTGTAGAACAAACAGATGAATTTAAAGAAAATATGAATAAGCAGAAACAAGAAATAATTGACAAAGTTGGAGATTTAAAAGAATTACCTAAAAAGACAAAAACAAAGAATAAAAAAGAATCTAAATAAAATATTATAGTATAGAAGTTATTAAATTTTTAAAAATTTGATTTAAGAAAATTCTTTGAAAAAATATAAATTTAAAGTAAAGGAAAGAACAATGAAAAAAATAAAATTGAAGATTTCTAAAAAAATGAAACAATTTAATATGTTCTTAAAAATAAGCGGAGAAGACCACATAAGTGAATACTCCGCTCAATGTTCATATTATACAATATTATCATTTATACCATTTATAATTTTACTAATAACACTAATACAATACACAAACATTCAACAGCAAACACTATTTGATGCAATATCAAAAATAATTCCATCAAGTATGAATGAATTTGTATTAGGAATAGTAAGAGAAGTATACTCAAAATCAATAGGAACAATATCAATATCTCTTATATTCACATTGTGGTCTGCAGGAAAAGGATTATTTGCTTTAACAAAAGGATTACACTCAGTATACAACACAGATGAAGACAACGAAAAATCAATATTATATTTACGAATAATGGCGTTAATAGACACAGTAATATTTATAGTTTTAATAATGTTAGGAATGGTTTTATTGGTTTTTGGAAATAGTTTAAAATCATTGATGCAACAACATTTTGGAGCATTAGAAAACTTTAATACACTTTCACAAATTGCGACAGAACTAGGATTTATTTTTGTGACATTTGTAATATTCTTATTTTTATATAGATTTATGCCAAACCATAAAGTTACATTTAAAAGCCAAATTCCAGGAGCAATATTTGGTGCTATTGCACTTAATGTAATATCATTTGTGTTTTCTAAATACCTAGATATTTTTAAAGGTTTTTCTATTACTTATGGAAGTTTAACAACATTAATGCTTATTATGATGTGGACATATTCATGCTTTTACTCATTATTTTTAGGAGCAGAACTAAATAAAATAACGAATAAAATGAAGCACAGAGAACAAAAATAAAAAATTTTAAAAGTTACTATTCACAAGTTATGAATTATAAAAAATGAAATTAATAATTTATATTTTATTATATTGTGAATAGTAACTTTTAAAATATCTTATATAAATTTATAGAAACATTATTAGCAGTAGCAGAAGCCTCAATTCTTATATCATTTCCAGTATTATTTCTAAACTTTAAATCATAACTACCATAAGCAACAGCAGCATCCTTTCCGGATTTGATATAAGGAACCTTATTACTATGTTCATGGCGCTCTATAACAGACAAACCAGAAACTTTTAAAACAGCATTATATAAAGTAGTGCTCACTTGGCAATTTCCACCACCAAGACCTTTCTTTTTATTACCATTATTATCAAAAATATCAGCTTCTTGGTAACCCTTTGCAGAAGTTGCAGGACCAATAGTATTGCAAAAAGAAAAAGTGTTTCCATTTTTTACCACAGTTCCATTTAATTTCGAACAAGTAATAGAAATATTATTTTGTCTCTCAGACTCCTTTGTATAAATCTTTGTAGAAAAAGAAGAAATAAGTTCATCCTTTTTGGGTTCAATATTTTGTATATTATTTTGTTCATTTTCCTCATTTGCTTTATTTTCCATTAATGAATTATGTCCAAAATTTTCTGTATTATTTATCTGTGAATTTGAAACAATATTATTATTAACAGAGGTATTGTTTGCCGAAAAATCTTGATTTGTAGAAGTTCTTTCTGCAGAATAATTAGAAGAATTCGTATATTTATTTTTAAAGAAAAAATAAATACCAATTCCAATACACAAAATTAGTATAATGGCAACAATAATCCAAATTTTATTATTTTTCATTTAGAAATCAATCCTTGCATAATATATTTAGGCTTTTTAATAACGGTTTTACCTATAAACCGATTAGAATAATTATTATAATGTTTAGTCTAACCAAAATGAGTCATAAAATACATAAAAAAGAATATAATATAGAGAATGTCCAATTTGGAACCAATGTATGAAAAAGGACATTAGAATAAAAATAAAAGGAAGATAAAAATGGATGAAATTTTAAGATATTTTCCAAATAAAATATATCAAATTTTTTCAAATTTATTGCAAGAAAATCCCCAAATTGCAAATGAACTACAAGAAATTAGAATCAGGGTAGACAAGCCAATAATATTAAAATTAAGGGAAAAAGACCTTATATTGCAATATAATATACTTCAAACAGAAATATTGCAGATAGTAGAAAGATTATGTGAAAACTCAATATATGCATATAAAAATCAAATATGTGAAGGATTTATAACAATAAAAGGAGGACACAGAGTAGGGCTAACAGGTTCATGTGTAATTGAAAATGGAAAAATTACAAATATAAAATACATATCAAGTTTAAATATAAGAATAGCAAGAGAGGTAAAAAACTGCAGTACAAGAATATTAAGAGAAATTATAGATATTGAGAATAAAACAATATACAATTCCATTATAGTTGCACCTCCAGGTAGAGGGAAGACAACCATTTTAAGAGACATTATTAGAAGGCTAAGTGATGGAATAGAAGAAATAAATTTTAGAGGCAAAACATGTGGTGTTGTTGACGAAAGAGGAGAAATAGCAGCAATGTATAAGGGAGCACCTCAAAATGATGTTGGAATTAGAACAGACATAATAGAAAATGTAAGTAAAAACAAAGGCATACATATGCTTATTAGAACAATGGCTCCAGAAATAATTGCGTGTGATGAGATAGGAAGTAAAGAAGATGTTGAGGCAATTCATTATGCATTATATTCTGGGGTTAAAGGGATTTTTACGATGCATGGGAAGAATGTAGAAGATATAAAAAATAATAAACAAATTTATGAATTAATCGAAAATAGAGAAATTCAAAAAATAATTTTTTTATAATCGACTTTTCGGTCTACTATAGATTTTAAAATAATTAAGTGATATAATGATAAAAAACAAAAGAGGCGAATCAAATGAAAAAAATTAATGGAATACTAATGCAATACTTTGAATGGTATATGGAATGTAACCAAAATTTATGGAATCAAATAAAAGAAAATGCAGAAAAACTATCAGATTTAGGAGTAACAGCAATATGGTTACCACCGGCATATAAAGGAATAGGCGGAAAAGATGATGTTGGATATGGAGTATATGACGTATATGACTTAGGTGAATTTGACCAAAAAGGTTCAATAAAAACAAAATACGGGTCAAAAGACGAATATTTAGACTCTATAATTGCACTAAAACAAGCAGGCATAGAAAGCTATGCAGACATAGTTTTAAATCACAAAATGGGAGCAGATGCATTGCAAACAATACCTGCAACAAAAGTAGACTGGTCAAATCATAATATAGAAACATCACAAAGAGAAAATGTAAAAGTTGCAACAAAATTCACATTCCAAGGAAGAAAACACAAATATTCAGACTTCGAATGGAATTGGACAGATTTTGATGGAATAGACTATAATAATCAAACTGGCGAAAATGCAATATTCAAATTTGTAGATAAAAAATGGGGAGCAGAAGTTGACGAAGAATTTGGAAATTTTGACTATTTAATGGGAGCAGATTTAGACTTTTCAAATCCCAGAGTAGTAAAAGAATGCAAAGACTGGGGAAGATGGTATTTAGACTTAACAAAAGTTGATGGATTCAGATTAGATGCGGTAAAACACATAGATGCAAATTTTTATAAAGAATGGATACAAACATTAAGAGATGAAAGCAAAAAAGAATTATTTACAGTTGGTGAATATTGGTCAGCAGATGTAAATAGATTACATAGATATATTACGGAAACAGAAGGAAAAATATCATTATTTGATGTACCATTACACTATAATTTCTTTAATGCATCAAATGACCCAAATTACAATATGTCACAAATATTGGAACACACATTGGTAAAGGAAAATCCATGTATGGCAGTAACATTTGTAGACAACCACGATACACAACCAGGCCAAGCACTACAAAGTTTTGTACAAGGTTGGTTTAAATCAATAGCATATTCAATTATATTGCTAAGAAATGATGGATATCCTTGTGTATTTTATGGTGATTATTATGGAATAGAACATGACCATATTGAGCCAGTAAATGACCTAAAAACATTAATGTTAATAAGAAAAGAAAAATCATATGGATTACAACACGATTATTTTGACCATAATAATTTTATAGGATGGACACAAGAAGGTGACGATGAACACATAAGTTCAGGCTTAGCGGTTGTTATTTCTAATGCAGGTGATGGATATAAAAGAATGTATGTGGGAAATCAAAATGTTGGTGAAACATATATTGACTGCCTTGGAAATTGCGAAGAAGAAGTCACAATAGACGAAGAAGGATGCGGAAATTTTGGTGTAAAATCAAGAAGCGTGTCAGTATGGATAAAAAAATAAGGAGAGATAAATGACAAGAACAAAATTAAAAGATAGAGTTTTGCCTTATTATACAAAAGGCGAAGAAATTTTTAATATGACATCACACATAGTAGGAGGAGCATTTGGAATAGTTGCATTAGTGCTATGCGTTGTATTTGCTGCAATACATCATAATGGATATGGCGTTGTGAGTAGTTCAATATATGGTGTAACAATGATACTCTTATACACGATGTCTAGTATATATCACGGATTAAAGCCGCAAAGAAAAGCAAAAAAAGTATTCCAAATATTAGACCATTGCTCAATATTCTTATTGATAGCAGGTTCATACACACCATTTTGCTTAGTGACATTTAGAGAATACAATACTGCTCTTGGATGGAGTATATTTGGAATTATATGGGCAATTGCAATTTTAGGAATAACCCTAAATTCAATAGATATCAAAAAATTTAAAGTTTTTTCTATGATATGCTATTTAGGTATGGGATGGTGCATTATTTTTACTGCTAAATTGTTACCTAAATTATTAGGAATACCTGGATTATTGCTTTTAGTTAGTGGTGGAGTTGCTTATACCGTTGGTGCTATTTTGTATGGATTGGGGAAAAAGAAAAAGTATATGCATTCTATATTTCATTTATTTATATTACTAGGAAGTATATTGCAGTTTTTCTGTATATTATTGTATGTGGTATAAAATGTTACAATTTTATGTAAAACGTACTATAATAAATGTAGTTACTTATATAATCAAACCAAGATAAATATTGGTTTGAATTAATAGACAGGAGGACAAAAATATGAACAAGAAAGCATTATATTATCGGGTAATAGTTAGAGAAGTAAATAGAATGGTAAATGATGGATTTATCATTGCAAATATTTGTGATGGAAAATTATTTTCACTGGAAGGGGTATTTGCAGAGGATTATTTGACAGCGAAGATTGATGAAGATGCTATATCCTTAGAATATTATTCTAGATACGAGGTATTTGGACAATATGAAAAACAGTGGGAGATTCCCATACAGAATGAGTGCTTCGAATTGCCTTTATATACCGAGACACACTTATTAAGTGAAGAAGATTATGAAAATATGGATAAGGATGAAGAAGAGGAATATGAAGTTATAAAAATAGAAACATTAGAACAAATTTCTCAAAATTCTCAAAAGGAAAAGTATAATAAAATTCTTCAAAAATTCAAAAAAAATAATAATGTTTTCAATTAGAGCGGAATATTCCGCTCTTTCTATTTTGATAATTTTATGGACTGTGAATAGTAACTATAGATGTAAAATCTAAAGAAATTTTTAAAGAAATCACTTGAAATATGATACATTTTTTTATATAATTTGAATTAAGAAAATTAAAAAGGATAATAAGTTAAAATGAAAAAATTTATAAAAAGTTTTAAATATGCATTTGAAGGAATATTTATGGGAATAAAAAAAGAACGAAATATGAAAATACACATATCAATAATGATATTAGTAATAATATTTGGAATATTATTAAAAATAAATAAAGTAGAATGGATAATTTGTATAACATTATTTGGACTTGTAATATCAATGGAATTAATAAATACTGCAATAGAAAACACAGTAGATTTAATAACAAAAGAAAAAAACGAACAAGCCAAAATAGCAAAAGATGTTGCAGCAGGTGCAGTTCTTATATCAGCAATTGCAGCCGCAATAATTGGACTAATGATATTTGTACCAAAAATATCATTAATTTTGTGAGCAAATGTAGAAAGTGTGAAAATTGAAACAATGGAATACAAAGAAGCAGAGCAAATAGAAAGAATAATAATTACAGAAAAAGAACAAGAAAACGACATAAGAGGATACAAATTCAAAAATTGTATTGAAACAATAATTACAGAAAAAAACGAAATAACAAACTGTATATTTGAAAACTGTAAATGTATAGAAGCAAAATTCATAAGTACATATTTTACAAATGTGATTTTTAATAATTGTGACTTTTCAAATGCCGATTTTAGTGAATCAAACTTTGTAGAATGTGAATTTTCTAATTGTAAATTAGTAGGAACAAAACTTATTGATACAAGCATTTATAGGACAAAAATGAAGGAATCAAATTTTGAATATTCTAATTTTTCAAATTCCAACATTAAGGATACAACTTTTAAAGAAAACAATATAAGCATGGCATCATTTGGAGAATGTAAATTAAAGAATACAAAATTTGAAGAATGTGAATTATATAGAACTCAAATGTTTAGAACAAATTTAAAAGGAATTGATGTTTCAACTTGTAATATTGATGGAATTATAATAGACAAAGAAGACCTAAAGGGGTTAATTGTTAATCAATTCCAGGCAGTTGAACTATCAAAATTATTAGGAATAGTTGTAAAATAAAAAAGAGGTGAAGCAAATGTATGATGTGATAATTGTAGGTGCAGGACCTGCGGGAATATCTGCAAGCCTTTATACAATAAGAAGAAATTTAAAAACATTAATAATATACAAAGAAAAATCGGCATTAGAAAAATCCACCAAAATAGAAAACTATTATGGATTTGAAAATGGAATAAATGGAGAAGAATTGTACAAAATAGGAATTAGACAGGCTCAGAATATAGGTGCAGAAGTTATAAAAGATGAAGTTACAAATATTAAAATAGACTATTTAAACGAAAAAGAATATACATTTAAGGTTGAAACTTTAAACAATGAATTTAAAGCAAAATCAGTTATACTTGCAACTGGAAACAAAAAGAACAAACCAAATATAAAAAATATGGACAAGTATGAAGGCAAAGGAATTAGTTATTGTGCAATTTGTGATGGGTTTTTCTACAGAAATAAAAATGTTGCCGTAATTGGAAACGGAGACTATGCAATTGCGGAGGCAAAGGATTTACAAAATATTGCAAAATCAATAACTATTTTAACAAATGGTAGACAGGCACCAGAATATAGAGCAGAAAATATTAACATTAATACAAAGGAAATAGACCAAATAGAAGGAGAAAACAAAGTTGAAGAAATTGATTTTGTAGATAATACTAAAATGAAAATTGATGGAATATTTATTGCTCAAGGTGTTGCAGGAAGTACAGAGTTTGCAAAAAAAATTGGGGCAAAAATAAATAACGACAAAATTGTTGTTGACGAAAATATGGAAACATCAATAAAAGGTTTATTTGCTTGCGGAGACTGCACAGGCGGTTTATACCAAGTTTCAAAGGCAGTATATGATGGAACTAAAGCAGGGCTTGCAGTGTTAAATAATTAAGAAGGGAAGAAAGAAAATGGAAATAAAATTAAGTACAGAAAATTTTGAAAAAGAAGTTTTAAAATCAGAAAAACCAGTATTAGTAGATTTTTATGCAGACTGGTGTGGACCATGTAATGCAATGGCACCAGTAATAGAAGAATTAGCAAAAGAATTAGAGGGAAAAGTTAAGGTAGGAAAAATAAATGTTGACGAAAATCCTGATATAGCAGTTGAATATAATGTTATGAGTATACCAACATTAATAGTTTTCAAAAATGGAAAAGAAGAAAAAAGACTAGTTGGTTTAAGAAATAAAGAAGAACTAATTAATTTATTTTAATTTTTAGGTAATTGATAATTCTCCAAAAATGTTATATAAATAACATAAAAATTTTTAAACAAAATAAAATTATATATAAACATTTAGGAGATGAAAACATGGGAATAATAGAATTAATATTATTAAGTATAGGACTTGGAATGGATGCATTTGCAGTATCAATATGCAAAGGAATATCAATGAAAAAAATGGACTGGAAAAAAGCATGCATAATAGGTCTTTATTTTGGAGGCTTCCAAGCAATAATGCCTATTATAGGTTATTTTTTAGGTTCAACATTTGAAAGTTTTATAACAAGTTTTGATCACTGGGTGGCATTTATTTTGTTAGCAGTAATCGGTGGAAATATGATAAAAGAAACATTTAGCAAAGAAAATGAAAACATAAATGGCGATGTTGGATTTAAAACTATGATTATATTGGCAATAGCAACAAGTATAGATGCATTGGCAGTCGGAATAACATTTGCATTTTTTAATGTTAATTTAATTTTAGCAATAACACTTGTAGGAATAATTACATTTGCTTTATCAGTAATTGGAACAAAAATAGGAAATAGATTTGGAGATAAATACGAGAATAATGCAGAATTTTTAGGCGGAGTTATTCTTATTTTATTAGGAATTAAAATATTATTAGAACATTTGGGAATATTGAATTTTTAGCAAAAACAAAAAAATAGAAATTGACATAATATATAAAATGTGCTATTATAAAACTGTAATTTGTAAACATTTTAAATACGCCAATTGGCAGGAGAAAAAAATGGAAGAACTTAAAATAATAAGTGCAACGGAAATGAGAAAAGAATCATTAGAAAATCAAATTAAAGTTGTCAATAAAATTATTGATGATGCTGTAGAAGGGGATACTCAATATGTACAACCAGCGGTGCTTTTGAAAAGTATGGTGATATTTCCTGAAATAAGGGAAGAACTTATAAAAAATGGGTATGATGTTAAAGTGTGTGAAGGAAAACACACAGAGGACTCATGGTCAGAAATATCATGGATGAATGCAAAAGAAGGTCGAAAAGGAGAGTTAACAGAAATAAAAGGAGAGTGCTAGTGCACGCTCCTTTTAAACTGCTGGTATTTAAACAAAAAAATATATATACCCCCATATTTACAAATACCCCTAATGGGTATATAATAATTAAGAAAATCAAACTAATTATTAAAAAAGTTCTATGACTTATTCGCGATTGATAACCATTAGTGTTTTAGAAAGGAAGTGATAAAATGGAAGAATGTAGACACAAGAAAACACTTAGAGGAGAAGACGAAAAGAAACTAATAATAAATAGACTAAGCAGAATAGAGGGACAATTAGCAGGAATAAAAAGAATGGTAGAAAAAGATACATACTGCAATGATATTTTGATACAATTATCTGCGGCACAAAATTCATTGAAAAGTCTATCAAACCATATGTTAGAACAACATTTATATACCTGTGTATCAGAAGACATAGAAAAGGGAAACATAGAAGTAATAGATGAATTGATAGGACTTTTTAAAAGGTTCAACAAATAAGAAAATAACATAAAAAAGTATGTTAATAAAAAATTTGAGGAGGAAAATAAAATGAAAGAAACAAATTTAAAAATAGAAGGAATGCACTGCACAGGATGTTCAACAAGATTAGAGAAAGTATTAAACAATTTAGAGGGAGTAGAAACAGCAAAAGTAAGTTTAGAAGAAAAGAAAGCAACAATAAAATATGATGAAACAAAAATCAATATAGAAAATATTAAAGAGGCAATTGAAGATGCTGGTTTCAAAGGAGAATAAAGATGTTGAAAAATAATTACAATTTTGGACTGCGTCAAATTTCATTTAAAACGCGGTTACATACAAATGTATGCGCCCTTGCCCTTTAAATTAAATTTTCCTTGCCAAAATTCAATTATTTTTCAACATGATATAGTACTTTAAGAAGGGAAATATAAAATATGAAAAAAGTATTATTAAAAATTGACGGAATGACTTGTAGTGCGTGTTCTTCAGGACTAGAAAAATACCTAAACAAGCAAGACGGAATAAAACAAGCAACAGTAAATTTAATAATGAATAATGCAAACATAGAATATGACGACAAAAAACTAACACTAGAACAAGTAGAAAAATTTGTAGAAAAAGCAGGATTCACAAGTTTAGGAATAGACAATTTTGAAAAAGAAGAAAAGAAAAAATCAAACGAAAAATACAAACTAATAGCAATAACAATAATATCAATCTTAGTATTATATATATCAATGTCACATATGGTTGGTATGCCGGTAATTCCATTTTTAAATATGATGACACATCCAGTAAATTATGCAATATCACTATTTATTTTAACAACAATAGTATTAATTTTAGGAAAAGACATAATAAAAAATGGATATAAAAACTTAATACACAAAACACCAAATATGGACACACTAGTAATGATAGGAGTTTTAGCAAGTTATATTTACAGTATATATGGAACAATTCAAATTTTAAAAGGACATGCAATGCATGTAGAAAGCCTTTATTTTGAATCTGCAGCAATAGTAATATTCTTTATAGAAATTGGAAGATATGCAGAAAATAAAAACAAAGATAAAACTAAAGAAGCATTGCAACAATTAATGACAATAACTCCCAATAATGCAGTGATTTTAAGAGATGGACAAGAGGTCACAGTAACATTAGACGAAATCAAAAAAGATGACATTGTAATATGCAAACCAGGAGAGAAAATTGCAGTTGATGGAGAAATAACTGAAGGAACAACACATATTAATGAATCATTTATAACAGGTGAGAGTGTTCCAGTAAAAAGAGAAAAAGGCTCAAAGGTAATTGCTGGAAGCATAAATTACGAAGGAACAATAAAATATAGAGCAGAAAAAATTGGTAAAGAATCAACTGTTTCAGAAATCGTAAGACTAGTAACACAAGCCACAAGCACAAAAGCACCAATAGCAAAAATAGCAGATAAAATAAGCGGATACTTTGTACCAGTTGTTTTAGTAATTGCGGTTTTAGCATTTATTTTATGGTTGCTAATTTCAAAAAATATAGCAACTGCAATAAACATATTTGTAAGTATATTAGTCGTAGCATGTCCATGTAGTTTAGGATTAGCAACACCACTTGCAATAGTTATTGCATCAGGAAATGCAAGTAAAAAGGGAATATTAGTAAAAACAAGTGAAACATTAGAGAATGCACATAAAGTAAAAACAATTTGCTTTGATAAAACAGGAACACTAACAAAAGGCGAATTGAGTATTTCAAAAATATATAATTACAGCAATATAGAAGAAAAGGAAATATTAAGAAAAGTTGCAAGTATAGAAAATAAATCTGAACATCCAATAGCAAGAGCAATTGTAAAAAAAGCACAAGAAGAAAAAATAAAACTAGAAGAAATAAAAAAATTTAAAGCAATACCAGGATTTGGAGTTGAAGGAATCACACAGAACGGAGATAAATACCTAATTGGTAATAAAAAATTAATGACAGAAAATAATATCAAAATAGATAATGAACAAGACGAAAAAGACTTGGTAAACCAAGGAAATAGTATTTTATTTGTTAGCCTAAATAATGAATTATTAGCATTAATTGGAGTAAAAGATATACTAAAAGAAAATGTTATTGATGTAATACAAAAATTAAAAAATAGAAATATTGATATTGTAATGCTTACAGGTGACAATGAGAAAACTGCAGAAATAATAGCAAAAGAAATTGGAATTAATAAGGTTATCTCAAATGTCACACCAAAAGAAAAATCAGAGCAAATAAAAAAATTAAAAGAAAATGGACTTGTAATGATGTGTGGAGATGGAATAAATGACAGTGTAAGCCTTGTAACAGCAGATATTGGTGTATCAGTTTCAAGCGGCACAGACATCGCTATGGATTCTTCACAAGTTGTTCTTATGAATGATAATTTGGAGAAAATCAATGATTTAATTGAAATTAGTAGAAAAACTATACGAAATATAAAACAAAATCTATTCTGGGCATTTTTCTATAATATTTGTATGATTCCGATTGCTTGTGGTGTTTTGCAACCGTTTGGAATTACTATGAATCCAATGATTGCGGCATTTGCAATGACGATTAGCAGTTTGACTGTTGTGTTAAATGCTTTGAGGTTGAGAATCTAAAATAAATGAAAAATTGAGTTTGACAAATTATAAAAAAGGTGCTATTATATAGTTACATTAAACAATGTGCTCTAGTTCGGCTTGTGTATATTGTTTGCTGTAGATGTATCTGTAACTACATCTACTTTTTTTATGTCAAAAAAAAGAGAGGAAATCCTGTAACAAATTTCCCCACATCGACTATGTATGATAACAATTAGTCTTTACTCTTTTTGTATTCTTCAAGTTTTGACTGAAGTTTGTTGTTTTTATCTCTTTCTGATAATAGCTTTTCAACCAAATCTCGAATAAGTTCGGCTTGTGTCATCTCATTTGCCCCCCTTTCCGTCCTTATGTAAGAACTACCTTTGACAGTGAAAGGTTATTATTTACTATACAACAAAATTTGTTTTTTTACAAGCGAACATTACAAATTTCATTATAAGAATATAAATCTATTACATAGAGCTATTTTTTTATTGGATAATAAAATTTAAACAGATAATTTTTTGTTATTATCTGCTTTAAAAATATACTATAAAACCTCTAAATACAAAAATGCAAATAAAACAGTACCAGTATATGAATAATTTTTTCATTTAATTTATCCTTCCTTTGCATATAAAATATGCTTATAATATAATATGAAATAAGTCATATTTAGTTGATAATTATATTTTTTTATGATATATTACTAATACCAATTTAAACAAAGATTAAAAGGGGAGAAAGATGAACAGAGTAAATAAATCAAAAAAAGTAATAAAAATTACATCAATCATATTAGTAATATTAATAATTTTAGGTATAGCATTAACAGAAGGGATAGGAAACTACTTTGTAAATTATGCAATAGCAAGAAGCGGAGCAGGAGGAGACAGAAAAGTAAGTGAAGAAACAAAAATAGAAATACAAGGAGAAGACGAGCAAATAATAGAAAACAACAGAAAGACAGCAAAAGAAAGTGCACAAAAATGGAGCGAAGGAGCAATACAAAAGACGGTCGAAGTAAAGGCAAAAGATGGCATAACATTAAGAGGAACAGAGTATTTACAAGACCAACAAACAAATAAATGGGCAATAATATTACATGGATACAGAGCAAGTACAGAAAGTGTATTGCCAATAGGAGAACAATTCTCAAAAAAAGGATATAATGTATTAATCCCAAGTATGCGAGCATGTGGAGAAAGTGACGGAGAATACTTAGGAATGGGATGGTTAGAAAAAGACGATTTACAAAATTGGATTAATTTAATTATAGAAGAAAATAAAAATGCAAAAATTATATTACATGGCTCTTCAATGGGTGCTGCAACAGTATTAATGGCTTCCGGAGATGAACTACCTTCAAATGTAAAATACATAATTGCAGATAGCGGATACACATCAGTTTGGGATATATTTGCATCAGAAGCAAAAGCAAGATTTAACTTACCAGAATTTCCAGTCTTGAATATGTTTGAGATAGTTGCAAAAAGAAAAGCAAAATATGACATAAAGGAAGCCTCTGCACTAGAACAAGTTAAAAAAAGTAAAACACCAATATTATTTATCCATGGAAGTAATGATGATTTTGTGCCGGAATACATGTGCGAAAGATTATTTGATGTAGCAAGTTGCAAAAAAGAAAAATTAATTATAAATGGAGCTGGTCATACTGACGGAAAATATAGAGAACCGGAAACATATTATAATAAAATATTTGAATGGGTGAATTTAGAATATGATATATAAAGATAATAAAAGTAGATGTAAATGGTGCAATCTACAAAATGAATTATACATAAAATATCATGACGAAGAATGGGGACAACCATCGTATGAAGACAAATATTTATTTGAAATGCTTATACTAGAATCATTTCAAGCAGGACTATCATGGGAATGTGTTTTAAATAAAAGGGAAGCTTTTAAAGAAGCATTTGATAATTTTGATATAGATAAAATAATTAACTATGATGAAAGAAAAATTCAAGAGTTATTAAAAAATTCTAACATAATTAGAAATAAACTAAAAATAAATGCGACAATAAATAATAGTAAGATATTTAAAGAGATACAAAAAGAATATAAAACTTTTTCTGATTATATATGGCATTTTACAGAAAATAAAATTGTATATGAAACAGATAAAACAAGTTCAGAATTATCAGATGCAATTTCAAAAGACTTAAAAAAGCGTGGAATGAAATTTGTGGGAACAACAATTATTTACTCTTATTTGCAAGCAATTGGAGTGATATATTCACACGAAGAAAAATGTTTTTTAAAGGTTTAATATCTAGTTATAACATTTGAGGTAATGTGCCATTAAAAGATGTTACTTGGTATAATTTTCGTCACTTATTTTTTAAAAAAATTACTGATAAAGTAAGACAAAAAAATAAAGTTATGTTATAATGTATTTGTAAAAATAATACAAAAAAATAATTTTGAAGCATTAGAATAGGAGAAGATAATTGAAAGAATTGATAAAAGTAATATCTAAAAAATTATTGCTATGGTCTATTGTTTTTAACACTATATATTCTATAGCAGATTATGGTGAAGCGTTTGCATTATCATATTTTG
>MNRS01000019.1:22961-106966 GCA_001916065.1 Clostridium sp. 28_17
AATAGCATCATATATAGATAATGTTAATGAAGTAAAATCAAAAACAGCAATTCAAAAATATTATTTTGAAAAAGTACAATCTATGACAATGGAAAAAATTGCAGAAACTCATACAGGTTACATACATACATTAATATTAGAAGTTTCAGATTTGTTTATGAATTTAGTTTGGCTTTTTTCAATAAGTGTATTACCATTAATTATAGGAACAACATCTATACTTCTAATGGTTTGTAAGCAATCAATTATAACAGGTATAATTTGTTTAGTAATTGGATTTTTAGCAGTATATTTAAAATATAAAATGATGAGTAAAAAACAAAAATATGATAAACAAGTCAGAAAAGAAAAATCAAGATACAATGCAACATTTATAGATTTTGTTCAAAATATTATAACAGTAAGAAAATTAAACATAAATGAATTTTGCAAAAATAAAATAAGTAAAAATAGTGAGCGATATTTAAAAACAACAAAGGTGAACGAAATAAAAAGATCTTATATGAATGCCGTATTTACAGGATTAATGAATTTATTATATGTTGTTGTATTAATTAGTACAATAATTATGGTAAAGAATGGTGAAGATGGTTTACCTTATTTATTATTTTATATGGCTGCATTAGGAAAATTATATATAGAACTTAATAATATTGTAAAATTAATTGATATTACAGTTAGATTCAAAGGAGCAAAAGAACAATTAGATAACTATTTTAAAGGCAGTACAAAAGTTGAATTAATAGATAAATATAATAATGTTAAACTTACAAATGTTATTTTTTCATATACAAAAGATTCAACGAAAATTAAAATACCAGAATTCATTTTAAATAAAGGTGATAAAATCAGTATTATGGGTGAATCTGGTCAAGGAAAAACAACGACTATGAATATTTTAGCTGGTTTATTTCCTTTATCAAAGGGAGAATTAAAAATAGATGGTAAAACTGTAATGAATAAAAGACTCGATCTAGTTTTCGTATCACAAGAAGTTGATTTATTTGATTTAAGCATAAGAGATAATTTATGTTTAGGAAAAGAGATTCCAGAAGAAAAAATAATGCAGTTACTTGATGAAGCAGGATTAATGAATTGGTATAAAGAATTGCCAAATGGACTTGAAACAATTGTTGGCGAAAAAGGAATAAAATTATCAGCAGGTCAAAAACAAAGATTAAATTTAATTAGAGGGATATTAATAGATAAAGAATTATATTTTTTTGATGAGCCAACATCAAATTTAGATATAGTGTCTGAAGAAAAAATAATAAGTATGATAAAAAAATATTTAAACAATAAAACTTATGTAATAATTACACACAGACCTAAAATTAAAGAATTATGTAATAGGCATTATGTTTTTGAGGAACATATGATGAAAGAAGTTATAACGCTATAGTAAGTTGATAGAAGAAAATAAAAATATAATTATATTTTCTGTGCCATGTTTTGTGGTTTAAAAATTTAATTATTATATTTAATAAGGAATGATGAAATGAAATTAGAATTAGAATCATTACTAAATGAATATTCTCAAGATATTGATTTATCTGATGAGAATAAAAGAAGTAAATTAGAAATAATTAAAAAAATAACAAAAAATAAGGATTGGGATAATTTCGATATAGAAGGTAATAAGGAATATGGTCTGACGCAAATTTTATTATATGAATATTCAACTAGCATTGAAAAACTAACAAATGGAAAAGTAAGTTATAAACAAGTAACAGAAAAATTATCGAATCTAATGGGAAAATTAAGATATGGAAAATGGAAAGAGCAGGATAGTGGGATTAAGTATGGAGAAATATCTGTTACGGATTCTGTGTATAGGAAAAATGAAGGAAAAGAATTTGGTGCTCAAACAATTGATTATATTGACGCAAATAATCAATTAAAAATGGCGGTCATTGCTTACGATAGAAATGAAGGCAAAGGTATAAATTTCAAAGATATAAATGATATAAGGCAAACATTTTTCCATGAATGGACACATGTAATGGAATTGGATAAAATTAAGACTAATCAGGAAACAGAAGTTTCTTTGAATGGTAGAATATTTAAGAATAATGAAAAAAAAGAAAATGGCGAAATTTGGGGAGAAGGATTAGTTACAAGAGAATATGGAACAAATGCAAAGTTATATGCGACAAACGTTGATGCCATTGGAAATAAAAGGATAATGCATAATCAAATAGATGAAGGTGCAGTTGAACTTATTGCAAGAAAAGTGATGGGCAATGTTT
Source organism: Clostridium sp. 28_17 (assembly GCA_001916065.1). Classification (GTDB taxonomy): domain Bacteria; phylum Bacillota; class Clostridia; order TANB77; family CAG-508; genus CAG-269. The sequence goes on from MNRS01000019.1 coordinate 25,211, forward strand.
TAGGAGAAGAACGTGCAAAAAAAGTAATTGATAGCAAAAGATATTATCCAAATGTAAAAGTAATACAGGAATTGATGAAGGCAGGAGGGGAAGAAAGGTTTATTACATTATTTACAACCAACTCACAAAAATTAATTAGCATGTTGGAGAAGATCAATATTGAAGATAGAGACGCCTTACATTATATGAGTGATTTTGTGAATGATGAAACTACCCAAGGAATGATACCTAAATATTCTCCGAAAACAAATTTATATAAAGAAATACAAGAAAAAGGATTACAAAAAAGTGAAATCCAGAAAATTATAAAAACAGATAAAAGGGTACAAGATATACAGGCTAATACAAATTTAATATATGAATCATTGAAAGAAAGAATACTTGAAGGACAGAAAGAAAATGAAAAAAAAGAAATTAATAGAAAAAATCAAGAATTGTTGAAAAACCAAAGAAAAATTTATAAAGAAAATGAAGAACCACAAAGGAATAGTAATATCAAAAATATAAATTTGAGTAAAATACCATTTGAAAAGTTAAAAAAAATGGCATTTCATTATTCTTTAAAAAAAGATAAAAATTCAATAGATAGTAAAGGGTTAAAATCTAGAATAGGTAGAAATTCTGCTGGAGTAGATAAGAAATCTGCAATTTACTTTTCTTATGGTATAGAGGCAGTATTAGAAACTTGGGATGTGTGGCTAAAATGGAGATTGAATAGATTAAATAACCCTAAATGGAATGAAGAAAATAAAGAGTTAAGGGAATTAATAAAAAATGGACAAGCAAATGAAGAACAAATAAAACAATTTTATTATAAATGTAAATTATGGGATGAAGAATTTTTAGAACATAAGTACATAGAAGATAAGGAAAAATTGAAATTATTATATGATTTTCAAATCGATGAAATGAAAGCAAGTAATTATTATATTTTAGATTTACATGAAGGAAAATATTTTTCATATGATGAAAAATATATTACAACTGAAAGTGAAGAAGAAAAAAAGCAAATTTTTAATAGAGATATTAAAGATGTTAAAGATAACAAAGTTGTGTGTACTTCACTTTCAAAAATTTATGAAAATATGCTTAACAGAGTTGGAATAAATGCAAAAACAGTTTTAATACCTGGAAAAAGATTAGGACATGCTATTACTGAATTAGAAATTGACGGAAAAAAATACTTTACAGATTTAACTCATGATCTAATGAATATAAAAACAGGGCTTAAAACAAATGAATTTATGACTGGTAATATGAAAGATAATCATGAATACACTATTTTATTAGAAAATGAATTACAAAAAATTGACAATAAAATAGGATATACATATAAACGGAATGTATATGGATGATTATATTAAATTATTAAAAAACGAAATGAAATTATTAGAAGATAAAGATAAAGGACAGGAACTACGACAAGACTTGAAAATTGAAAATTTAGATAAAAAGGAATTACTAAAATATGAAATAGATTTTTTAGCTAAAAATTTAGGACATAAAAATTTAAACTGTATGGATAAAAGCGATTATTTCCAAGAATTAATAAAGAATTGTATAGATATGAAAAAAGCACGAACTTTATTTGAATTCGCAAAAATTACTTGTGTAGAAAAAGATTCAAATATAAAAATTTTATGTGTTCTTACAGATAAAGAAGACGGTGCAAAAATAATATATTCAATATCTGACAATGAAGAGATTACACAAGTAACACAAGATAATATTAGAAAAAAATTTAAAGAAGGAATGAGAACGTTATCTAAATCTAGAGAAGAGAAATTTAAAGGGATTTTATTAGGAAAACAAGAGAGATGTTTAAAGAAACAAGAAAGACCACAGTTTTTTGGTACATATTCTAAAATGGACAAGGCTTATTTGGAAGAAAATAAAGTATTTTCTGTACAAGAAATTGGAAAGTCTACAATAAATGTACCTACAGAGAACAAGGATAAAGCAAGATCAAGAGTACAGAGAGAGCAACAGAAATTAGTAGAAGCAAATAGAGAACAATTTGAATAGAATTTAAAAGCATTTGACGAGGGTTATACTGATTTTGAGGTTGTTGTATTTGTTGTTTTATTGTACTAAATTCTTTAGGCAGTAGGGAAAGATGATATTTTATCTTTCCCTATTAAAATAAATTAATGTGGACAGATTATGTTAGTATAAACTTTTAGTAGGAAAATTTAAGAAAAATGAAAAAGAGATATCAATTTGATAAAATAATTTTAATGAAAAAATTCTGTAGTGACAAAAAATATTTGTAAAAGACTACACAAAATACAAAAAATATGTTACAATATAAAAAGAAATTTTTAGAAAAAATGGGCAAAACCAACATATAGAGGCTTGAAAGCCTTGAAAATACAATAAAAAACAAAGAGGAGGTAAGAGTATGTCAGGACATAGCAAATGGCACAACATACAAGCAAAGAAAGGAAAAGCAGACGCAGCAAGAGGAAAAATATTCACAAAATTAGGAAGAGAACTACTAATAGCAACAAAAGAAGGTGGACCAGACCCAGCAGGAAACTCAAAATTAAAAGCAGTTATAGCAAAATGTAAAGCAGCAAATATGCCAAATGACACAATAAATAATGCTATAAAAAAAGCATCAACAAGTAACGAAAACTACGAAGAAATAGTATATGAAGGATATGGACCAAACGGAGTTGCAGTAATTGTAGAAGCATCAACAGACAACAAAAACAGAACAGCAGCAGACGTAAGACACGTATTTGACAAAGCAGGTGGAAACTTAGGAACAACAGGATGCGTATCATACATGTTCAATAAAAAAGGTGTAATAGTAATAGAAAGAGCTTCAACAGAAATGTCAGAAGACGATGTAATGATGTTAGCACTAGATGCAGGAGCAGAAGATTTCTCAGCAGACGAAGAAGTATATGAAATAACAACAGAACCTTCAGATTTTACACAAGTAAGTGAAAAACTAGAAGAAGCTGGATTAGAATTCTTAGAAGCAGGTGTTCAAATGGTTCCAACTACAACAGTTCAATTAGATGAAAAAGGTGTAGAAAAAATGGAAAGACTAATAGAAAGACTTGACGAACTTGATGATGTAGCAAACATCTATCATAACTGGGAAGAATAAAAAATTAGGGATTGGGGGACAGGTCTTCAATCCCGATTTTTTTAAGTAATATAAAAATTTAAAATAGAGATTAAAAACCTGTCACTCAATTTCTAATTTTTAGGAGATATTTATGGAAAAAATACCAGTAGAAAAAAACAAAGAATATATAGTAGAAATAATTGATAATGGATTTGAAGGAGAAGGAATTGCAAAAATAGACAATTTTACAATTTTTATTAATGGTGCAATAAAAGGAGAAAAAGTAAAAATACTAATTGTAAAAGTCTTATCATCACACGCATTTGGAAAAATAGTAGAAATACTAGAAAAATCAGATGTAAGACAAGAAGTAGACTGCACAACATATAAAAGATGTGGTGGATGCAACATGAGACATATAAAATATGAAGACACACTAAAAATGAAGCAAAACGCAGTTCAATCATTAGTAAATAAAACACTAAAAAACAAAATTCAAGTCAAACCAACACTAGGCATGGAAAATCCATTACATTACAGAAATAAAGCACAATATCCAATAGGTATAAATAAGAACGGAGAGCCAGTAATTGGCGTATTTGCAAATAGAACGCATGAAGTAATACCTATGGAAAAATGCTTGATTCAAAATCCGATATCAGAAGAAATAGCAAAAACAGTATTAGAATTTATAAAGAAAAATAAAATTTCAGTATATAATGAGAAAACTGTAAAAGGCCTATTTAGACATATTGTAATAAAAGTTGGAATAAAAACAAATGAGGTAATGTGTATATTAGTTATAAATGGTAACAAAATTCCGAAGGAAGATGAATTGGTAAAAATTCTAACACAAAAATATCCTAATATAAAAACAATAGTAAAAAACATAAATACAAAAAATACAAATGTTATATTGGGAAAAGAAAACGTCAATATATATGGAAATGGATACATTGAAGATAAATTAGGAGAATATACATTCAAAATATCACCACTTTCATTTTACCAAGTTAACCCAGTACAGGCTGAAAGACTTTACAATATTGGTGTAAAGGCAGCAAAAATAACTAAAAAAGATACTGTGTTTGACTTATATTGTGGTATTGGAACAATTTCATTATTTATGGCAAAACATGCTAAAAAAGTGTATGGAGTTGAAATTGTAGAACAGGCAATTAAAGATGCAAAAGAAAATGCAAAAATTAATAATGTTGATAATGCTAAATTTATTGCAGGTGATACGGAAATTGTTTTGGATGACCTAATAAATAACAAAAATATTATTCCGGATGTCGTTATGGTTGACCCTCCAAGAAAAGGGCTTGATAATAAATCTATTGATAATATTTTAAAGATTAAACCTGATAGATTTGTGTATATTAGTTGTAATCCTGCTACTTTGGTTAGGGATTTGGCTAGGTTTGAAGAGGTTTATGAAGTTAAAGAGATTCAGCCAGTAGATATGTTTCCATTTACAGGGCACGTTGAATGCGTATGTGTTCTAAATCTTAAATAAAGCCTTGCATTTCAAGGAAAATCAACTGTTCAGTGCCTAACTCATACCATATTAGGTGGTATGGGTTGACTAAACAAAATAAAAAGTAGAGATTATAGGAAAAATAAAAAATGGTATTTAGTATTTTAGCATTAGTAGCAGTGTGTATTAGTATATGTATTAAAGATAGAAAAAAATCATTATATGTTCAATCATTAAACTGCTTTTTTGAAGCAATATATGATTTTTTAATATCTGCTTTTACAGGTGCAATTTTAAGTATAATAAATTTAATAAGGACTTTTATATTTATAAATAAAAATAAATTTAGTAAATCTGTATATTTAATAATACTATTTATTTTTGAAGGAATAATAATGATAAATTGTTATTTTTCATGGACAGGGTGGGTTTCACTATTACCAACAATTGGTTCAATGATTAGATCATATTGTCTATGGCAATCAAATATGAAATTAGTTAGAATATCTGGAATAACAACAGGAATTTTATACGGCTCTTATTATATTTATTACCATAGTTGGTTCATGGTATTAGGTGATTTTATTTTATTACTTACAGGAATATACACACTTTACAAAAATGATATAAGGAGGAAAAGTAACAATGAAGTTATATGTAATTAGACATGGAAACACAGATAGTAATAGATTAGATATATATAATGGAAAATTATTAGATGAAGATATAAATAATATTGGAATAAAACAAGCACAGGAAGCATCTAAAAAAATTAAAAATTTAAATTTAGATTTGATTATTTGTTCACCACTTTTAAGAACAAGACATACCTGTGATATTATAAATTCTAATAAGATAAAAGTAATATATGATGATCGAATAGAAGAAAGAAACTGTGGAGTTTTAACAAATACGAAAATCGATAATTTTTATTATACGGAATATTGGAATTATTATTCTAAAGTTAAAATCGATAATTTAGAAACAGTTCCAGAATTATTTAAAAGGGTTAATTTATTTTTAGATGAAATCAAGAAAAAATATAGTGGTCAAAATATACTTTTAGTAACACATGGTGGCGTAGCTAGAGCAATCCATTTTTATTTTAATGAATTGCCAGAAGATGGACAGGTGGAAAAATATTTGCCAGATAATTGTGAAATAAGAGAATATAGTTTTAATTAATTTAAATAAAAATTGATATATGTATAATAAGAGATTTGATAATTGTGAGATAGGACAAAAAATACATAAGATATATGGAAAAAATAATAGAGAAGAATATGGTAAGAAATTATTAGAATATTGTATGGAAAGGATTGAATATGAAACAAATTGATAGAATAGGAGCAGAAATTTTAGAAGAATTAAGTGACGAAAATATTCACACAAGATCAAATATCTTACAACATGAGAAAACAATGCTAAGAAGAGATGAAGAACCTTATATTGAGTTTAAGTGTGATAAAGCATTATCAATTTTAGTTAACCTAAATTATTTAAAAAGAGAAAAAAGAGGAGAATATAAGATAACTCCAGCAGGGCTAAGCGTGTTAGATAAGAATAGAGAAGCATTATATAATCAAATAAAAAAACATAAGAAAATATCAGAAAAAAATTCAAAATTAGTATATGAAATATTCAAAGAAGCTAATGAATTGTTTTTAATAGAAGATATAAGTTCCATAAAACTAGATGTAGCAGAAGAATGTTTATGCTCATCATTAAGTAAATGCTTAGAAAAAGTAATGGAGGAAAAAGGCATAAGAGGATACTATGCTGATGCCAACTATAATAGAAACGAATATATGTATAAAACAATAATAAATGACAAATATGAAGTGATTAGGATAAAATGTGATTTAATTGTACACAGTAGAGGAGAAAATAAAGGACTTGATAACTTGTTAGCAATAGAAATGAAAAAGAAAAACAATCCACAAGATAGAAATGAAAATAAAGAAAGACTAAAAATTATGACAAGAAATACATATTATGGAGAGGTAATGTATGAAGAATTGCCAAGACATATATGTAGATATGTATTAGGAATTTTTTATGACATAGATAAGGATAAAAAAGAGGCAAAAATGGAATTTTATAGAAATGGCGATATTGAATGGAAGGAAAAAATGAAATTTGATGATTGTGGAAAGATTATACAAAATGAAATTATAAACAAATTCGAAGGCATACATCGTGAAGTATAATATATTAAAATTTAAAAGAAAGGGTTGTCAATAAAAGAATAAAAATAAAAAGCAAGAAGATTTTAAGAAGTCTTTAACTCGTATATAGAATTTATTAAGTTAAAGGTTTCTTTTTTCATCAAATCTTTATTATGAGAAGCATTCACTTTGGGAATGAAAGGTTCACCAAATTTCACAGTCACAGTTGAAAAAAATCGAGGACGTGAAGTTATATAAACAGGTATAATAGGGAGAGAAGTCTTATTTTTATCATGTTTTTTTAATAACCTTAAAATACGCATAGTAGCTGCAAAGTCCTTGCCATTTCTTTTTATAGGAATGGCATTATAATATGACAAAAAATTCGAAACGAATTTATTTTTAAAAAGTTCAGACTTTGCAACACTATACATATTATCTATTTTGGGATAAAGAAAAACAGGGTCAAAAATCCTAGAGTGATTAGGACAAATTAAACACTTATCATATTTATTTAAAACATCAAGGTTTTCATATTTTACACGAAATAGAATACGACAAACAAAACCAATTATTACATTTTTAATTAAGTTATACAATAAAATCACCTTTAAATTACAAAATTTCATCTTTACAAATTTGAGATGCATATTTCATTACAGCATCATATCCACATTTTTCGCAATATTTTTCTTTTCTTGTGTATTGTAATATTTTGGCTCTAATCCAATAACAAAGTTAGAAAATTGTTTAAGTGGAAGTGTTGGAGTATTACTTGTAATACCTCCATCCATCATATAATGAATTTTATTATTAATAGATACTCTATTTGGAGTGAAAATAACTGGGATAGACGAAGAACTTCGAATCGCTTCAGAAATAGGTCTATCATCATAGTATGTAAATTTCTCCATAGGGCTGGAACTATAATAAATAGATTTTCTTTTTGTTATATCTAAAGCAGGAATTATAAATGGTATATCAATGTCTTTCATTATATGTTTGTTATGTTTAAGTACTATTTCATCAACACTTTTGCGTATTATTTTAGGGTTTTTTAAACCACCTTTTATCATAAGACTAAAAGACACATGAGCCAATACTTGCTCCTGAAATTGCCTCAATCTCTACTCCAAGTTCTTTAAGTGCACGGATTGCACCAATATTAATTGCAGCCTTAGCACCTCCTCCAGTACAAGCCAACGCAACCTTCATTTTTAATCCTCCTTTAAACTATAATTGCTAAAATTGATTATAACACAAAATTAGGCAGGTATCTACATTTTGTGCTTAAATAATATTGCATTTTTATTTGTGCATATGATACAATTAGCAAAAGAATAATGGGATAATTATCATCCAGAAAATGCAAAAAAATATTTGAATTGCAAACATAAAATACGGAATGGGGGAAAAATAAAATGAATAACATGTTTTCTATTATTGAAATTGGGAGTAACAATACCAAAATACACATATACAAAGAAGAAAAATTGATATATGAAAAAACTATTACAATTGAATTTAAGAAAAATTACCAAATAAAAAAGCAAATAAATGAAGAAGACTTAAATAAATTGTATGAAGTAATAAAAAATGCATTAACTTATACAAACAATGTAAATATATATGGATGTAGTATATTTAGAAACATATCAAATGAAGAATTAGACGAAATTAATAAAAAAATATATGAAAAATTTAAGTTGGAAATTCAAGTTGTGTCACAAGAAGATGAAGCAAATTATACTGCTCTAGGATGTTATAAAAATATAGAATACAATGAGAATATATGTATTTTTATAGGAGGTGGAGGTTCAACTGAACTTATATTTGTAAAAAATAAAGAAGTTATAGCCAAAAAATATTATGATTTTGGAGTGGTAGACATTACAAATAAATTTGAAAGCCTAAAAAATGACATTCCAACATGTTCTTTCAGTGAAGTATACGATTATGTAGATGATATAATTGGAAAAATAGATATTAAAGCAGATATTTTAATATTAGCTGGTGGTGACCATTTATATTGGTATAACAATGCAAGATATAATTTAATGGAAAATACTTTATATAAAAATGAAAAACAAAAATATATGCTAACAATCGAAATGAGTGATAATTATGATAAAAATGCTTTAGTAACTTCATTAGATAGAATTAGAGCAAATAGTGATAATCCCAAATGGTTTGATGGTTCAAGAGCAATGAAAGTGCTAACAAATTTAATATCACATAAAATAGAAAGCAAATATATTGTTCCAACAAAAATAAATATGGAAGATGGATTAAAGATGAAAAATAAGTAAATCAAGAAGTAAAAAGACATAAAATTAAATTCTTTTTAAAAGTATCAAAAGGAGTAGTAATGAACTTTAAAGACAAAGTATTTTTAATAACAGGGTCAACTTCAGGAATAGGTCAAGGAATTGCAAAATCTTTGCTAGAAGAAGGTGCAAAGGTTGTTATTAATTATGGACATGATGAAAAAAAGGCAGAAGAAACAAGAAGGTTATTTGAAAAATATCAAGATAGGAGCTTGTTTATAAAAGCAGATATATCAAAAGAAAACGATGTCATAAATATGTATAAAAAAATAGAAGAAAAATTTAATAGATTAGATGGACTAGTAAATAATGATGTTAATGTTATTGCAAGATGGATGTGCATAAAAAATGCCATTCCGCTTTTGAAAAAATCTAATATGCCAAGAGTAGTAAACATAGCATCAAGATTAGGAACAAAACCGATTCAAGACTCTGTTGCTTATTGTACAAGTGAAGCTGCTACTATAATTCTAACACAATGCTGTGCTTTAGAGTTAACACCAAAATATAATATAAAAGTAAATACTGTTAGTCCATCAATGACATTAACACCACTTGCTAAAAAAAGTTATACAGAAGATGAAATAAAACAAACAGCAATGAAAAATCCAAGTGGTAGATTGGGTGAAGTGAAGGATACAGTTAATGCAGTATTATTTTTATTAAGTGAAGAAGCAGATTATATAAATGGAGAAAATCTTAATGTCAATGGCGGAATATTATTAGTATAAAAATATTAAAGGGAAACTTTGTATAAGTTGAAAGGTGTAAATGAATGAAAAATTTAAAGATTGTAAGAACTATAGATTTATGGACTGAACAACATGAAAATCATAATAAATGTTTCAATGGAGCTTTTGTTGATGGATTTGAAAATAACCAGATTGCATTTGATGAGTATAAAATAATAAAAAATTGTAATTGTATAATTTCTGTTAGTAACCCAAGTATTAATATAGGCAATAAACATAATGTTATTGTTTTCTATAAAGATAAAAATCCTGTCAGATTAATGGTTATTAATAAAAATACCGATATTGATAAATGCATTCATATTGCATTAAAACAATATTTTAATAATGGTATATTACAAGACTTATATGATAGTCTAGGTGTAAAATCAACAATAATAGATATGAATGAGGAACCTATATATAATTGAGTTGATAGTACAAAAGAAATTGATGTTGGCTCATGTGATAGATGGAATCTTTTGTATAATATGTTAAAGGGAAGTTATACGGAGAGCGATACGCAATATGGTAATTATGGAAGCGATAAATATGAGTTTATTCCAGATTTATGTATAAATTATAAACTAACAACAGATAAGGAGATTTTTAAAATAGAGCATAGATGTATATTTGATTTAATATTATACGATATATGCGCCAGAAGATTTTTAAATTATGAAATAAAAATATTTATAGGAGGTAAAAGATTTGAAAGAAGAATTAATATGCCAAATAACAGATAGAGATATAGGAGAAGCACCTGTAGAAATGATAAATCCACAATTAAGAATAGGTGCAAGAGGAATAGTTATAAGAGAAGATGGAAAAATTGCAATATTCAATAAAAGTAACAAAAATGAGTATAAATTACCTGGTGGAGGATTAGAAGAAGAAGAAAAACCAGAAGAAGCATTTAAAAGAGAGGTATTAGAAGAAACTGGTTGTGAAATAGAGATTTTAAAATGCTTAGGAACAGCAGAAGAATATAAATCATTAAATAATTTTAAACAGATTTCTTATATTTTTGTAGGAAAAGTTTTAAAAGATACTAAGCAATTACATGTGACACAAAAAGAAAAGGAAGAAGGAGCAAAATTACTATGGGAAACTCCTGAAAATGCAATAAAACTTATAACAAAGTCTTACAATGAATTAATTGCTTCAAAATATAGTTCTGTATATTCTACAAAATTTGTTGTATTAAGAGATAGAAAAATTTTGGAAAGATGGATCGAAGATTATAAATGAAATTCGAGGTGTAAAATGAACAAAATAACAGATAGATTTTTAAAACTATTTTATAAAATTTCACAAATACCAAGAGAATCTGGACATTAAAAAAGATTTGCTGATTTTTTAGAAATGTTTGCAAAAGAAAACAATTTAGAATATTATAAAGATAAGAGTAACAATGTTCTAATAAAAAAGAATGGAAAAATATATGGTGCTTTTTTAGATGAAAAAATGATTGCATGGATATTCTTATCAGTTTCAAATAGGATGAAAAATATTAAAAGATATATTTTATTAAAAAAATTAGGAGAAGGCGAAAATGAATAATACTATAAAACCAATAATATTTGATTTGGATGATGTAAGAAACAAGGCTGAAAACGGTGACAAATTTGCATGCTATATTTTAGGTAGAAGTTATGATAGTGAGGAAAACGGAGCAGAGCAAAGTTTTGAAAAAGCGATGTACTGGTATGAAAAAGGAAAAGAATTAGGAGATGCTCGTTGTGCATACGGAGTTGGTGCTTGTTATTATTTTGGAGATGGAGTAGAACAAGATAAAGGAAAAGCAAAACAGATACATATTGAGGCTTATGAAACACTATTAGAGCTTATAAATAAAGAAAAAGAAAATCTAAGAAGACAGGCATTTTCTAAATTTTGTTTAGGTGCTTATTACTATTTTGGATTTGGAAATATCGAAAAAGATGTAAATAAAGCATTTGAATTAATACATGACTGTGCAATGCAAGGACATCTTCCAGCAATTTATGATTTAGGAGCAAATTTTTATTATAATGGAATTGGAACAGAGAAAAATTTGAAATTATCTGAATATTATTTAAAGATGGCAGCAAATGCAGGATTACCAAGAGCAAAAGCTAAATTTGAACAATACAAAAATACATATGAAAGTGAGATTGAAAAATAGTTAATTTAGGAGGTATAATAAATGGAAAATTATTTTATAATACATGGCTCATTTGGGAGCCCTTTTGGAAACTGGTTTAGTTGGTTACAAGATTTTATATCAACAGACAACAAACAAGTATATGTACCAGATTTTCCAATAGGAGTAGGATATCAAAATTATGAAAATTGGAGTAAGTTATTAAAATATTATTTAGATTTAGAACTTATAAATGAAAATACAACAATTATAGGTCATAGTATAGCACCAATATTTATATCAAAATTTTTAGTTGAAAATAAAGTGAAAGTTAAGAAGTTAATATTCGTATGTGGATTTAATAATTATCTAGGAATTAATGAAGAATATGATAATGTTAATAAAACAATGTATTTTGATAACTTGCAAGATGTACAACAATATGCTAACGAAATTATTTGTTTCTATTCAGATAATGACCCATATGTGAGATATGAAGTAGAAAAAGAATTTGCGGATACAGTTGCGACAGAACAAGTTTTAATACATAATGGTGGTCATATCAATAGCGAAAGTGGATACGATACATTTGAAGAAATAGTAAGTTATTTATAAGAACTTGTTAATAAGAAAAATTGAATGTTATTAATAAATATGATAAAAATATATAAGTATTATAATAGGAGGAAAAAATGGAAGGTAATAATATGAGTGGTAATATAGCTTTTTTAAGAGATACATTTTTAGATGCAGAAAACAATATTTAGAAGAACTAATGAAACAACCTAAATATAAGGCATTTATAGAAAAACTAAACCAATATGGTTCAGAAGAACTATCTCTTGAGGCTATTAGAAGAATAAGTGATATTGAAACTGGTAAAGTTAATGTAGATGATTTAGAAAGAGTAGAAACAGAAATTACATTGTTATTAGCTTCAATTGAAGATTGTGTTAAAGAAAAAGTAAAAGAAAAAAACAAAGAATCTGATGAAGAACTAGAAATATAATCGGATTTTTTAAATCATTATATTTAATTATAATATGCTTTATAAAATTAAGTCAAGGAAAATAAAGTTAGGAAAATTAAATTTTTACATTATAGATGATAATTATATTAAATATTTAAGTCAATTTGATAAACATATTGCTTATAATAAAAATGAAAAAAGACCATATATAGGAGTTGTAATTATTGTTGAAGAGCATTGTTATTTTGTACTCCACTTATCGCAATAAAATTTAAAAGGAAGTGTTTGGAAAAATACTTCCTTTTTTTAACTATTTATGATATAGTTATCATAAATAATCATTATATTAATATACAAGAAAAAACTTAATACGAATACAGTTAGTTTTGATAAAAATAAAACTAAAAAATAATGATAATGCATAACAGATAAAATAAAAAAATACTAATAAAAGAAGGAATATATATGTTAAAAGACTTATGTTTTGAAATAATACAAACATGCCCTAATAAATGCAAATTTTGTTCTTCAAATTCCTCAAAAGACAAAACAACAATAATAACAATAGAAGACTTTAAGAAAACAGTTATGTATTTTATTACTCATGGTGGAATTGGAGAAATATCAATTTCAGGAGGAGAACCTTTTTTACATCCAGATTTATTCGAAATGATAAAGTTTTGTAAAGACAATGGAATTAGAACAGTTATATTCACCAGTGGAATAAAAAGAACACCAGCAATACCAGAAAAAACAATAGAATATATAAAAAATAAATGTAAAAAAGATTTAGAAGAAATAGAAGAACATGAACCATGGAATGAAAGACTAAAAAGAAATGTGAAGGCGTATTATAAAAGAATGATTAATCCAGGAGAATTTACTTCACTAACAAGGCAAGAACTAGAAAAAATAAAAGAATTAGGAGTAGATAAAATCGTATTTGATTGGCAAGCATTAGATGAAAATATTGATAATGAGTTAATGGGAAGAAAAGCATTAAATACATATCTAATAGATTCTTTGGTTAGAGCAAGCATTGTTGGATTAAATGTAGATGTTCATTTTATTCCTATGAAACCAAATTATAGACAATTTCCAGATATCATAGAATGTTTAGAAATTTCAAAAGTAAAAAATATAAGTATTTTAAATTTTGTACCACAAGGTAGAGGACTAGAAAACAAACAAGACTTGATGTTAAATGAAACAGAGCTAAGAGAATTTAGTGAAATATTAAAAAAAGAAAAAGAAAAATATAGCGGTAACATAAGAATTGGAATTCCATTAAATGGAAAAATGTCTCATTTATGCACAGCAGGAACTGAAAAATTAGATATAAAATATGATGGAACAATACTTCCATGTCCAGCATTTAAAGAAATGACCGTAGAAAAAATGGAAAAATATGGTATAAAATTACATAGTATATATGAGGATTTGGAAAAAGTAGTTTTACATGAGGGAAAAAGAAAATTACCATTATGTAAGCAAGTTTATGGATTTAATGGAGAATTGACAGAAAGTGAAGAGATAGAGTTTTAAGGAGGAATATTTATGAAAATATTAATAGGAACAAAAAATCCAGGAAAAATAGAAGGAGCAAAACAAGCATTTGAAAAATATTTTGATAAAGTAGAAATAGAAGGAATACCAGTAGATTCAAATGTAGGAGACCAACCAATAAATGAAGAAATACTTCAAGGAGCAAAAAATAGAGTGGAAAATCTAAAAGAATATGCTTCAAAAAACAATATAAAAGCAGACTTTTATATTTCAAGTGAAGCTGGTATCACAGATTCTTTAGGAGAATGGATTGACATAAATGCAGTAGTGGTGGAGGATTCAAAAGAATTCCAAAGTATAGGAACAAGCCAAGGATTTCCAATTCCTGATAAATACATTGATGAAATTAAAGCAACAGAACTTGGAAAAGTTATGGACAAGATATTTGATGGACAAGAATTAGGCAAAGGAAAAGGCGGAATAAGTTACTTAACAAAAAATGAAGTATCAAGAATTGATTTAACAAGAACTGCGTTCATTATGGCACTAACAAAACACATTAATGGAGACATATGGAGATAGAAATTACATTTATTTTAATTCTTATAAAAAGAGAATTGAAAGATGTATAAGAGAAAAATATAAAAAAGGAGATAAATAAATGAATAAAATAATTATAGAAGTAGGGTCAACATGTTTAAAAATAGACAATTATGATGGGAATAAAATAAAAAAATTAGATGGAATTACAATACAATTCAAAAAACATTATAACGAAGACAAAAAGTTAAGAGAAAATGATGTGAAAGAACTAATAAAAAAAGTAAATGAATTAAAATCAATTTCTAAAGACATATATGTATGTGGAACAAGCATTTTCAGAACCTTAAATAAAGAAGAAAGAGAAAAATTCTTAAAAAGATTCAAAAATGAAACAGGATACGATTTCAACATAATATCTCAAGAAAGTGAAAATGAATTAACTGTATTAGGGGCAACCAGATTTGTAAAAGACAAAGTTTGTGTATTCATTGGTGGAGGAGGTTCTACTGAAATTGCAATTTATGATAAGGAAATAAAAGAAAGTGTTAATACAAATATTGGAGTTATAGATGTAATGCAAGAATTTCCTGATTTAGCGGAAAATTATGCAACAACTGATTTAGAAGAAGTAAAAGCATTTATTAAGGAAAGACTAAATTTACCAAAACAAAAAGCAGATATATTAATATTGGCAGGTGGTGGACATGAAAAGTTTGCCAGAAACTCAGGAATAAAATATGAAGAAAATACTTTATACAAAGATAATTCAGAACCAATTATGATGGACATAGAAACAAGAAGAAAGGAAACAGAGAGATATTATAAGTCTATTTCTTTAGATGAGATAAGACAAAGAGTTAAAGACCCAGATTGGTGGTATGCTACAAGAGCAATGTCTGCATTTGCATTAGTGGTTGCAGAAGCAATAGATGCAAAATATATTGTTCCAACAGATATAGCAATGGCATACGGAATTATAAAAGATGGAGACAATAAAAAGTAAATTTGAAAAAGGAGATAAATATGGTTGTTATAGCAGGGTGTTTAATCGTAAAAAATAATAAGATATTAATGGTAAAAGAAGCCAAAAAGAAATGTTATGGACAATGGAACTTTCCAGCAGGCCATGTAGAGGAAAATGAATTGGTAACAGATGCAGCAATTAGAGAGGCTTATGAGGAAACAGGTTGCAAAGTAAAATTAACAGGAGTATTGCCAATAAGTACAGCGTATTTAAAAGAAAAAGAAACGGCAATAATTATAAAATTCACAGCAGATGTTATTGAAGAAAATATCAAATTTAATACAAAAGAGATATTAGATGTAAAATGGTTAGATTTAGATAAAGTTAGAAATATGACAAAAGATGAACTAAGAGGATATGATACAGCACTTCAAGACATAAAAGACCTTGAGAATAAAAAAATATATCCATTAGATATTTTTAATAACAAAATATACTAGACAAAAATAATAAAATTATTAAATATAAAAACATAGATAATTTGGAGATAAAAAATGATATATCTAAAAACATTTAAATTAAGTGAAAGCAGAAGCACAGACCCCAATATATATCCA
The DNA here is from genome assembly GCA_001916065.1 of Clostridium sp. 28_17. Lineage (GTDB taxonomy): Bacteria > Bacillota > Clostridia > TANB77 > CAG-508 > CAG-269. Next base: position 41,724 of record MNRS01000019.1, read on the forward strand.
TTTTGCATATTCAAAAATAAAGAACCAAATATATTTGTATTCGACGACATCACAGTACTATATGGAAACAATGGGAGTGGAAAATCAACAATATTAAACATGATTGCACACAAATTAAACTTAAAAGGCAAAGAACGAAACTATTCTAGAATTGACGGATGGTGGCCATATTTTGAAAACTATTCAAATGAATGTGAATATGAACTAGGAGTAAACGAATATGGAAGTAGACTAACTAAAATTCCTACAAATAGTAGATATATAAAAAGCGAAGAGATATTATATGAAATTAGGAAAATACAACAAGATGCAGTCTTACAAGAAAGCATAGAAAGTACTCTAACCAAAGAAAGAGGAAGAAAAAATGCAAAAGATTTTTTAAAAACAAAAGAAGGTGGAAAACAATTTCCAAGATTTGCATTTGCGCAAGATAAATATTCAAATGGAGAAACAACATTACAAATATTAGAAGAGGATATTGAACCAGATAAATTATATTTATTAGATGAGCCAGAAGTGTCACTTTCACCACAAAATCAAGTAAAACTTGCAGAAAAAATAAATGAAATGGCAAGATATCTCGGAGTTCAATTCGTTATAGCAACTCATTCTCCATTTATGTTAGGAATATTAAATGCAAAAATATACAATTTAGACACAAAAGATTATAGAGTAGAAAAATGGAATGAACTTGAAAATGTAAGATATTTTTATAACTTTTTCAAAAGTAAAAAAGAAGAATTTGAAGATTATTATAAAAAGATATAAAGAAGAAACAACAAGATAAATAAAAATAGAGGAGGATATATCTGTGAAAATAGGAATAGATTTAGATGGTGTAGTTATAGATAGTGAAACAACATTCAGGACTTATGAAGAAATCTTTGATATAGATATTTTAAAAGGAAACAATCTAATAAATAAAAAAGAACCAAAATTTCAAGCTAGATATAATTGGACAAATGAGCAAGAAAAAGAATTTATTGAAAAATATTTCATGACAGTATCAAAAGAAAGTAATTTAATGTCAGGATTTGTAGGCATATACAATTTATTAAAAGAACAAGGACACGAATTTGTCGTTATTACTGCAAGAGGTGGTTTTATAAAAGAAATGAAAGATGATGCAATAAGATTATTAGAAGAAAATAATATTAAGTTTGATAAATATTATTGGAATGTTGAAGATAAATTAGAAATTTGTAAAAATGAAAAAGTAGACATTATGATTGATGATGATTGGAAAATTATAAAAAGACTAGCAGATAATGAAGTAAAAACATTATATTTTAGGGATACAAACTTGATGAAATTAGAAGAAAATCAGTACATCAAAGAAGTTAATAATTGGGGAGAAATTTATAGATATATAAAATGTAATAAAACATAGAGGTGAAATAAATGAATAAAATAATTAAAAATTTAGCAATGGCATATGGAATTATAGAAAATGAAAAATAAATGACATATTATGAAAAAAAGAGAGGAAATATTCATGTTAAAAATAAATTTAGGTGGAACTTGCGGTAATAGCAAGTGGAGAAATGAATTAATTGAAAAATTAAATAAAAAAATTGAATATAGAAATCCAGTTGTGAAAAACGGAACATGGAAATATAACAAAACGATAAAATTAAAGAAAGAAAATGATATGAGAGAATGTGATTATTTAGTTTATGTAATAACACCAAGACAAAAAGGTTTTAGTTCAATTGCATCAGCCGTTGATTATAGCAATAAAGTTCCTAAAAAGGTTATATTTTGTATTTTAAAAGAATATGAAAATGAAAAATTTGAAGGTCACCAATTAGAAAGTATTAATTATGTTGAAGATATAATAAAAAATAATGGTGGACTAATTCTAGAAAATTTAGATCAAATTGCTGAATTTTTAAATAATAAATGTTAAAAAATTTTAAGAGGAAAATTATGATAAAAAGATATAAACAAAACGAAACAGATACATTAGCAAAAATACTAAAAAATGATGGAGTAATTAGTGTTCCAACAGACACGGTATATGGAGTATGTGCCAGAATAAACTCAAAAAAAGCACATGACAATTTAGTAAAAACAAAAAATAGACCAATTACAAAACCATTTCCAGTAATGTGTTCAGATGAAGAGCAAATAAAAAGTATAGCAATAGTAAATGAAAAGGCAGAAAAACTAATAAAAGAATTTATGCCAGGTCCAATAACACTAATTTTAGAAAAAAGACCAGAAGCACCAGAATATGTTAACAATGGAAAAACAACCATTGCAATACGAATGGCAACATCAAAAGTTGTAAAAGAATTAATTATAAAAACAGGATGTCCAATATTTATGAGCAGTGCCAATCAAAGTGGAGAGCCAACATGTACTAACCTAGATGAAATAGAAAATGAATGTCCAAATCTAGACGGAATGATGGAAGGTACTGTCAAATTTGGAAAAGGAAGTACAATAGTTGACTGTGTTTCAAAAGAATTAAAGATTTTAAGAGAGGGACCAATTACAATAGAACAAATTAGAGAAGTTCTTGAGGAATAAGAGCCATAAAATTAAATATTAGTCGATAAAAATTTTAAAAGAAATGTTTAGTCAATATTAAGTTGTAGAGGAGATTTTATTATTGTGAATAAAGAATATATAGAAATTAATAAAAACGCATATGAAATTTTAGCAAATGAGTATAATACTAGAAATTATAAAATTGGCTATGATTTTTGGAATAATATATATGATGATTTGAATTTAAAAAATAAAGAGAATATTAAAATATTAGAAATTGGTCCAGGACATGGAAGAAATATTAAATTTTTTAAACAATATAATAATAAATTTAAAATAACTGCATTAGAAATTTCTAAAAATATGTGTAATATTATAAAAAAAGATCATCCAGACGTACAAATTATAAACGATAACATTTTGAATTATAGTTTTGAAAATGACCAATTTGATATTATTCAAATGATAGCTGTTATCCATTTATTTCCAATAGAAGATGCTAAAATTGTATTAAAAAATGTTAAGAAATCTTTAAAAGAAGATGGATATTTAATTATAGGAACTACTATTAATGAAAAAGATATGGAAGGTTATTATGAAAAAGAAGATTATAATATTAAAGTAAAAAGATTTAGACATAAGTATACTAAAGAAACTTATGAGAAATTATTAAATGAATGTGGATTTGAAATATATAAACCATATTTTGTTAATGAAAATGATAGAAATAAATTATGGTATGATGCTGTATGTAAAAAAGTTAATAAAAAATATTAAAAGTAGATTTATATGAAACAGTATATTGCTAAAAGAAGTCAGAAAAGTAATAAAAAAAGGTGAAGTTGGAGTTACATTTATGAGCAAAAATAAAGTAAACAATAACTGATAGAAAGTACTTTTGAATTAAATCTTATTGGCTGATATCATAGAAAAATAAGCAATTCTACTAACAGTCGATTGCTAAAAAAGATATAAAGTGATAAGATACAAAAAATTCAAAGGAGGTTTTAAAATGGACAACGAAAAATTTGGAAAATTCATAAAAAAATTAAGAAAAGAAAAAGGAATAACACAAAAAGAATTAGGAGAAAAATTAAATATTACAGATAAAGCAATATCCAAATGGGAAAGAGGATTAAGTTTTCCAGATATAACAATGCTAAATATATTAGCAGAATTTTTTGAAATTGATGTATCAGAATTATTAAATGGAGAAAAAGGAGCAAAAAAAGATATTGATATAGATAAAGAAATTTCTGAAGCAATAGAAAAATATAAAAATATTGAAGAAAAAAGAAAAAAGAAAATTAACAAAACAAAGAAAACAATAGGAGTAATATCAACTATTATATTAATTATTTCATTATTAATACAAATTGCATATTTATTTGTATTGAAAAGACATAATTATGAGTATGTAATTGATATTTTAGAATACATAATTAATCAAATAATTATAATTTCAGCTACAATGAGTTTGATTTTATTAACTAAAAAAGAAAAAATTAAGAATATAATTATATATATTCTCTGTATAATGTTTTCTGTAATTAATATTTCATTTATGTGTAACAATGGATTCAAAAATAAATGTATAATAAGTTTTTCAAATGATTTTTCAAATGAACTTGTTGTTAAAACAAATAAAAATACAGGAGCAATAAAAATATATAGAAACCAAAAATTCTTTTTATTTGCAAAAGAAAAAGAGCAACTAGATTACGAATTAGATGGAAAAATAAAAAAACAATGGCTAACAAATGATGTATGTGGAATAACTTATAAAGATAAAAATGGTATATTACAAGAATATGTTGTTACATATGGAGATAGAGGCAATGGAATATCATATTATTATGTAACATCAGCATTAATAGGCGATTGGCAAGTATTCACACAATATGGTAATCCGACTCAAATGTTAGTTGATAGTAAAGGTATAACAATAAAAAAGAATGAAAAAAGTGAACTTTTTACCTATGAAAATTGCAAACAATATGGAACAACAGCATTGGTATTATATAAAAATGATATACCTAAATATATAATTGCATTAGATAAAAATTGTGAAATTGATGAAAAAACATATATTATAAAAAAAGGTGGAACAATAATATTATCTGAAATTTCAATGGATAAAACAATTTCTGAATCATTATATTGTATGACATTTAAAGATGAAAAAGATTTAGGTAATTATAGTGTTGTAAGTGTTGCAAAAGATAGTTATAAAATTCAAGATGGAATAATGTATATAAGTTTTGATGGAAAAAATACAGTAGAAGTACCTGGAGATTTTTCAAAAATGGTAGATAGTTATAATGAATACAATTATCAAATATCAAACGAAAAAACAATTTTTTATTATATAAAAGATTCAAAAAGATATTTAGTTTATTCTGATGATATGGGAAATAATTGGACTACTGTAGAGATAGAAAATGAGTCTTCAATACAAAATATACATTTTATAAATTCAAATATAGGATTTATGCTTAAATTTGAAGATGTTGCAATGGGAATAGCATTTGGTAAAATTAGCAAAACTGTTGATGGAGGAAAAACTTGGAAAGATATATATTTTGGAATGGGAGATGAAAAGAAAATATTTAAGACATCTAGTCAAATAAAATTTATTAGTGAAAATATTGGCTTTTTAACAATGCCTTCTGCTGGAGGAGAAACTTCTGAAATGTATATTACAAAAGATGGAGGAAATAGTTTTAATAAATTAGAAATTATAAATAGTGATATTTATGATTATTATAATTTGCCAACATTTGAAGATGGAGTATTAAGTATAAAAATAACACAAGGTTCAGACGGAGATTATAATGGTGGGGATTATAAGGTCTATTATTCAAAAGACTATGGTGATAGTTGGAGCTTGGAAAAATGATTGATACAAATATTATTTTGCATTTTTTAATTATCCAAGAGATAAACGAAAGTGATTTTGATAATATTTTTGCACAAATTATTGTTATGAAAGATTCTGATAGTTTAATAAAATATTATGATGTAATAAAAGGAGAAGAATTTATGTCTGACAGTAAAGTAAATTATACTTTGCCTGTATCAAAAGGTGGAATAGTTGATACATCAGAACCTTTTAAATATTCTTGTGTAATAGCTTATCTTCCAAATTATATGATGAGTAATGGCTATTTTAATGTTATAGTACAAAATGAAAAGATAAAAGTAAATAAAGAAACAGCATTAAACATAGCAAAATCTTATTTAAAGAATTTGAAATATAAAGGGTGTACTAACTTTTTGGATTTGAATTATATTAGAGTTTCAAAAGCTTATGAAAACAATTTCTTAAACATAGAAGATAAAGAAAATCCAAAAGAAGATACTAATAAAAAATATACTGTTTGGAAAGTATTATCATATTCTGAAGAAGATCCTTGTACTTCTGCAATTTTATATATTGATGCTAATACAGGGAAAATAATTGGTGGAAAAATAAATTATGCAACAGATTAATTTTTAAATATCAAACATTAGCTAATATTTATGGAGAAAAAATTATGAAAATAAAACAAATAATAAAAAATATAATTATATCAATAATTATTGGGATAATATTAGGAAGTATTACTGAATTTGCATTAATATTAAACATAAGTTGGTTGATAAGAATAACTCAATCTTTCACATTTTGGGGGATTATTATTGGCATATGTGCTTTTATATCTAAAGATTATGCACTATCGCTTATAAATCCGATTTTAGTTATAACTCTCATGAATGCTACTTATTATATAATTAGGTTAATAATGTCGGGTTATACTAATATTGAAGCGTGGAAATTATTTACTTTAACAGGTATAGCAGGTTCAATATATATTGGAACTATAATTTCATTTATAAAAATAGGTTATCATAAACAAAAAAATATTTTTATTAAATATAATTTCTTTCTTATGACTATTATTGGAATATTATGCACAATATATGGATGGTATAATGTTTCTATGTCACATAATTTATTTTATAATATTGATTTAGGAATAATTGTTGGATTTGCAATTAGTATTATATGGAACAGCAGTATTACTAGAAGAAGTTGGAAAAGTAATAAAAAAAGGTGGAGTTAAAGAGTAATGTTTGAGGCTTGTAGATGGGAAGAAAGAGGTGCGAGAGTAAATTCTATATCTCCTGGAATTATAGTAATACCACTTGCAATAGACGAATTTAATGGACCTAGAGGAGATTTTTATAAGAATATGTTTGCAAAATGTCCAGCAGGTAGACCAGGTACAGCAGATGAAGTAGCAAATGTTGCAGAACTTATAATGAGTGAAAAAGGAGCATTTATAACAGGCTCAGACTTTTTGATAGATGGTGGAGCAACAGCTTCATATTATTATGGAAAATTAAAACCAGAAACAAAGGAGTAAAATTGATTTTTTAAAGTAGTGCTTAATTGTAGTAAAACAATTAGCACACATCTCCTTTTATTTTCAAAGAACTACTTGAAATATAGTAGTTCTTTTTGGTATAATCATAACAAAAAATTACAAATTTTTGTAGTAACATTCTATTAAAGGAGAAATACATGGAAAAAACCAAAAAAGTCATTATATTAGATTTAGACGAAACTTTAGAACATGGAATATATCAAAGTAGATATGATGTAGGCAATCAAATGACAATGGTATTAAGACCCAATCTAGATATATTACTTAAAAAATTATATGAAGTAAAAAAACAGGATATTGATATTATACTATGCACAACAGCAAGAAATGATTGGATAGATAGATTTTTTAAATTAGCACCAGAATTTAAAAATGTATTTGATAAAATATACTCTCGTGATAATGAAGGCGAATGGAAATATTATAATAAGGATATATACCCACTTGAAAATAAGGCTCAAAATGAAAATATTAATTTAGAAACTATGAAACCTATAACTACTTTTGGATATGATTCTATATTATTTGTAGATGACAACAAAATAGAAGAATTAAGATTGAAGATGTTATTTGAAATGTCAAAAGGAAAACTGCAAAAAGATGTAACATTTTTTACAGGATTTGGCTTTTACGGTGGTGTTATTGAATGGGATAAAATGCTAATGTATAAAAAGATATCAAATAAAGATTTAAAATTTTCTAAAAAATTAAATGAATATTTAGAAGCCGAAAGAAGTAATCCAGGTTGTAATATGATTTGTTCAGTAATAGATAAATTTATCAAAAAAGATTTAATATACGGTTTGAATATTGTAGATGATGAATATTCAAAAGAATATGATGTTTTTAATAATAGATTAAAAGCTTTAAAATTAGAATTAGAAGAATTAAGTAATAAGTTTGAAGAAAAAGATTTCAGATATACTACTGAGGAATTAAAAAAATACATATGTAAGGATAGAAAATACCTTTAATAATATATAAAGAAATTATTAGGAGGAAATTATATAAAAATGAAAGAAAAAATAAAAGAAATTACAAAGAAAAATTTTAAATGGCTTGTGTTATTTATAGCATTAATCGGATTTCTAGCATTAGCAGAAGATGTATTCAATAAAGAAATAATGAATGGAGATATAATTGGATACAAAATAATATCAACATTTTTAATATCAGATTTTGCAACACCAATAGCCAAATTTATCACAAACTTTGGCGGTGCGATATTTTTAATTACATTAACAGTAATATTAGTTATATTAATAAAAAATAAAAAAATAGGGCTATCTATATTTTCAAATTTGGTAATAATTACGGTATTAAATCAACTATTAAAAAGAATATTACAAAGGCCACGACCTACAGAATTTAGAATAATCGAAGAAACAGGCTACAGTTTTCCATCAGGTCATTCTATGGTAAGTATGGCGTTTTATGGATATCTAATATATTTAATTTATAAATATGTAGAAAATAGATATGTTAAATGGATTTCAATTGTACTTTTGAGCATTTTGATTTGTGCCATCGGTGTAAGTAGAATTTATTTAGGTGTACATTATACAAGTGATGTTTTAGGTGGTTTTTTAGTATCAATTTCTTATTTGATATTATTTATAAGTACAGTCAATAAATTTTTTATTGAAAAAGATTAAAATTATAGGAGAATATGGTTATGTTGTTAATTTCATTTATACCATTTTGTGTAATAATATTTAATTGTATAAAAAGTTATTTTTGGGGATTTAAAATTGTAATGATGAGTGGAATAGATTGTCCATTATATTTTGGATTTGAAGCAGTTTATAAGTATTTATGGATAATGTTTTCATTTAGATATTTTGGAATAATTACAATTCCAGTAATAATACTTTGTGTTCTATATCAAATATGGTATTTTAGAAAAAACAGTAATTTATTTTAATACATGTATGTTATATGAATAAAGAACAATAGTAGCATGTATTATGAAAATCCTGACTACATATATGAATGTTATATAGAAAAAAATAATTTGAAAATAAAAAGGTTAGAAGAATTAAAGAAAAAATAATTTTCGAATAAAAACAGTAACTAGAAACGGCAAATTTATGCAAATTAAGAAAGCAAAACGCTTTCTTTTTTTAATTTTTTATGATAAAATGTGAAAACAATAATGTATAATTTAAAATAAAAAAGAAGGTAATAAAAATGAAATTAAATATAGTAATGGTAGAACCAGAAATACCACAAAATACTGGAAATATAGCAAGAACATGTGCAATAACAGGAGCAAAACTACACTTAGTGCACCCACTAGGATTCAAAATAGACGAAAAATCAGTAAAAAGAGCAGGGCTAGACTATTGGGACAAGTTAGACATAGAAGAACATAAATCATTGGAAGATTTTTTAAATAAATACAAACCAGAAGAAAACAATATGTTTTTTGCAACAACAAAAGGAACTACAAAATATACAGACATAGACTATTCAACAATGGACGAAGTATTTGTATTATATGGAAAAGAAACAAAAGGATTACCAGAACCTTTACTAGAAAAATATTTAGACGAAAAAACAATAAGAATACCAATGTTACCAACTTTAAGGTCATTGAATTTGTCAAATTCTGTTGCAATTATTACATATGAAATTTTAAGACAACATAATTTTGAAGATTTACAAGAAACAAGTACATATTTTAGCGATAAAATATAAAACAAAAGAAAAATATAGAATATGTGCAAAAGGCATTTTCTTAAGTAGAATGAAAATTTTAGCAATGGGAGCAAATTATGGAAAAAATATACAAGGAACCAAACAAATCAGAAACAGAAACAACAATAAATGTATTATATAGTGAAAATATGCTATCAATATATACAAACAAAGTGAATTTGCAAAAACAGCTCAACAAATTATTAGGAGCTCCTACTAAAGAAGACAAAATTAAAAGAAGTATTGCAGGAAGCAGATGGAATATTTCATTAGATGATAAAACAAAAATACAAAAAATAATTCTAAAAGCCAATATATATGAATTATAGAATAATTATTAAATAAAATGGAAAAATAATATTATCAAAATTAGAAAAGGAAGAAGATCACAATGGACAAAAAATTGATTGCGATAGATTTAGATGGAACACTATTAAACAGTGACGGAATAGTAAGTGAGGTAACAAAATCACATTTACAAAAATTAAAAGAAAAAGGATATATAATAACAATAGCAACAGGAAGAATTTTAAACAGAGCGCTTGTTGGAACAGATGGAGCAGAGTTTACAAATTATATTGTTAGTGACGCAGGAGCAGCCGTTTTTAAAAATAATGAAATAAACAAAGAGTGGGAAGAAGTATATGCACATGGATTATCAAAAGATATTGCTAAAAATATTTCTTCTTATTATGACAAAGATAAATTTATAACTATAAATATATGTGATAGAAATAAGATACACCATTATGACCAAACAGTTAATATAACTGAATTTTTAGAGAATATAAACGAAATAATACATGTATCAGTATCATTTATTAATAATGAATTTGTAGAAGAATATTTAAAAATATTTACAAAAAAATTTCCAATGTTAAAGGTAGAAATTATGCAAGATAGTTTTGGTGAAGTTAAATGGTTAGAAATTGCTCAAAATGGTGTTGAAAAATATAAAGGAATAGCTGAAGTTGCAAAATTAGAAGGAATTTTAAATGAAAATATTATTGCATTTGGCGATGGCTTAAATGATGTTGAAATGCTTAAAAAGTGTGGTGTTGGTGTTGCTATGCAAAATGCTTTGCCAGAAGTTAAAGAACAAGCCGATTATATTACTTCCAGAACTAATAATGAAAATGGAGTTGTAGAATTTTTAAAAGAATATTTAGTTGAAATATAAATTATAGAAAAAGGAAGAAAAACAATGGACGAAAAATATGGATTTTTTAAAGCACTAAAAGATTTGTTTAAATACTCAAAGGAAAATAAAAACAAATATATTTTAGGAACAATATTTATGATTATATTTGTAATTACATCAATGTTCTATACAACAATGAATTCAAAATTAATAGCAAATATAATGAGCCTAAACTTAGATAAAGCAATAAGATTAGTTGTTATATGTGCACTTTTAAGAATATTTTCAATAACATTCTGCCATAATCAATACAGAAGAATTGTAATTAAGGCAGGAGAAGAAATATCAGCTACAATACAAAAAAAGATATATTCAAAAGTACTTAATTTATCAATGTCATCATTTGAAAATATGAAATCAGGAAAAATATTTACAACAATAAAAGCAGCAGATAGCGGAATGATGAGCACAATAAGCCAATTATTACAGGAAAGTGCATATGTGGCAACATCTGTTGTAATGCTATTTGTAATATATTTTATAGATTGGAAAATAGGGTTAGGGGTAACAGCAATATCAGCAATAAGCCTTCTTTTATTTAAAATACAATTAGATAAATCAAAAAAATATTTAAAATCAGAGTTTGAATATGCAGATAATTACTCAACACTAGTAAATGAAACAACTAGAGGATTTAAAGAAATAAAGGCATTAGATTTAAAAGAAAAATGCTTTAATATTTTTGGAAATGATATTGATAATTTAAAAGATACAAGAATAACAAGAAGGCTATTAGGGAAAACAGTAAATACATCAAAATGGACAATAAGAATTATTGGAGATGCTATTATTTTACTATATATAATAGAACAATTGAGAATTTCAGCAATGGACATAGAAACTGCAATGATGGTAATTACATATATGACAAACATAGTAGATGATGTGTTCCATAGAATAATTGAACATGACTTTGGAATTTCAGAATTTACAGCAAATATGAGAAGAGTAAAATCTTTATTAGAAGATGAAGAGCTAGAAAAAGAAAAATTCGGTACAAAAGAGTATAAGAATATAAAAGGAAACATTGAATTGAAAAATGTTACATTTGCATATTCTAAGGACAAAATATTAAATGATATTTCATTTGAAATAAAGGCTAAAAAGAAAAATGCTTTAGTTGGACTGAGTGGAAGTGGAAAATCTACAATATTCAAATTATTATTAAAACAATACGACAATTATGATGGGCAAATATTAATTGATGGATATGATATTAGAGATTTTTCAGAGAAAAGTTTACGAAATGCAATTTCTGTTGTTAACCAAGAGCCAATGCTATTTAATATGAGTATAAAAGAGAATTTATTAATGGTAAAACCAGATGCGACAGATGAACAAATACAACAGGCTTGTAAACTTGCAAGTATTCATGAGTTTATTGAAACTCTACCACATAAATATGACGAAATTTTATTAGAAAATAATAATAACATATCTGTAGGACAAAAACAAAGAATTGCAATTGCTAGGTCAATATTAAAAGATACTCCTATTATTTTATTTGATGAGGTTACAAGTGCATTAGATAAGGAGAGTAAGAAAAATATTGAAGAAACTATAAATGAAATTGCAAAGGTTAAAACTGTTGTTGTAATAGCCCATACTTTAGATAGTATTGATAATTTTGATAATATTGTTTGTTTGAAAAATGGTGTTATTGTTGAAGAGGGGAGTCATAATGATTTGATAAATGAAAAAGGTATGTATTATAATTTGCTTAATATATAGAATGAAAAGAGTAGACTTTGAAATTAATTCTTTAAAATCTACTCTTTATTGGGCTATCACGTTTGCCTAAGGGCTTTTTGGTATAATTCACACATTTTCCTAACGACCTTTTGAATAAAAAGTACTTTTAATTTCTAAATTTATGTGATAGAATATCAAAAAAACGGAAGGGAAAATAAAAATGAAAGATATAAGAATAGAAAAATTAGCACACAATTTATTAACATACTCAATAGACTTAAAAGGAAACGACAACATACTAATAGAGGTATTAGGAGAAGACGGGATACCATTAGCAAAAGAACTTATGAGACAAGCAGAACAAATGAAAGCAAAACCATATTTCAACATAGTAAATTACGAACTATTAAGGATAATGTTAGAAAACGCAACAGAAGAACAAATCAAACTATATGGAAAACACGATGAAACAAGAATGAAAGATATGGACGCATATATAGGAATAAGAGCAACATCAAACACATCAGAATTATCAAAAATAGATAGCAAAATAATGAATATGTACAACAAATATTACACAGTACCCGTACACTTTGAAGAAAGAGTAAAAAGAACAAAGTGGTGTATATTAAGATATCCAAATAATTCGATGGCACAAATGAGCAAAATGACATTAGAAGAATTTGAAGATTTTTATTTCAATGTATGTAATTTAGACTATTCAAAAATGTCAAAAGCAATGGATAATTTAAAAGATTTAATGAATAAAACAGATAAAGTACATATTGTAGGACCTGGTACAGATTTAACATTTAGCATAAAAGGAATATCAGCAGAAAAATACATGGGAACATTCAATATTCCAGACGGAGAAGTAGCATCCGCTCCTGTAAAAGAAAGTGTAAATGGATTTATCACATACAATACTGAAACAACATATAATGGATATACATTCAATAATATAAGATTTGAATTTGAAAATGGAAAAATAGTAAAAGCAACAGCAAATAATACGGAAATGATAAATAAAATATTAGACACTGATGATGGTGCACGTTATATTGGCGAATTTGCATTTGGACTAAATCCATATGTAGAAAGACCAATTGGAGACACACTATTTGACGAAAAAATAAAAGGAAGTTTTCACTTTACACCAGGAGATGCACTAGAAGAAAGTGACAATGGAAATAGATCAAGTATTCATTGGGATATAGTAAATATTCAAAGAAAAGAATATGGCGGAGGAGAAATATATTTTGATGATGCCCTAATCAGAAAAGATGGAATATTTGTATTACCAGAATTACAAGCACTAAACCCAGAAAATTTAATATAATACAAGGAGAAAACAAATGATATACGAATTTGAAGTACCAGGAAAAGTAATAGGAAAAGGAAGACCGAGACTAAACTCATACACAGGAGTAGTCTACACGCCAACAAGAACAAAAGACTACGAAGCATTAGTAGAACAATATTTTTTACTAAAATATCCACGATTTAAAGCCTTAGAAGGAAGAATAAAAGTAAATATAATAGCATATTTTTCAATACCAAAAACAACCAAAAAATCAGACATAAACGAAATGTTAGAAAACAATATAAGTCCAACCAAAAAACCAGATATAGACAACATTGTAAAAGCAATTTTAGACAGTATGAACAAATTTGCCTTTAAGGATGATAATCAAATTACAAAATTAGAAGTAGAAAAGAAATATGCCATAGAAGATAAAGTTTATGTAAAAATAGAAGAATACTAAAATACTATTAGTATTCTTTTGGCTTTTTAGAGAGACATTTGCCATCAAAAAGGACATTTTCAAATAAGAAGGATGCAATATGAAAGAAATACCTTACAATAGAAATAATGTCATCGAATATGCCAGAAAATGGGCATATGGAAGAAACCCACAATATTATAATTTTGATAATGTAGGAGGAGACTGCACAAGTTTTGTGTCACAATGCATATATGCAGGCTCAAAAGTAATGAACTATTCAAAACAAAATGGATGGTATTATATTAACGGAAACAACAAATCACCATCATGGAGTGGTGTAGAATTCTTACACAATTTTTTGACTAAAAATAAATCAGTAGGTCCATATGGAAATGAAGTAGGACAGGATAAAATTGCATTAGGAGATATAGCACAACTTTCATTTGATGGAGATAAATTCTCACATAGTTTAGTCATAGTAAAAATAGAAGATAACACAGATTTAAATCAAGTATTTATTAGTTCACATACATTTGATTCATTTAATAAAAGAATATTAGAATATAATTATGAAAAAATAAGATTCATACACATAGAAGGAGTAAGAAAAAATTAAGAAGACCTTTTAAGAACAGTCACCCAAAGGACATAAAATGACATAAAAGACAAACAATACGTATAGACATTATATAGAAAGGGGATGTTGTATGAAAATTATTAGTATAAGAAAGAAAACAATATTCAAAATAAGCAGTGCAATATTGTTTGTTATGGTAATATGTATATTTACGCAATCATTTGGAATGCAGCATTACTACAAAGTTGATTTTTCAACGGGATTAGTAACAGCAACAATTTTAAATGTTAGAAGTGGCCCAGGTGTTAATTACAATATAGTAGCAACAGTCAAGAAAAATGAATACATAAGAGTATTTGCAGGAGTTGGAGATTGGTATATCGTTCAGGTTGAAGGTGATTATGTAGGAGCAGTAAGCAAAAAATATGTAAAAGCAATTTATCCAAACTCAAGTGGTGGAACGACATCAGGAAGCACAAGTTCAGGTAGTTCAAGTTCTGGAAACACAACAAACACAAGTACAATGAGTAGTGATGAAAAGGAAGTTTTTGATTTAATAAACAAGCAAAGAACTAATAATGGATTAACTGCATTAAAAATGGATTCTGAAGTTTTAAATGTTGCAAGAATAAAAGCAAAAGATATGGTAGACAATAATTACTTCTCACATAATTCACCAACTTACGGTTCTCCATTTGATATGTTGAATAGTTTTAAAGTATCATATAAAACTGCCGGAGAAAATATTGCAGGAAATTCAAGTAATAGTGCAGCCGTTACAGCCTGGATGAATTCATCTGGACATAAGGCAAATATTTTAAATTCTTCTTTTAACTATACAGGAATAGGTGTTATAAAAAGCAATAAATATGGAAAAGTGTATGTTCAAATATTTATAGGAAAATAGAAAATGTCCTCTTAAAAGAGGCATTTTTCAATGATGTACGCAAAAGAACAGTCCAAAAACGAACATCATACAATATAATAGGTGATGTAAATGAAAAATATCATAAAAAGTTTATATGAAGATGCAAAAAATATAAAAGAAAAAGATCCAGCATGTAGAAACGTGTTAGAAGCAATAATTCTGTATCCAGGTTTTCACGCAATAGTTTTCCATAGAATAGCACATTTTTTATACAATAAGAACCTATATTTTTTAGCAAGATTAATATCACAAATTGCAAGGCATATAACAGGAATAGAAATACATCCTGGTGCAAAAATAGGAAGAAGACTATTAATTGACCATGGAATGGGGGTAGTAATCGGAGAAACTGCAACAATAGGAAATGATTGTACAATATACCACAATAGTACACTCGGAGGAACCGGAAAAGACAAATACAAAAGACATCCAGATATAGGAAATAATGTAATGGTAGGTTCTGGAGCAAAAGTTTTGGGCCCAATAAAAATAGGAAACAATGTTAAAATAGGAGCAAATAGCGTAGTATTAAAAAACATACCAGATAATGAAACAGTTGTACGGAGTACCACGGAAATATAACCACAACAAAAAAAGCATAAATACACTTGTTTTTTTATTATAAAGGTGATAAAATGTAAAAAAATTGAGATTAGCCGGAGGTACCACAAATGTATGAAAGAAGTGCAATAGTATTAGAAAAAAATTTTAACACAATATTAGGATTTGACAAAAAACCTAATTTAAAAACAATATATAAAGATTACAAAGAAATAACAGAAGAAATACAAAAGTACCAATCTATACTTGAAGAAGAAGATAAAGTAATAAATGAATTTGATGAAATAGCAAACGAAATAAGAAAAATTCAGCAAGAACAAAAAAAATTATATAAATCTAACATAAAATTAGAAGAAGACAGAAACCAACTATTTGACAACCTAGAAGATGAACCAGAAGTTATAGAAAAAAAATTACTAAAAATAGAAACCACTGTTTCAGAAAACAATCAAAAACTAGAAGAAATAAGAGAAAAATATATAAAAACAATAACAGAATTTGAACAAAAACAACAAGACAGAAATGCATGCTCAAAAGACAAAAGAGCAGAAGAAAAGAAACATCTACAATTAATTGAAAAAATAACAAATGATTTTAAAGAAATAGATAAAGAAATGGTTAAAAATATCAAAACATTTATAAGCACAGACGAAGAAGCAGTAAAAACAAATATAATAGAAATAATGATAGAAAATGGTAAAGACGAAAGAATACCATTCAATAAAGCAATAATAGAAAATGCCGTAAACACAAGAATCACAATAGCCAGAAGAGAAGCAGAATGCTATATGGCTATATTTGAAAAAACAAGAAGGTTATTAACAGAACTAAATAATGACGACATAAAAATGGACAAATACAATAAAACATTACGTGATGTCAGTGCAAAACTAGCATTTTTAAAAGCCATGAAATTATATATAGTAAGTTTCTTAGACAATGAAAGAATGTCAACAATAAATGGAATCAAGATTCACAATAAATTAATGGAAGAGGCTTGCGAAAATTTCACTGCAGATATGGAACAAGTTAGAAAATTATACGAATTAATCATACGTGAAATTACTAATAAATCAAGCAAAAAAGCATACAAAGAATTGTATAACAAAGAATATCTAAAAAATATAGAAGACAAAGAAAAAAACTTTGAAGAAGAAGTAAACAATATAAGAGTAAATGCCGGAGCAATAATAAACTCAAACTATTGGAGAATCGAAGAAATAAAAAACATTTATGATGTATTTCAAAATGAAGTAACACAAAAATTTGGAAAAGACTTATCAGAATTCCAACCTCAAGAAGAAAACGAAGAAGAAATAGAGGAAAAAGCAGAAATAGAAGATGACATCTTTAAAACAAAAATTTCAGACGAAGACACAGAATATGTAGAAGAATTTGAATTTGATGACGACGATGAATATAACGAAGCAGACAATGAAAAAGAATACTACGAAGATGAAGAAGAATATGAAGATGACGAAGAATACGAAGCTGACTATGAAGAAGACGAAGAATATGAAGACGAATATGACGACAATTTTGAAGATGATGATCAATATGAAGATGACGGAGAAGAATTTGATGACGAGTACGAGGACGAATATGAAGATGATGAAGACGACTATGATGATGAGTATGAAGACGAGTATGATGACGAAGACGAAAATGACGAAGATGATGAAAAAATAGAAAAAACAGATTCAAACAAAAAAGAAAATACAAAATCAAATAGCAAGAAAGGAATATTTAACAAATTCTTTAAAGACAAAAGAAGTTAATATAAAAGAAAGGGGTTAATCAATTAAAAAATAGACAATTGATTATACAAGAAAAATGTATTTAATAGTTGGATTAGGAAACCCAGAAAACGAATATGCACACACAAGGCACAACATGGGATTTGATACAATAAATGAAGTAGCAGAAAAAAACAACATAAATATAACAAAATCAAAATTCAAGGGATTATATGAAACAGGAATAATACAAGGAAAAAAAGTAATATTATTAAAACCACAAACATATATGAACTTAAGTGGAGAATCAATAAAAGAAGTGGTAAATTTCTATAATATTGAACCAAAAGAAATTATTGTTATATATGATGACATTGACATAGAAAAAGGAAAAATAAAATTAAGAAAAAAAGGTGGAGCCGGTTCACACAATGGAATGAAGTCGGTTGTAGAAGAACTAAATACAACAGACTTCGCACGAATAAGAGTAGGGATAGGACAACCAGAATTCAAAAGTGACATGATTAATTACGTTATAGGGAAAATTCCAGAAGATGAACAAAAAATTTTAAAAGAAGGAACACACAAAGCAGCAGAAGCAGTAGAAGAAATTCTGAAAAATGGAATAGATATTGCAATGAACAAGTTTAATTAGAAGGGAAAAAATATGCTAGAAATAATTATTAACAAAAGTAAAGAACAAAAAGAAATAGCCCTAGTTGAAAATGGAAAATTAGTAGAATACTACTTAGATGAAGAAAGTATTAGAAAAGAAGGAAATATATATATAGGGATTGTAAAAGACATTGTTAAAGGAATGCAATCAGCATTTGTAAACATTGGAACAGAAAAAAACAGTTTTATACATCTAAAAGACATATTAGACAAAGTTGACGAAAGCAAAGAACATAAAGAAATAAAAACAGACATAAGCACAGTTATAAAAAAAGGACAAAAAATCCTTGTACAGGTAAAAAAAGATAGTAATCAATTAAAAGGAGCAAGAATTTCCACACATATTAATTTACCAGGTAAATACATTGCTATAATGCCAAATACAGATATAATAACAGTATCACAAAAAATAGAAGATAAAAAAGAGCAACAAAGACTAAAAAAATTAGTTAAAGAAAATTTAAGTACAGGCAATGGAGCAGTAATAAGAACATCCGCAGCAGGAAAAGAAAGCGAAATAATAGAAGAAATAAAAAGTATTGAAAAAAAATGGAATGATATAAAAAACAAATTTGACAATTACAAATCAAATAAACCATGCATATTATTAAAAGCAAATAATATAGTACAAAAAATGATAATAGATTTACCAGAGGATTCAATAAAAAAAATAACAGTAAATGACAAAAAAGAATATGAAAAAATAGTAGAAATAAAAAACGACAATAACTATTTAAAAAATATGGTTGTAGAACTAAAAGAAAATGAGGATGTTTTAGATAAATACGACTTAAAAAAAGAAATAGCAAAACTAGAAAATAGAAAAATTTGGCTAAAATGCGGAGGATTTATCACTATAGATAAAACAGAAGCACTAACAGCAATTGACATAAACACAGGAAAATATACAGGAACAAAAAATGTAGAACAAACAATTTACAAAGTTAATGAAGAAGCAACAATAGAAATAGCAAGGCAACTACGACTTCATGACATTGGTGGTATTATAATAATAGATTACATTGACATGAAAAGTGAAAATAATAAAGAAAAAATAGAAAATTTATTAAAAGAATGCCTAAAAAAAGACAGAACAAAAACGCAAGTAGAAGGTTTTACAAAACTAGATTTAATGGAATTAACAAGAAAACATATATGTAGTCATAAAGAATAATATAAAGATTGACAAATATTAAGAATATGAAAATAGTAATATTAGGGACTTTAAGGAGTGTCCCTTAATCCCGTTATAAAGGGATTTTAAGGAACGTCCCTAAATCCCTTCCGGGAGGAAAAAATGAAGGTAGGATTTATATCACTAGGATGTAGCAAAAATTTAATAGATACAGAAGTAGCAATTGGACTATTTAAAGACAACCATTATGAAATAGTAAACAATCCAAATGATGCAGAAATATTAGTAGTAAACACATGTGGATTTATAGAATCTGCAAAAGAAGAAGCAATAAACACAATTTTAGAAATGGCAGAATATAAAAAGAAAAAGTGTAAGTATCTAATAGCAATGGGATGCTTGGTACAAAGATATTATGATGACTTAGTAAAACTATTACCAGAAGTAGATTTGTTTATAAAAATAGATGAATATAACAAACTATGGGACAAAATAGAAGACTTAATAAAAAGAGACATAGTTGAAAAATCAACAACAAAAACTAGTAAGAAAATATCAGAAATTAAACCACTTCCAATGCCAACATATAATGAATTTATGGAAAGAGTTGTTACAACAGGAAAAAACTATGCATATTTAAAAATAGGAGAAGGATGTAGCAACAAATGCACATATTGTGCAATTCCATACATAAGAGGACCATTTGTTAGTAGAAAAATGGAAGACATTTTAGACGAAGCGGAAATGCTTGCAAAAAAAGGAATAAAAGAATTAATTGTAATTGCACAAGACACAACAAAATATGGTGTTGACATATATGGAGAAAGCAAACTTGCAGAATTATTAGAAAAAATAAGTAAGGTCAAAGGAATAGAATGGATTAGATTCTTATATTCATATCCAGAAGGAATTACAGACAAATTAATAAATGTTGTAGCAACTAATGGCAAAATTGCAAAATATTTTGATATTCCAATTCAACATATATCAAATCCAATATTGAAAAAAATGAATAGAAGAACAAGCAAAGAAGACGTCACAAAAATAATAGAAAAAATAAGAAAAGAAGTACCAGACGTAACATTAAGAACAAGTTTAATTGTTGGTTTCCCAGGTGAAACAAAAGAGAATTTTGAAGAACTTTTAGAATTTGTAAAAAACACAAAATTCGATAAGTTAGGAACCTTTATGTATTCAAAAGAAGAGGGAACACCTGCTGCAAAACTTCCTGACCAAATACATGGCAATACAAAAAAAGCAAGATACAACAAAATTATGGAAGCACAACAAGAGATATCAAAAGAAATATTAACAAATAAAATTGGAAAAAATTATAAAGTTTTAGTAGAAGATATGTCTTTTGATGGAAAATATTTTATAGGCAGAACTATGCAAGATGTACCTGAAGAAGATGGGCTTGTTTATATCAAAAATAATAAGGATTTAGATGAAAATACAATATTAAACAATTTTGTGAACTGCAAAATAATAGAAGTAAGCAATTATGATTTAATTGGAGAAATACAAAAATAAAATTCTAATACAAAAATAAAAGAGCCAGTAAATAAATTTATTATTTGCTTATAGGCTCTTTTAAATATTAAATTTATTGATTTTTCATATGTTGTAACATTCTTCTTTCAGCATCCTTTTTAGCGATATCTTCACGTTTATCATAAAGCTTTTTACCTTTACCAATACCAAGTTCAACCTTAACTAAACTACCTTTAAAATACATATTTAAAGGAACAAGACTGTACCCTTTTTGTTTAGTCATAACAATTAATTTATTAATTTCACGTCTATTCAACAACAACTTTCTATCACGTAAAGGATCTTTATTAAAGATATTTCCATGTTCATAAGGACTAATATGTAACCCAACAATATAAACTTCATTATTTTTTATAATAGCATAACTATCTTTTAGATTTGCTTTTCCATTTCTTATTGATTTAATTTCTGTACCAGAAAGCACAATACCTGTTTCCAATTTGTTTTCTATATTGTAATTATGAAATGCAGTAGGATTCTTTGCAATTAATTTATCATTAGACATCATGTATACCTCAATTCTATATAATAATTTAAAATCAAATCCAGCAACACAAAGGTGTGCTTGATTTATATAATAAGAGTATAACACGAATAAATAAAAACTGCAAATAAATCCTACTAAATATTATTCATCATCATCATTATTGTTATTACCTTTACGTCCAGTATTAGTAAACTGCATAGAATAATACCAAACAACTGCAATAATAGCAATAGCAGCAACACCTAATATAAGCCAAGTCCAAGCAGTTTGAGACATTCCTGCAACAGTGGTAGTATCTGTACTTGTTCGTGCAGCATTATATCCAGTACCCATAGTAGAATCAGTACGGACAGCATCCATTTTATTTTCTGCTCCACTTGTAATATTTTTTGATACATTTGAAGCACCAAGTGCAGCATTTTCTACAGTATTTTCAACACCACCAACAAAATTACGTATATTATTTGTGGCACTTTTCATTACATCATCTGTTGCTTGACAGATTGTGAATGAAAATATGGTGAATAATATAATTGATAAAGATACTAAAATTCTTTTGTTCATTGTAGTTCCTCCTTTTATTTTTTAATGTAAAATTGATTTTAAAAATCTATTAATATTATTTTAAAAATTAGACAAAATATACTTACAAAAAATAGCAAAATTTTAATTAAAATCTTAAATATTACAAAAATATTACAGTAATATGACATTTTTGTTAAAAAATTGATATCATATCTAAAAGTGTTGAACTACAGTTTTGGTTATGGTAAAATGAAAATATAATACGACAAAATTCGCATTTAATGTTGTATAGACTAAATGCATATTTAGAAAAAATACAAATGAAAAAATATTTTAAATAACAGTGTTTTAATTTAAAATATTAGAGAGGAGGAAATTATAAGGATTAAAAAATTTTTAAATAGAAACAATTAGAAAAATTAAAAGTAGGAGGATTGTATAATAATGTTAAGGAAAAAGAATAAAGGAATAACACTTGTTGCATTAGTAGTGACTATAGTAGTTTTGCTTATTTTGGCAGGGATTTCAATTGCCGCATTAACAAATACTGGAATATTTCAAAAAGCAAAAGATGCGAAACAAAAAAGTGAAGAAGCAACTCAAAATGAAGAAAGTCTTTTGGCCGAATATGAGGTAGAAATTGATAAATATACATCTAATGATAGATGGGACGGAAAAGTAAATAAACCGGAATTAATGACAGGGATGATGGCAATAAAATTTACAGAACCAACAGGAAATACAGAAGACACAAAAGGAAAAGAAGAAAAAGTAAGTGATAGCAGTAAAAATGATTGGTATAATTATAGTGAAAAGAAATGGGCAAATGCAAAAACAAATGATGGAAGTATGTGGGTATGGATACCAAGATATGCATACAAAATAAATAAAAGTAATCAAACTTTTGATGTGGTATTTTTAGTAGGAACAACAGATAGTTACTATGATAAAGATGGAAAATTGCAAACAGCAAAAAGACAAACATCAGAAACAGATATCCCAGATGCAACAAAAGAATATGTAGTACATCCAGCTTTTACAAATGAAAGTAACATTGGCTATGTCAATGGAGGATGGAAAAAAGAATTAACAGGTATTTGGGTTTCAAAATTTGAAGCAGGATTTGTTGATAAAGATACATTTAATGCAAATAAAGATATATATAATAGTTCAGTAAATTATACACAAGTTACCGGATATACACCGGCAAATAAAGATGAAGATGCAAGAAATTATTTAAATGGAATATATGGTTCTAATGCAACAAAAATAACATATCCAACATTTCAAGGTGGAAAATATTCAATGAATTATATAAATCATAGTGACGCATTCAGTATATCAAGAGCATTAACAGATAGTAATAATATATATAAATTAAGTAATAAAGAAACAGATAGCCATTTAATAAAAAACAGTGAATGGGGGGCAGTAGTATATTTAGGACAAAGTCAATATGGATTAAATGGAACAAATATATGTATAAATAATTTAAATACAAATAATAGTGAAGAGTACGTATATGCAAAAACAGGATATGCGTCAAAAAATGGTAATGATTCTGAAGCGACGAATTCAACCAATGGTGTATGGAAATGGAATGAAAAAGGTGGAACGGCGGCAAGTTGCACAGGAACAATATATGGCATTTATGACATGTCAGGAGGAACATGGGAAAGATCAGCGGCAATTGTTAATAATGGTAATGATAGTGGAAATCTTAATACTTATGGAAAAGCAATAATGAATGCCTTAAATAATGGAAAAAGCTCTGAATATGTAACCGTATATCCAACTGGTGAATCCAAAGGACAATCTTTAGATGATGCAAGTAAATCTAATTATGCAGCAAATACAAAAATATATGGAGATGCAATACGCGAAACTTCAACAGCTGGCTTGGGTCAAACATCATGGCATGATGACTACTCTTCCTTCGTTGGAGCTCACGGTCCGTTTTTCGTACGCAGTGGCTTTTGTTGGTATACCAGCGGTGTCGGTTTGTTCTGTTTCGATCGTTATGTTGGTGATAGCAGTTACTATTATGGGTTCCGCTCAGTGCTGGTCGCTCAGTAATATTTTTTATACTCTACAAATACTTCGAGTATTTAAATAGAGTGTTAAAAATATAACTAATTAGAATAAAAGTATATAGGAAGATTGTATATAATAATGAAAAAGAAAAGTAAGGGTATAACACTTGTAGCACTGGTAATTACAATAATTTTGCTTTTAATTCTTTCAGGAATTTCAATTTCCGCATTAACAAATACTGGAATATTTCAAAAAGCAAAAGATGCAAAACAAGCAAGCGAAAATGCAGAAAAAAACAAGAAGAAACATTAGATAGTTATGAAAAAGAATTAAATAAATATACATCTGACGAATTAACAATAGACAATACAGGAGCAGTATTAAGTAAAAACAACAACATTGAATTACATGATAAAAATGGAAACAAAGTAGTGGTACCAGCTGGATTTAAAGTGGTTAAAACAGATAATTTAACAGTTGAAAAAGGAATAGTTGTAGAAGATAAAAAAGGTAACCAATATGTTTGGATACCATGTACTACAGAGGATTCTAAATCACAATTGCAATTTAAAAGAAAAGAATGGGATGTTGAAGTAGATGGTACTGATAATAGTAGAGCGTCAAAAGATGAATTGACATTAACATGTGAAGAAAATTATAGCGAAAATGGATTAACTTATGCAGTCGTCAATGAGATAGTTGCACAAGTAAAAGCAGAAAAAGAAAGTGTACGCAAAAATGGAGGATATTATATAGGAAGATATGAAGTTGGTGGAGCTGTTGGAGCCGAAGTTATACAAGCAAATCAAACGCCACTAACAGACATTAACTGGAGCACTGCTTATGGAA
This sequence comes from Clostridium sp. 28_17, assembly GCA_001916065.1. GTDB lineage: Bacteria > Bacillota > Clostridia > TANB77 > CAG-508 > CAG-269. Next base: position 67,031 of record MNRS01000019.1, read on the forward strand.
TAGCAACAGGGATTGGCGATGGAGTTGGAGCAACAACGCACCTTTGTTCTAGTTACGCTTGGGATACAGCAATTAATTTTATACAAAATAATGGATTTCCAAATTATGCAAAAGTAAAAGAAGATAGTTACAATGAAAACTGGTATGATAAAAGTGTAAAAGATTTGCTAGGTAATATAATTAAAGTAGCAAATAATGCTACTAGACTTTCAACAGGAGAAACAACTTCAAAATGCAATATTTATGATATGGGTGGAAATGTTGCAGAATTCACAACAGAAGTAATGCCAAATACTAGTGAACCTGTGGTAGTTCGTGGCGGCCATTATAATACTAATGGCTTAGCAGGCCGACGCCTTGATTATAGCACTTCAATTGCTTATGACTATGTTGGATTTCGTGTTACTCTATTTCTAAATTAGTAGGAATGTCGACTTTTGTCGAAATTTTTTTCTTGACAATTAACATAAAATTATGGTAATATATGGTCATGCAATTAATTAGACAATTGCATGACTAATTTTAAAAAAAAGATTTAATTCAAGCAACTTAGGGTAGACATAGAAACAGTTTAATCAAAATACTAAAATCAAAGGATTCCATAAAAAATCAAAAAAAGTAATAAAAAATAGTAAAGATTAAAATTCAAAAATAAATCTAAAAATATTCCAATATCATTAAATAAAACAAGAAGTGTTGATAACCCTAATACACTTATATTTGCGTACAAATTTAATATATTAATAGTCTAAAATTGTCTCTTTTAATTGTAAATAATATGTTAAATTATACTAAAAAGTATTGCCAAAGTAAAAATAATTTAGTATAATTAAGAAAGGAAGAAATAAATGGCACAAAAAACAACAAAAATACCAAGATTACCACTAACAGATGACTATATATTTAAAAGAGTATTTGCATTTGAAGGTAATGAAAGTGTTTTAAAGGATTTATTGGAGGCAATTTTAAGAAAAAATATTAAAAACGTAACAATAAAAAATCCAGAAATAATTCCATACGAAAGAGAAGATAAAAGAGGCCTTTTAGATATCAAAGCAGAAACAGATGATGGAACTGTTTTAGATATTGAGATGCAAATGGAAGACAAGAAAAATATAGAAGAAAGAGGAACACTATATTTAGCAAATATGATAACAAGTCAATTACAAGTAGGAGATGATTATACAACTTTAAAAAAGAGTATTGTAATATTCATAACAAATTATAATTTTTTAAAACGAAACAGTTATCATAGTATTGGAAAAATAAAATTTGACAAAACATTAAAAGAAGAATATGTAGATATGGGGTATAAAACAGAAGATGAAGAAGCATCAAAATATATAGAATTCCACTACATAGAACTACCAAAATATAAAAAGAAAACTCAATCAGAATTTACAAAACTAGACCAGTGGATGTGTGTATTCACAAATCGAAAGGGGGAGATGATGTTGGCTGAAAAAGAGAATAAAGAAATAAAAAAAGCAATGAATACATTAGATTATATAAGTTCTGATCCAAAAGAAAGAGAAAGACATAATTCAGTAATAATGGATGAATATAATAGACTTACAAGTGAACAAAACTTTTTTGAAGCTGGAAAAGAAGAACGGAAAAAGGAACGGAGTAATAGAAACCGCAAAAGAAATGTTGAAGAAAAAATTATCAATTGATTTAATATGTGAAATTACAAAACTATCAAAAGAAGAAGTCGAAAAGATAAAAGAATCAATATAAAAACAAAAAAGAAGCACTTATTTTAAAGCCGCTTCTTTTTATTATTTTCTATTCAAAAAATTAACCCTTTAATCTAATCAAAATAGCAATAGCCAAAAGAATCAAAAGAATACCAACACTAATCAAAATAATATTCAAAATATTAGTAATTCCCAAACCTGACTCAGTAGAATTAGTAGTTTTAACTGTAGCAGAAGAACTTAGACTAGAAGAATTCGTACTAGAAGAACTTCTAGAAGAATTTGACGCAGAAGAAGTTGAATTATCATCATCTTCATCATCAGAAGAATTTGTGCTACTAGAAGTATTTTCAGTCAAATTTAAATCAACCGCCTTAACATATAAAAAATTAAAACTAACTAATAATATAGTAACAAACATTAAAACCATTGCCAAAATTTTTTCCATTTTTGTCATAACTTTACCTCCTAAAAATTTTCATTTGTTCACCTACATAATAATAGCACAAAATATAAAAACAGTCCAGATTTTTTCAAAAAATTCACAAAAGATTCAATCTAAAAATTACAATTCACACACCAATTATTTCAAAAATCTATAAATCATAGAATCTCAAACTGACCGTTCGGACTAATGAAAAAATAAAAAAATTGATATAAAATCACATAAGAAAAATCAAAAGGAACAGAAAAATGAAAATAAAAAAATTTAAAACAATAAGTTCAACACACACATATTTAAAAGAAAACAATAGCAAATACACAGAAAACACAGTAATTTTAGCAGAAGAACAAACAGGAGGAATAGGAACAAAAGGAAGAAATTGGCACACTGGCTCAAACAAAAACATAGCAATGAGTATGCTATTTAGACCACAAAAAAATGTAAAAAACTTAGAAGGACTAACAATAGAAATAGCAAAAAGAATCCAGAAAATAATGGAACAAAAATACAATATAAAATTAACAATAAAAGAGCCAAATGACCTAATGCTAAATGGAAAGAAAATATGTGGAATATTAACAGAAAGCAACACAATAGGAAATAAAATCAACTATGTAATAATAAGTATAGGCTTTAATGTAAATGAAGACAAATTTCCAAATGAACTAGAAAACATAGCAACATCATTGTATAAAGAAACTGGAAAAGAATTCAATAAACAAAAAATTATAGAAGATTTTATAAAAACATTGGAGGATATAATTTAGAAAAAAATTAGAGTCTAAAAATTAAAAAATATAATTAGAGGTGAAAATGAAAAATATAGAAATTATAGCAACAGGAAAGTATTTACCAACAACTAAGATAGATAACACATATTTAGCAAAACAATTAAATATAACAGAAGATTTTATATACAAAAGAACAGGAATACAAACAAGACACTATTCAAAAGACGAAAACATAGAACAATTAGCAATAAAATGTATAGAAAATTTAATAGAAAAAAACTCACAAATAAATCCGCAAAATATTGATATGATTATAGTGGCAACAACATCAACAAATATGCTAATGCCAGGTATATCATATAAAATACAAGAACATTTTAATATTGAAAATTGTATGTGTATAGATGTCTTAGCAGGATGTGCAGGATTTGTAAATGCATTGGATATAGCGCAATGTTATCTTGAAACAGACAAAGCAAAAATGCCATTAGTAGTTGGAGTCGATTTATTATCAAAATGTATAGACCAAAAGGATGTATCAACATCAATTTTATTATCAGATGGTGCAGGAGCAGTTATATTGCAAAAAACAGAAGAAAACAGGCTTTATAGCAGTAATATAACAAGTCACGGTCAAAATGGAAAAATACTAACATATAACGCAAATGAAAAGTTACAAATGGATGGTAAAGAAGTTTATAAATATGCAGTTACAGAGACAGTAAAAAACGTAAAGGAATTGCTTAAAAAAAACCAAATAAATATTGATGATATTAAATATATAATACCGCATCAATCAAATTTAAAAATAATGAAATCAATTGCAAATAAATTGAAAATTGACAGCAAAAAAGTATATACAAATATAGAAAATGTAGGAAATACATTTTGTGCAAGTATACCAATAGCATTAGACGAAATGTTTGAAAAACATTTGCTAAAAAAAGGAGATAAAGTTATTCTTTTAGGCTATGGTGGAGGCTTGAATACAGGAAGTATTTTAATGGAGGTTTAGGATGAAATTAGCATTTTTATTTCCCGGCCAAGGAAGTCAAAAGGTAGGAATGGGAAAAGATTTATATGATAAATATGAAGAAGTAAGAGAAGTATTTAAAAAAGCGTCTGAAATCACAGAAATAGATGTTGCAAAATTATGCTTTGAAGGTACAAGAAAAGAATATAATGGAACAGAATATTGTAAAGAAGAAAACACTACTAACAAAGAAAATGTGCAAGACGATTTAAATAAAACAGAAAATACTCAAATAGCAATTGCTACAATAAGTTTGGCAATATTAGCAATTCTAGAAAAAAATGGAATACATGCAGGCATATCAGTTGGATTAAGTTTAGGAGAATATCCTGCATTAATATATAGTGGAAAACTAAAATTTGAAGATGGAATAAGACTGTTAAAACAAAGAGGATATTTGATGCAACATAAATTACCAGAAGGCGAATACTCAATGCTTGCAATAATTGGATTAGATTCAAAAAAAATAGAAGAAATATGCAAGGACTTGCAAAATAAAGGAATGTTTATAGTACCTGCAAATTACAATTATTCAAATCAAACTGTAGTTTCTGGGAGTAAAGATGCAATTGAATTAGCAAGTAATTTATTTAAAGAAAATGGAGCAAAAAAAGTTGTTACATTAAAAACAAGTGGTCCATTTCATACAAAAGCATTAGAAGATGCAAAAAATGAATATATACAAGATTTAGAAAAAGTTCATTTTCAAAAAGGCACAACAAATGTTATAAAAAATATTGATGGAACTTTTTATAAAGACACAGATGACATGGTAGAGATACTATCAAAGCATATTGTTAGCCCAGTTAGATTTGATAAAGCAATTAAATTAATGAATGACGAAAAAGTAGATACATTTGTAGAAATTGGACCGGGAAAAGCATTAACAGGTTTTATTAGAAAAGAACTAAGTGATGTAAATACAATAAATATATATGATGTAGAAACTTTAGAAAAAGCAATACAAGAATTAAGTCCAAACATAGGAGGAAGAAAAAATGGAAGATAAGAAAGTGGCTTTAATAACAGGCGGAACAAGAGGAATAGGAAAAGCAATAGCAATTAAATTTGCCAAAAACGGATATAATCTAGTTTTAAATTATGTATCAGATAGAACAAATTTAGAAGAATTAGAAAATGAATTTAAAGAATATAATATTGAAGTTTTATTCATAAAAACAGATGTATCAAATTTTGAGGATTGCGAAAACATGGCTAAACAGGCTATAGCAAGATTTGAAAAAATAGATGTTTTGGTAAATAATGCTGGAATTACAAAAGATAGTTTATTACTTAGAATGACTCCAGAGGATTTTGATAAAGTAATAAATATCAATTTAAAAGGCACATTTAATGTTACAAAAAGCATCGTACCTTATATGATGAAAAAAAGAACAGGTAAAATAGTAAATATCAGTTCAGTAGTTGGAGTATCTGGAAATGCAGGTCAATGCAATTATGCCGCTTCTAAAGCTGGTATTATAGGATTTACAAAAAGTATTGCTAAAGAATTAGCAAGTAGAAATATATTAGCAAATTGTGTAGCACCTGGTTTTATTGATACAGATATGACATCTGTTTTAAGTGATAGTGTTAAGGAAAATATAAATGCTCAAATACCATTAAAAAGAATGGGAAGTAGTGAAGAAATTGCAAATTCAGTTTATTTCTTGGCTGGTGAAGAAAATACATATATAACAGGGCAAGTTTTAAATGTTGATGGTGGTATGTTGATGTAAAAAAATAAAAGAAAAAGGGGAGATATACCTCTCCCCGGTGAGTGAAACTTTAAAAACAAAAATGAAATGTAATCATCATTGTTGATTGTTTCAAAATTGTTACTTCTTGATAAAAAAGAATTTCAGGACTATACCCTAATGTTAATTCTAAAATCTTCAAAACCTCGGTTTTATTAACATATGGTACCTTTAAAACAGAAATTGTAACATCCTGATCATTTTTACCATTAAGTTTGAAAATTTTAATCTGATTTTTTATAATATCAGTTACAATTTTCCGTTGTCTTTCAAGATCTTTTTCACTCATTAAAATTACCTCCTAGGTGTTAAATATTTACAAAATTAATTATACTATAAAAATTGAAAAAAAGCAAATTTTACATAAACTTAAAAGATTATATTTTGATAGAAAGGAAAATTAAAAATGGAAAGAAGAGTTGTAGTAACAGGATTAGGAGCCATAACTCCTATAGGAAACAATGTAGAAGAATTCTGGAAAGGAATAAAAGAAAACAAATGTGGTATAGCACAAATAACAGAATTTGACACAGAAAAATTCAAAGTAAAATTAGCAGGAGAAGTAAAAGGATACAATCCTGAAGAACACTTTGACAAAAGAAGTTGCAAAAGACTAGACAAATTTTCACAATTTGCAATCATAGCATCAAGAGAAGCAATGAAAGACAGTGGAATTACACCAGAAAATACAGACATGAACAGAGTTGGAGTTGTAATCAGTTCAGGTATAGGTGGACTTTCTACAATAGAAAAAGAAAATGAACATTATATAGAAAAAGGTCCAGACAGAGTATCACCAATGTACATACCTATGAGTATATGCAATATGGCTGCAGGAAATGTAGCAATCGAATTAGGAACAAAAGGTGAATCTATATCTGTTGTAACAGCATGTGCAGGTGGAACTCATTCAATAGGTGAAGCGTACAGAATGATAAAAAACGGATATGAAGATGCAATTTTAGCAGGAGGAACAGAAGCATCAATTACACCTACAGGTATAGCAGGGTTCACAAATATAAAAGCTTTAACCCAAGCAACAGACGCAAATAGAGCAAGTATTCCATTTGACAAAGAAAGAAGCGGATTTGTAATGGGAGAAGGAGCGGGTGTTATTGTTCTAGAAGAATTAGAACATGCTAAAGCAAGAAATGCAAAAATATATGCAGAAATAGTAGGATATGGAGCAACATCAGATGCATATCATATAACATCACCTGCACCAGACGGAGAAGGTGCTGCCAGAGCCATGAAAAGAGCCCTAGAAGAGAATAATACAAAACCAGAAGATATTACATATATAAATGCTCATGGAACATCTACACACCTAAATGATGCAGGAGAAACATCTGCAATAAAACTAGCATTTGGAGAAGCAAGTAGAAAAGTAATGGTAAGTTCAACAAAAGGAAATACAGGACATTTATTAGGTGCCGCAGGTGGAGTAGAAGCAGTTGTTTGTATAAAAGCAATAGAAGACAACTTTGTACCACCTACAATAAATTACAAAGTACCAGATGAAGAATGTGATTTAGATATAGTACCAAATGAAGGTAGAAATATAGAAGTGAAATATGCAATGTCAAATTCATTAGGATTTGGAGGACATAATAGTTCTATAATATTCAAAAAAATTTAGGAGGAAAATATGGATTACGAAGAAATCAAAAAATTAATTGATGATATGGGAAATGCCAAAATAGACGAACTAGAAATAGAATTTCCTGAAGGCATGAAAATAAGTATGAAGAAAAATACGGAAAAAGAAATTGTAGTAACAAATGGTGCGCAAATGCAAGCAAATGCAATATCAACAACACCTACAACAAATGTTGTTTTGAATAATCAAAATAACGCAGAAGTACCAATAAACGAAACAACAGGTAATAAAAATGCACAAGAAGAAAATTACAAAATTATAAAATCACCTATGGTAGGAACATTTTATTCAAGACCTGCACCAAATAAAGAGGCATTTGCAAAAACAGGTGATACAGTAAAAAAAGGTCAAGTTATATGCATAGTAGAAGCAATGAAACTAATGAATGAAATAGAATCAGAATTTGACGGAGAAATAGCAGAAATATGTGTAAAAGACGGAGACGTGGTAGAATATGGAACACCATTATTTAAAATAAAATAAATAAAAAAATTGGATGACGATGAGTGAACATCTCAAGATTTGGCAGACAAATTTTGAAAAAATTTGGATGACGATGAGTGAACGAAGTGAACGAAAGGCGGAAAATTAAAATGTTAAATAAAGAAGAAATCAAAAAAATAATACCACAAAGAGAACCATTTTTAATGATAGACGAAGTAGAAGAATACAAACCAGGAGAAAGTTGTACAGCATACAAAAATGTATCAGAAGAAGAATATTACTTCAAAGGTCATTTTCCAGGCAACCCAATTATGCCAGGAGTATTAATGGTAGAAGCACTAGCACAAACAGGTGCAGTTGCAATACTATCACTAGAAGAAAACAAAAACAAAAACGCACTATTTGGAGGAATAAATAATTTAAAATTCAAAAAACAAGTAGTGCCAGGAGACAGATTAAAATTAGAGGTAAAAATCATTAAACAAAAAGGTCCAGTTGGTATTGGAGAAGCAATTGCAACAGTAGATGGAAAAGTTGCAGTAAAAGGAGAATTAACATTTGCAATTGTAAACAATAAATAAAAATTCGGGATTAGGGGCCACTACATAAAATCCCTATTTTATAATATAGTTTTTAATTTATAGTTATATATATTAAAAAGCCGTTCCTTACTGGTCGGAATAATCATATAAGATACGACAGATACATATCAAAGTAATATAAGTTAATCTGGCTAATCTGTATGAATATGTTTCCTCCCAAACTGCGCGTCACTTTATTTTAATATATATAACTATAAAAAATAATTAATTAAATAAAAACGGGATTTTGTGTAGTGGCCCCTAATCCCGAATTTTTAAGAATATGAAAGGAAAAGAAAATGCTAAAAAAAATATTAATAGCAAATCGAGGAGAAATTGCAGTAAGAATAATAAGAGCCTGTAGAGAATTAGGAATAAGAACAGTAGCAGTATATTCAGAAATAGACAAAAACTCATTACACAAAGAACTAGCAGATGAGGCGGTATGCATAGGGCCTGCACCATCTAACAAAAGTTATTTAAATGTAAAAGCAATAATCGAAGCAGCATGTTTAACGGGATGTGATGGAATACACCCAGGATATGGCTTTTTATCTGAAAATAGTAGTTTTGCTAAAATGTGTGATGAAATCGGAATAAAATTCATTGGGCCTACTTATAAAATGATAGAACTAATGGGCAACAAGTCAAAAGCAAAGGAAACAATGAAAAATGCAGGTGTGCCAGTTGTTCCAGGTTCAGATGGATTAGTTGATAATGTATTAGAAGCAATAAAAGTAGCATTGAGGATTGGATATCCTGTTATTTTAAAAGCATCAAGTGGTGGTGGAGGCAAAGGTATACGAATTGCCTACAACGAAAAAGAACTTGTAAAATTTTATGATTTAGTAAGGCAAGAGGCCAAAATTTCTTTTAATGATGACTCTATTTATATTGAGAAATTCATAGAAAATCCAAGACATATAGAAGTTCAAGTAATGGCAGACGAACATGGAAATGTAATACATTTAGGAGAAAGAGATTGTACTGTGCAAAGAAATAATCAAAAAATGTTAGAAGAAACACCTTCAGGAGTAATAACAGACAAATTAAGACAAAAAATGGGAAAAATTACTGTAAATGCCTTAAAAGAAATTGGATATAGCAATGTTGGAACAATTGAATATTTGCTAGATAAAAACAAAGATTTTTACTTTATGGAAATGAATACAAGAGTTCAAGTTGAACACCCTATAACAGAAACAATTACAGGTGTAGATATTATAAAAGAGCAACTAAGAATTGCGTCAGGAGAAAAGTTGCAATATAAGCAAGATGATATCAAATTTACAGGACATAGTTTAGAGGCCAGAATAAATGCAGAAAATCCATATAAAAACTTTATGCCATGTCCAGGGGAAATAAAAGAATTACATATACCCGGTGGAAATGGTGTAAGAATAGACACTGCAATTTATCCAGGCTATAAGATACCTCCTACATATGACTCTATGATAGCAAAGATTATTGTACATGGAAAAGATAGAAATGAATCAATTGCGAAAATGAAAAGTGCATTAGGTGAATTTGTTATTGATGGTATTAGTACAAATATAGATTTTCTATATAAGATATTAGAAGACGAAGATTTTATTAATAACAATTATGATACATCTTTTATTGCTAAGAAATTTGCTAATAAGCTTCAAAGTTAATTATAAGATTTTTATAATTTTTCGGGATTGAAGACCCGTCCCCCAATCCCGAAAAAATAAGCAAAAAAATATAAAAACTAGATACAAGGAGAAAAGCGATGGTAATAGATAAAATCAAAAAAATAAATCCAAAAGAACCAGATATGAAAAACGAAAAAGCATCAGACATGTTAGTTGGAAAATGGGTAAAATGCAATAATTGTAAAGAGATACTATACAAAGAAGATTTAAAAAGCAATTATAGCATATGCCCAAATTGTGGTAAATATTTTAGACTATCTGCCAGAAGAAGAATAAAGCAAATAATTGATGAAGGAACATTTGAAGAAATAGATGCAGATATGCGAACAAGTGATTTGTTAAAATTTGAAGGATACAAAGAAAAAATTCAAGCCCTACAAGAAAAGACAAAAATACAAGAGGCAATACAAACTGGAACAGGAAATATAAATGGTTTAAAAGTTGCAATAGGAGTTATGGATAGTAATTTTATGATGGGAAGTATGGGAAGTGTTGTTGGTGAGAAGATAACACGACTTGTAGAAAAAGCAATACAAGAAAAATTGCCAGTTATTTTGTTTTGTGTATCAGGTGGTGCGAGAATGCAAGAAGGAATTATATCATTAATGCAAATGGCCAAAACATCATCTGCAATAGCCAAACTAGATGAAGCGGGTTTATTATATATATCTGTATTAACAGACCCTACTACAGGAGGGGTAACTGCAAGTTTTGCAAGTTTAGGTGACATTATTTTAGCAGAACCAGGCGCTTTAATAGGCTTTGCAGGTCCAAGGGTTATAGAACAAACAATAAAGCAAAAATTACCAGAAGGATTTCAAAGTGCAGAGTTTTTATTAGAACATGGTTTTATTGATAAAATAGTTGAAAGAAAAGATATGAAAAATACATTATATAATATTGTAAAAATGCATCAAAAACATTAAACCGAACAATGTTCGCTAAAAGATTTTATAAAATAAAATTTGGGGACATGACTTTTAATCCCAGTGAAAGGAAAATAAAAATGAAAGAAAAAACAATATCTGCATGGGAGCGAGTAGTACTTGCAAGAAAAGCAGAAAGACCAAAATCATTAGATTATATAAATAACATATTTACAAATTTTATAGAATTACATGGAGATAGAAACTTTGGAGATGATAAATCTATTATAGGTGGAATTGCGGAATTAGATGAAATGCCAGTAACTGTTATAGGTGAGCAAAAAGGGAAAAATGCAAAAGAAAATATAGATAGGAACTTTGGTATGCCTAATCCGGAAGGATACAGAAAAGCATTAAGACTAATGAAACAAGCAGAAAAATTTAATAGACCTATAATAACATTTATAGATACACCAGGTGCATATCCAGGAATGGGAGCAGAAGAAAGAGGACAAGGAGAAGCAATTGCTAAAAATCTTTTTGAAATGTCAAAGTTAAAAGTTCCAACAATATCAATTGTAATAGGTGAAGGTTCTAGTGGTGGAGCATTGGCATTAGGTGTAACAGATGTTATAATAATGTTAGAAAATGCAGTTTATTCTATTTTATCGCCAGAGGGATTTGCAAGTATTTTATATAAAGATGCAAGTAAATCACAAGAAGCGGCAGAAAAAATGAAGATTACATCAACAGAATTAAAAAGATTAGGTGTTATTGATAGTATAGTAAAAGAGCCAGAAGGTGGAGCACAAGAAGATTTTAAAAAAGTTTGCAATGATTTAAAAAATATGATATTAAAAGACATAAATGGATTATCAAAAAAATCACAAGAAGAATTAGTAGAACAAAGATATGAAAAGTATAGAAAAATTGGAGGTATTTAGATAATGTTATTACAAGGAAAGAAAATCTTAATAATGGGAATAAGAAATAAATGGAGTATAGCATGGGGAGCAGCAGTATCTGCTTATGAGCAAGGTGCACAGATTATTTTTACATATAATTCAGAAGCAAATAAACCAAAAGTAGAAAAGTTAATGGAAGAAATTCCAGGTTCAAAGGCATATACTTGTGATGCTTCAAGTGACGAGTCTATAAAAACATGTTTTGAAACAATTTTGAAAGAGAATGGAAAAATAGACGGTATATTACATGCAATTGCTCACGCTAATACAGATGATTTAAGAAATGATTTTATAAACACATCAAGAGATGGTTTTGCACATGCATGTGATGTTAGTAGTTATTCTCTAATTGCTGTTTCAAAAATTGCTACAGAGTTAGAGTTATTAAATGATAATTCAAGCATTGTTACTTTAACATATTATGGTGCAGAAAAAGCAATTGATGGTTATAATGTTATGGGTGTTGCAAAAGCGGCTTTGGAATCAAGTGTTAGATATTTGACAAAGGATTTAGGTAGAAGCGGTACACGTATAAATGCTATTTCTGCAGGACCTATAAAAACTCTTTCTGCAAAAGGAATAAAAGATTTTGGAACTATTTTAGATGTTGTTGAAGAAAAGTCTCCTTTACATAGAAATGTTACTGCTAAAGAAGTGGGTGATTGTTGTACATTTTTGTTTAGTGATATGTCTAAGGCTATTACTGGTGAAGTGATTCATGTTGATAATGGTTTTTCAGTTGTGGGAGTATAAAGAAAATAACAATAAAAAAGGGGTACTAATTTACAGTACCCCTTCAATAATTTAATAACTAATTAGTTCATTGTAAATATTTTCAAGCTTTGTTGCAAAAAAATGTAAATTTTTTTCTAAATCCTCTTTGGGAGTTTTATAAAAAATTTCCATAATACTTGCAATATAGTCCGAATATGGTAAAATTGCTTCTTTAGTTACAGAATTAATATCATAAATTCCGCACATTTTCATAGCAGTATATAAAGCAAAACTAGCATTATAATTAGCGGTACATGTACAACTATCAATTAAATTTACGGAATAAATAAAAAATGTACCAACTGATTCAAGTAATGCAACTGATAAACACGCTGCTTTATGATAAGCATCTATACCATATGAAGATATAATTTGCAAATTCTTATCATATTCTAATAAATACTGATTATTCATATTGATTATAATTGTTGACTTTTCAATATGTTTTAGATTTGTTAAAAATTCTTCTTGGCATTTATCAATAAAGTCAAGAATTTCAGGATTTGCTATTTCCAAAAGATGAATTTTAGAAAAATCTATCTCTTGAATTATTTCTTTTTGTTTTTTTTGCATATCTTTATTTTTATAATATCTTTGTATACAAAGTAGCCCATTAAGTACAAATAATAACCGTATTATATTATAAAGTAGACTATTTGGCATAGGGTTTATGAAACATATATATATTAGTGCCCCCATCCATATAAAGCATATTATTAAATTTAAAAAGTTAAGTTTTTTTGTAGTGTTTTTTTTCATAATGTTTTTCCTTTCTTTTTTCAAATAATAGTTATTAAATTTTCAATGTTCATTTTGTAAATATTTAATTGTAAAATAGAAGGGAAAATTATTTCCCCTCTTGAGCAGAAATATCTATCAAAGATATTTCATGGCTTTTTATGTTTAAAAAGCCAAGAATTCCATTATGGTTATACTCTTGATAATCATAGATCTTAAAATTATTTTTTTCGACTACATCCAATATTACATCTTTTGAAATGTAAAATGGAATAAAGATTTTATTTGGGTGAAATAATTTTCCATTATTCGCCCTGTCAATTAGAATTTCTTCTAAGATCATTTTCTGCTTCTTTCTGCTCTTAAAACTTGTTAAAATTTTTTTCATGTTAATTCCTCCTTATGCTATAAAAACAAATTTATTATTACTAAAATCTATTTAAATTATAGCATCAATTAACATAAATGTCAAAAAAATAACTCCCATTTGGGAGTCACAAAAACAAAGGTATAAAAAACTATTTACAATCTTTACTATTTTGTCTATCTGTATTAGGCTCTTGGTCTCTATTTTTATTATTTTTCTTGTTTGATTTTGACATAAAAATGCACCTCCAATCGATTTCTAAAAATATTTTAACCTAAAAGCAAAAAAATATTCTAATAAAATTGTTTTTTTGAAAAAAAAGAGATATAATAAAAAACGAAAATTGACATTGATACATATCATAAAAAGAAAGAAGGAATAAAAATGAGTTATGAAAACAAAAAATTAAAAGAATTCAACGAATATATAAGATTTAGAAAAGTAGCAGTAATAGGCTTAGGAGTAAGCAATTTACCACTATTAGAATACTTACATAACAAAAAAGCACAAGTAACAGTATTTGACGAAAGAACAGAAGAAGAAATACCAATGGATACAATAGCAAAAATAAAAACATATGAATTTGAAGCATCATTTGGAAAAAATTGTCTTGAAAAATTAAAAGGATTTAACGTAATTTTTAGGTCACCAAGTTGTTTGCCAACAAGACCAGAATTAAAGCAAGAAGCAGACAGGGGAGCAATTGTTACAACAGAAGTAGAAATGCTTATGGAAATGTGCCCATGTAAAATAATTGGTGTAACAGGAAGTGACGGAAAAACAACTACAACAAGTTTAATAAATGCAATTTTACAACATGCAGGATATAAAACATTTTTAGGTGGAAATATTGGAACACCATTATTCACAAAATTACCAGAAATGGAACCAAATGATATAGTAGTTTTAGAATTAAGCAGTTTTCAATTAATGAATATGCATGTAAGCCCAGATATAGCAGTTATTACTAATATAACACCAAATCATTTAAATATACACAAAGATTATCAAGAATATATTGATGCAAAAAAATGTATATTCAAAAATCAAAATGAAAATGGAATATTAATATTAAATTATGATAATGATATAACAAGAGAATGTAGCAAAGAAGCAAAAGGAAAAGTAATATTCTTTAGTAGCAAAGAAAAATTAGATAATGGATTCATAGTTGATGAAGATATAATAAAAGAATGCAATGATGGAGTTAGAAAGCACATTTTAAACACCGATGAAGTTATTTTAAGAGGAAATCACAATTTCCAAAATATAGCAACTGCTCTTGCAGCAACAAAAACATTAGTTGATACAGATGTTGCAGTTGAAGCAATAAAAAAATTTAAGCCAGTTGAACACAGAATTGAATTTGTAAGAGAAATAGATGGAGTAAAATGGTACAATGACTCTGCAAGTTCTTCGCCTACAAGAACAATTTCAGGACTAAATGCATTTAAAGAAAACATCATTTTAATTGCAGGTGGATATGACAAAAACTTAGAATATCAACCACTTGCAAAACCAGTAGTAGATAAAGTTTCAACACTTATTTTAATTGGTCAAACAGCAGAAAAGATATATGATGTTGTAAAAAATGAAGCAGAAAAAGAAAATAAAAAAATTAATATAAATATGTGTGATACATTAGAACAAACAATAGAAATTGCAAAAAAATCAGCTAAAAAAGGTGATATTGTACTATTCTCACCAGCAAGTGCAAGTTTTGATATGTTTAAAAATTTTGCCGACAGAGGCAATCAATTTAAAGATTTAGTAAATAAAATTTAGTTTAATAAAAAAATTAAAGAGACTATCCAAAAAAAATTATTAAACAAATTTTTAACAAAAACAAAACCTTCCTCATACGATATATAAAACTAATTTGCAAAAACAAATTAGAAAGATGAGGGAGGTTTGTTATGTATAACGAAACATATGATGACTACATAAGAAGTATTTTAGGATATCCAGTAAGAAACCAATTTGACCAGTTTAATCAAGGACAACAAGAATATCAGGGTTACCAAGAATATAGAAATCCAACATTTAATACAAATATAAATATATCTGGAAATAATGTTGAATTAGAAAATAGTTACCCTGAAATATACAAAATTGTTTATCCTATGATTACTAAAAAATGTGAAAATGTTAGAGAAAGCAACATCACAAAAGATGATATTGAAAATATGACAGACGAGATTTATTATGCGTTAGAATCAAGAAACGAAACACAGATAAATATCAACCTAAGAAATGACGTAAATGGGTTAAAAAAGGTAAATACTTCAAGTACTTTAGCAAGTAAAAATAATATCTCAACTATAAATAATGTAAGAACAGAATATAAAAAGCCTGAAGTGAAAGTATCAGAAACCACAGGAGAGAAAAGACAATTGAATGGAGGGTTAAGAGATTTAATTCAAATTCTATTAATACGTGAATTATTAAATAGACGTAGACCACCATTTAGACCACCAATGCCAAATCCACCCGGACCAGGGCCTCGTCCACCAATGAGACCACCGTTTGGACCTGGACCAGGAAGACCACCATTTAATAGAGATTTTGATAGTTTTAATGATTTGTATGAACAGTCTTAAAAAAACAATTGACATAATACAATTCTGTTGAATTGGCACTCAACATATTGCGGTGGAATATTTTTAATAGGTTTCCACCGCAAGGTTTTTTAAAATTGGGAAAAAATAGCAAATATGCAAATTAAATTTTGCATATTTTTTTTATTTTCACAAATAATAATAAATGAAAAAATTTAAAACAAAGCAATAAAAAACCAGAATTAAGATTTTGTACGCAGTGCAAACTGCTACAAAATCTAATTTCTGCCATATTTATATTCTACAGAAAGTTATCATACTATGATAACTTTCCTAGAATATAAAAAACTTCAAAAGTAAATAATCTAAATTTTTTCAAACTTATTATTTGAAAGGAGAATTACAAAATGAAAGTAAAAGACTGTATGTGTGACGATGTATGTTGCGTAAAACCAGAAACTAAAATAACTGAGGTTGCAAAATTAATGAGTGAAAACCATATAGGATGTATACCAGTATGTGACAGTAACAATTGTATATGTGGAATACTAACAGATAGAGACATTTTATTAAGAACAGTTGCATGTGATAAAGACTGCTCACAAACAACGGCAAGCGATATAATGTCTACAGATTTATGTACTTGTAATCAAGATGACGATATAACAAACGCAGAAAGCAAAATGGCAAATAATCAAATAAGAAGATTACCAGTGTGCGATGAAGAAAATCATGTAATAGGAATTTTAACTTTAGGAGATTTAGCACAAAACGAAATTCAATTAGGAAGTCAACAAGTTTGCAATACCATAAGCGATATTTGTAGTTGCAATTCAAGTAAAAATAATTCTTAAAAATTATATTATTATTAAAAAAGTCCGAGCGCAGGACTTTTTTAGTGAATATAAACCACAAATTCACATATAATAATTACATAGGAGAAGAAAAAAATGATAATTGACATGTCATATTGGACAAGAGTTCTTAAGAAATTTTTATATGTTATACTAATATTAGTTGGTTTATTTTTTGCATTCAAACTAGCAATATTTTACACACCATTTTTAATAGCATTTATAATATCATTAATGGTAGAACCAGCAATAAGATTTATAATGAAAAAAATGAAATTTACAAGAAAAACAAGTTCAATAATAATATTTATAATTGTATCTGCAATAATAATAGGAGCAGTAGCGTGGGGGATAGTAGCACTTATTTCAGAGGCATCAAACTTATTGCAAGATTTAAATGGATATGTAGAAAAAGCATACATATTATTTCAAAATTTTACAAGTAAGTTTGATTTTAATAAAATTCATTTACCAACCGAATTAACATCAATAATCCAAAACTCAACAGGTGATGTACTAACTTCAGCTTCAGGGTGGGTTAGAAATTTTTTGACAGGCTTATTAAATATTATTACATCTATGCCATCTATTATAATATATTTTGTGGTAACAATTATGGCTTTATATTTAATATGTGTTGATAAAGTATATATTTTAGACCAAATAGAGCACCATTTTCCACAAAGATGGGTTTTTAAAGTTGGGACACACATAAAAGATTTAACAAAAACATTAGGTGGATATTTAAAAGCAGAAGCAACACTTATTTTAGTGTCTTTTATAATTTCTTTAATAGGATTATCTATATTAAAATTTGCAAATTTCAACATAGAATTCCCGTTATTAATGGCTTTATTTATAGGTTTTGTTGATGCATTACCAATTTTAGGTTCTGGAACAGTTATGATTCCCTGGGCTATTATTTCTGGTTTAAATGGAGATTTAAAATTAGGTATAGCAATTATTATTTTGTTAATTATAATGTCAACAGTAAGACAATTTTTAGAACCTAAGTTAGTTAGTAAGCATATTGGTACGCATCCGATTTTTACACTAATTGCTATGTATACAGGTTTTAAGTTTATTGGCATTTTAGGTATGCTTGTTGGTCCTATTATTTTGATTATAATAAAAAATGTTTTTGCAACTTTGATAGATGAGGGAGTCGTAAAAAGTATTTTTGATAGAAATTAAAAAATCGGGATTGAAGATTTGACTTCAAATTCCGATTTTTATTATACTATAATTATTCCCATTCAATTGTTGCAGGTGGTTTAGAAGTTATATCATACACAACACGGTTTACATGGTCAACTTCGTTTACAATTCTTGATGAAACTTTTTCTAAAACTTCATAAGGAATTCTGCTCCAAACACCTGTCATAAAATCTGTTGTTTCAACTGCTCTTAATGCAACAGTATAGTCATAAGTTCTTTCGTCACCCATAACACCAACTGATTTTAAATTTGTTAATACTGCAAAATATTGATTAATATTTTTGTGTAATCCTGCATTTGCAATTTCTTCTCTGAAGATATAATCTGCATCTTTTAAGATATTTAATTTATCTTCAGTAATATCTCCAATAACTCTTATTGCAAGACCTGGACCGGGGAATGGTTGTCTAAATACTAAGTTTTCTGGCATTCCTAATTCTAATCCTGTTTTTCTAACTTCATCTTTAAATAAATCTCTTAAAGGTTCAATTATTTCTTTGAAGTCAACATAGTCAGGTAAACCACCAACATTATGATGACTTTTTATAACAGAACTTTTTCCAAGACCACTTTCGATAACGTCAGGATAAATAGTTCCTTGTACTAAGAAATCAACAGTACCAATTTTTTTTGCTTCTTCTTCAAAAACTCTTATAAATTCTTCACCAATAATTTTTCTCTTTGTTTCTGGGTCACTAACACCTGCAAGTTTTGCTAAAAATCTATCTTTAGCATTAACTCTAATAAAGTTAATATCTTGATTTTTGAAAACTTCCTCAACTTCGTCACCTTCGTTTTTACGAAGCAAACCATGGTCAACAAAAATACAAGTTAAGTTTTTACCAATAGCTCTTGAAAGTAAAACTGCAGCAACAGATGAATCAACACCTCCAGATAGGGCACATAATGCTTTTTTATCACCAATTTTTTCTTTTAATTTTGCAATACTTTCTTCAACAAAAGAAGATATAATCCAGTCTCCTGAACATTTACAAATATTAAATAAGAAGTTTTTAATTACTTGTGTTCCATTTATAGAACTATTAACTTCTGGATGGAATTGGATACCGTATAAATTTTTTTCTTTGTTTTCCATTGCGGCATTTGGACAAGATGAAGTATGTCCAATGTTTTTAAATCCTTCTGGAACTTTTTCAACAAAATCTGTATGGCTCATTAAGAAACCATTTGTATTTTCAAAGCCTTCAAAAAGTAGGGAAGAATTGTCAATAGATACATCTGTTGTACCATATTCTCTTTTATCTGCTCTTGCAACATTACCACCTAATGTATATGTCATAAGTTGCATTCCATAGCATATTCCAAGTACAGGAATTCCAAGTTCAAAAATTCCTTCTGCACATCTTGGAGAATCTTCTCCATATACACTTGCAGGTCCTCCTGTAAAAATGATTCCTTTTGGATTTTTTTCTTTGATTTTTTCAATAGAAATGTCAAAAGGGACAACTTCTGAATAAACATTACATTCTCTTACACGTCTTGCTATTAATTGATTATATTGTCCACCGAAGTCTAAAATTAAAATTAATTCATTGTTTTTCACGATATATCCTCCTAAACAAATATTTTGTAATATTTTATCATATTTTGTAAAAAAAGTAAAGGAAAAGCAGAAGATTAATCTTCTGCTTTTCCAATAGCAAGGAACATTGGCTTTATTCCTATTTTTGCATATTCAGAAATCATGTTGTCAATATCAACATCTTGAATCTCTGTATATACAGAAGGACGTTCTGTCCATGTTCCATTGCTTTCGCGCCGGGCAAAATGATAGTCATAATATTCTGGTCTTCCTTCATAGTCGAATTTTATGGCAATAAATCCAAAAAATACAACTAACCATTCACCATCAAGTAAATCATCTACGCTATTTACTTTCCGGCAAGTCCGGTGATAGGTATCTTGACATTTTGTTGAAATTTCAACAAATGGATCTAAAGAATACCATAACTTTAATTCAGAATTTAAGAGATCATATCCCTCGATGTCTAATGCATATGTCATGCAATTAATAAATTTCTTCATGTCAATTCCTCTCTTTCAACAGTTAATTACATATATTATAACATAATTTAAAAAATTTTTCAAAATTATTGCAAAAGAAAACTTAAATTGTTATAATTTTTATATTAAGAAATAAGGAGGAAACAAAAATGGCAAAAATTGTTGAAGGAATATCAAGAACATTTAACGAATTCTTATTATTACCAAACTTAACAACAGAAGAATGTATACCAAACAACGTATCATTAAAAACACCACTAGTAAAATTCAAAAAAGGAGAAGAACCAAAATACTCTGCAAACATACCAATGGTATCTGCAATAATGCAATCAGTATCAGGAGAAGAAATGGGAATAGCACTAGCAAGAGAAGGAGGAGTAGCCTTCATTTATGGTGCACAATCAATAGAAAGTCAAGCTAACATGGTTAGACATGTAAAAAAACACAAAGCAGGATTTGTAGTAAGTGACTCTAATGTAAAAAGTGGAACACCACTAAGAGATGTTATGGAACTTACAAAAGAAACAGGTCATTCAACAGTAATGATAACAGAAGACGGAACAGAAAACGGAAAATTTTTAGGATTAGTTACAGATAAAGACTATAGAATATCAAGAGATGATTTAGACGCTCCAATTGATAATTATATGACACCAAAAGAAAAAGTTATTTGGGCAGAAGAAGGAATAACTCTAGTAGAAGCAAATGATATAATTTGGGAAAAGAAAAAAGAATGTTTACCAATATTAACAAAAGAAGGTAATCTAAAATATTTAGTATTTAGAAAAGACTATGAAGAAAGAAAAAATAACCCAAACTCATTATTAGACGAAAATAAAAGATATATTGTAGGAGCAGGAATAAACACAAGAGACTATGAAGAAAGAATACCTGCATTAGTAGAAGCCGGAGCAGATTTATTATGTATGGACTCTTCAGATGGATATTCAGTATGGCAAAAAAATACTATAGATTATGTAAGAAAAACATATGGAGATAGTGTAAAAATAGGAGCAGGAAATGTTGTAGATGCAGAAGGATTTAAATATCTAGCAGAAGCTGGAGCAGATTTTATAAAAGTCGGTGTAGGTGGAGGATCTATCTGTATAACACGTGAAACAAAAGGAATTGGTAGAGGACAAGCAAGTGCATTAATCGACGTAGTAAAAGCACGTGACGAATATTACGAAGAAACAGGAATTTATATTCCAATATGTTCAGACGGAGGAATTGTACATGACCATCATATAACAATAGCATTATCATTAGGAGCAGACTTTGTTATGATGGGAAGATATTTTGCAAGATTTGACGAAAGCCCTACAAGAGTATTAAAAATAGGAAATAACTATGTAAAAGAATACTGGGGAGAAGGATCTAACCGTGCTAGAAACTGGCAAAGATATGACATGGGAGGAGAAAAAAACAAATTATCTTTTGAAGAAGGTGTTGATTCTTACATTCCTTATGCAGGACCATTAAAAGACAATTTAAATGTAACAGTAACAAAAATAAAATCAACAATGTGCAACTGTGGAGCAATAACAATTAAAGAATTACACGAAAAAGCAAGATTAACTTTAGTTTCTAATGTAAGTATTGCAGAAGGTAGTGCACATGATGTTATGCTAAAAGAAGTAGATAAAAATTATAATAATTAATAACAAAAATGTCCTTTTAACAAAGGGCATTTTTATAATATCCCAGCCGTAGGAATATAACTATCATCAGGAGGATAAACATACTCATCAGAAGAAGGTTTGTCAACACTTTTTATATCAGTAACTTTAACAATAGGCATATCACCATGATAATCACCTTTCACAATAGTACCAGTAACTTTAACCCACGAATTATCAGTAAAATTCTTAGCATTATCGCACTCACACAAAAAGCCAACAACAACAGACTGGGAATTAGAACTAACAATCATGTCACGAGCCAGAACAAATTGATTATCTTGCAAATCTAAAACCCTATAAACATAGCCTGTAAAGCAAATCTTTTTACCAACATAAGAATCAATATTTTCATGAACAGTCTTTAAAATATTTGTATAATTTCTTGGTTGAATTTCGGAAACACCATTTTGAGGAAAGCAACTTTGGGATTTAGAAGCATTATTAGCACCACCAAAAACTCTACACATAACAATTCCCAAAATAACAACTAAAAACGCAATTATCCCCATAAAAAAATATTTAAAAATTTTACTCCCATTAACTTTAACATTAAAAATAAACATACAAAAACCCCTTTTCAATTCTCAATTTACAATCTATTTAATACATAAATAACAAAATTCTTATTGTACATACTAAAATGTATTTAATAGCAAAAAAAATATGCTTATTTTTTTATTAAAAATACTTGCTAAAAACCAATTTTAGTGATATAGTAACAAAGTACAAAAGGGAAAGTTAGTAACAAAAAATTTTCCACAATATCAAAAATAAACTTAGGAGGAATGTACCAAATGAAATTTTTCAAAACATACAGCGAAAAAGAAGTAAAAAGGGTAATGCCAATAGTAAAGAAAATTAATGAATTAGAACCAGAAATGGAAAAATTAACAGACCACGAATTAAGAGGAAAAACAGAATATTTCAAAAAGCAATTAGCAGATGGAAAAACATTAGATGATATATTACCAGAAGCATTTGCAGTTGTAAGAGAAGCCTCAAAAAGAGCATTAGGAATGAGACACTTTGATGTTCAATTAATAGGTGGAATTATATTACACCAAGGAAGAATTGCCGAAATGAAAACTGGTGAAGGAAAAACATTAGTTGCAACATTACCAGTATACTTAAATGCACTAGAAGGAAAAGGAGTTCATGTAATTACAGTAAACGACTACCTAGCAAAAAGAGATAGTGAATGGATGGGAAAATTATATAAATTTTTAGGACTTTCAGTAGGACTAGTAATTGCAGGAATGGACCCACAAGCAAAACAAAAAGCATATGCAGCAGATATCACATATGGTACAAACAACGAATTTGGATTTGATTATTTAAGAGATAATATGGTAATCTATCAAAATCAATTGGTACAAAGAGGATTACATTATGCAATTGTCGATGAAATTGATAGTATTTTAATAGATGAAGCAAGAACACCACTTATCATATCTGGTAGAGCAAACGAATCTTCAGATTTATATAAAAGAGCAGATAACTTCGTAAAAAAATTAGAAGCAAAAGTTATTGTAGAAGAAGATGTAAAAGATTTTGAACAAGCAGAAGACAACGAAAAATATGATTACATTGTAGACCTAAAAGCAAAATCTGCATCATTAACACAAAAAGGTATTAAAAAAGCAGAAGAATTCTTTAACCTAGAAAACTTCAACGACCTAGAAAATTCAACAATAGTACACCATGTAAACCAAGCACTAAGAGCAAATGGTGTAATGAAAAAAGATATAGATTACATCGTAAAAGATGGAGAAGTTCTAATTGTAGATGAATTTACAGGACGTATCATGTATGGAAGAAGATACAACAATGGATTACATCAAGCAATTGAAGCAAAAGAAAAAGTCAAAATTGCAGACGAATCAAAAACACTTGCAACAATAACATTCCAAAACTTCTTTAGAATGTATGATAAATTATCTGGTATGACTGGTACAGCCATGACAGAAGAGGCAGAATTTGAAGAAATATATAACTTAGACGTTGTTGAAATACCAACAAATAAACCTATGGTTAGAAAAGACGAAAATGATGTTATATACAAAAATGAAAGAGCAAAATTTAAAGCTGTTGTTGAAAGTGTTAAAGAAAGCCATGAAAAAGGACAACCAGTTCTAATTGGTACAGTATCAATTGAAAAATCAGAAAAATTAAGCAAATTACTTGATAAAGAAAGAATACCACATGAAGTATTAAACGCAAAATCACATGAAAAAGAAGCTATGATAGTTGCCCAAGCAGGTAAATTTGGTGCAGTTACAATTGCTACAAACATGGCAGGACGTGGTACTGACATTATGCTAGGTGGAAATAGCGAATACTTAGCAAAAGAAGAAATGAGAAAAAATAAAGTACCAGAAAACTTAATAGAAGAAGCAAACACATATTATGAAACAGACGACCAAGACATATTAAGAGCAAGAGAACAATTCAATAAATTAGTTGAAAAATATGACGAAAAAATAAAAGAAGAAAAACAAAAAGTTATAGATGCAGGAGGTCTAAAAATAATTGGTACAGAAAGACACGAATCAAGAAGAATTGACAACCAATTAAGAGGACGTTCTGGACGTCAAGGCGATGTCGGAGAATCAAGATTCTTTATCGGACTAGATGATGACTTAATGAAAATCTTTGGCGGAGACGCAATAACAAAAGTTTACAATACATTAGGTGCAGACGAAGACATGCCAATTACTGCAAAATTAATATCAAAAACAGTTGCAAATGCTCAAAAGAAAGTTGAAGGTAGAAACTTCAGTATCCGTAAAAATGTATTAAAATATGATGATGTTATGAACGCACAAAGAGAAATTATTTACAAACAAAGAAGAGAAGTTCTTGACGGAGAAGATATCCATAGCAACATATTAAATATGATAAATTCAATAGCAGAAGAAACAGTTGCAATGTTTGTTGAAGGTGAAGACGGAAAATCAATTAATGTAGAAGCTTTAAATACAGAAATAACAAACGAATTTGGTTTAGAAATGTATGACTTCATTAAAGAACATGAAAATGATTCAAATGCAATTATAGAAGAATTAGAAAAACAAGCATTAAACAAATATCAAGCAAAAGAAGAAGAAATTACTTCTGAAAAAATGAGAGAACTTGAAAGAGTTGTAATGCTTAAAGTTGTTGACGAAAAATGGATGAACCATATTGATAATATGGACGAATTAAAAAATGGTATCGGATTAAGAGCTTACGGACAACAAGATCCAGTTGTTAAATACAGAATGGAAGGTATGGATATGTTTGAAGAAATGATTGCAAACATAAAAGTAGATGTTGTTAAAATTCTTATGAATATCAGAAGACAAAATGGTGAAGTTAAAAGACAAGAAGCAGTAAAAATTACAGGTGCAGCATTAGAAGCTATCAATAGTGTTGATGGTGGTAAAAAAATAAATACTCCTGAATATAGTCAGACAGTTGTAAATGAAGGACCAAAAGTTGGTAGAAATGACCCATGTCCATGTGGAAGCGGCAAAAAGTATAAAAACTGTTGTGGAAAGTAACATAAAATAAGTGAAGGATTTAAATTTTAAAAAAGAGAAATAGGTTTGAGTTTTATAACTTGTCTACGAAATATTAAAAAAATAAGTGAAAAAGGATGGGGAAAACATTTTAAATGTAGACATCCTTTTTTTGATAATTAATATAAAATATATTTAGGAGTTGATAATATGCTAAGTCCAAAATTAGAAACAGAAAGATTAATATTAAGAAGATATGAAGAAACCGATATAGATATGCAATATGAAGTATTAACAGATAACAGATTAGCAGAATATATAAAGTTTCCTAACTTAACAAAAGAAGAAGAACTAGAATGCATTAAAGATTGGATTAAAAATGCAGATGATTCAAAATATGAAAAATGGGTAATTACTTTAAAAAGTGATAATACTCCTATTGGGAATATATCTGTAAATGGAATTGAAAAAAGACATAACTATTGTAACGTTGGTTATGTAATATTGTATGCTTATTGGGGAAAAGGTTATGCATCAGAAGCATTAAAGGTTGTATCGGATTATTTGTTAGAAAGTGGATATTATTTAGTTGAGTGTTCTTGCAATGAATTAAATAAACAATCATCTAGAGTAATGGAAAAAGCTGGTTTTAAAAAAGATGGTTATATTGCTAATAGAAGACTTAATAAAGATGGAACATATTCTGGAGTAGAATATTATAGTAAGACAAAATAGTAAAAATATATTTGCTGAATGTTCTATTGATTATGATAAAAATAGTGATACTGCAATAACTTTTTATAAAACTATTCAAAATAAATTTCATTATGCAATTATTGGAAACACTGCTGCTGAAATAGTTTATAAAAGAGTGGATTTTAAAAAAGAAAATATGGGACTTACTACCTGAGAAAATTCACCTGATGGGAAGATTTTAAAATCTGATGTAATTATTTCCAAGAACTATTTAAATGAACAAGAAATTAAAAATTTAAATAATTTAGTAAACTTATTTTTGGATATCGCTGAAAATAATGTAGAAAGAAGTATAACAATGTATATGGAAGATTGGAAAAATGAAGTAGATAATGCCCTAAAAGTTTTCCATTATGAAGTTTTATAAGGAAAAGGGAAAATCTCACATAAACAAGCAGTAGAAAGAGCGGAAAATGAATATGAAAAATATAAAGCTATACAGGATAAGAATTATGTGTCAGATTTTGATAGACTATTAAGTGAAACAAAGCAAATTGAAAATAAATAAATTGCACATTTGATAAAAAAATTGATCTAATCATATTAGATGAACGGATGTGGACAATGTCCACAATATGTCCACGTTGGAAAAATACTTATAGTACAGGTAATATCATAAATACAAATAATATAGATGTTACCTAGTCTGACAAATAAGGAAATACGAATAATACTATAAGTATAGATAGTATTAATAATATGGGAGAATCAACTACATGTGGTTCAGGGAAGAAATACAAAAATTGTTGTGGAAAGTAGCTTAAAATAAGGGAAAAGTTGAATTTAAGAAAGATAACAAATTTGTTGTTTGTCACCCATCAAATAAAAATGTGGACAAAATCCATTGAAATTAAAAGATGTCAGCAAAAAGTAATTTGTTGACATCTTTTTTGGATTTATGAAAACCCCGCGTAAAACACGGGGTTTTCATAAATCCAAAAACATCATGGCAGAAATGCTCCTACCATGATGTCCGTACTTCAGAACAAATATTACTCTTCCTCGGTACTCCAGTCGAATTCTCCTGTAACTTTTTCATTGAACAGGTCGAAAGGCCAGTTATGCAGATATTCCTTTGATACTTCTCCAGATTCTCTGTCATAAACATAGCGCTGTTTCAACAGCTTGTCGTCCAAATCATAAGCCTCGAGGACGACTTTTTTTGCAGATGCAATCAGTTCAGCAGAGATACCATCATTGTCAGAATTGTCGAACATTCCTAACCAACAAGAACATTCTCTAACTTCTGTTGCAAGCTTTGGATTCGGCATAAGGTAAGCAGTGTATTCATGCCAACCCTGGGAATAAATCTTCTTAAGTCTGCTATGTTTTCTCGGATCGAGATGTCCTGCAGACAAACCAGAAAGATATTCAATTCCCGTTTCAGGAGCAGTACACAGTACCTTTGCGACATTGCAGCAACCACTAGGCCAAATCAGATTCGTGTTCCCATCTTGGTACATAACAGAAAATTCTGAATCATCATCTGCAACCAGAGTGATTTTCTTGAATTCTCCTCCGAAACTCATACCGCCTGAATACCAAAGTTTATCACCAATACGATTGGCAATGCACTTTGGATCATGTGCCTGACGATAAGCCTCTGCCGCTGCTTCAGCTTCTTTTCTTGCAACATCTTCTGCACGAGCTTTACCAGCATCATCTAAAGGCAACATATCAAGATATTTGCTAATATCAGAACGCTTGATGATAAAGTAGTGTGCTCCAGACATAGAATAGTCAGGAATTACAATTTCATCGCGATAGTGAATCGGATAATCTCCTCCGGGAATATTGACCGGCTCCAATCCTGCCTCATGCAGTGCTCTCCGAAGGCGAGGCCAAAACTTAACATTGTTTCCAAGCTTTTTGCCCGAAATAACTTCTCTAGCTTGCCGAAGATGTAAAAAACCACCTTTGCAATACTCTCCAACGACATAAGCATCGCAGTTGAACTGATACTTCCCATTGTCTAACCGAGTTACAAGGACCTCAGCTGTTTCGCCAAGGATGTGCTTAATCGTTACCTGTGTGTTCTTTTTTATAGTCTTCATCATATTGAAGTCCTCCTTATAAAATAGTATTTTATTTGCCCAATGAAGTAACATTAAACTTAATCAAAGTTGTTAATAAACAAAATTTAATCAATGATAAGCTTAATTTTACAACACTTTGCATACTTTAATTATACCAGATTTTATGTAAAATTTCAACAATATCATTCATTTATTTTTTTAATATAACCTATAAGAATTACTTATGACAAATTCTTTACAAATTGTTGCACAAAATTTAATAAAACGATATAATAATATTGAATTATTGTAGATTAAAATAAGTTTCAAAGAAATGAGGGAATAAACATGGCTAATAATAAACCTTTAAAGGGCTTTCAAGGAATATTTTTAGAAAAAGAGATAGAACAGCAGTTGATAGCTTTACAAAAAAATAGATAATAATGAAATGAAAAAGGTAATGAAATTTGGTTCTGAAAATTTTAAATATATAAAATTATATATAAAAATGCAGTCGAATGACTGCATTTTTTGTTACAATTTTAATATCCTAAATTTTTTTAATTTCCAAACAATAACCTTAAACTTAATTTCCAAATTTCCATACCGTGCGAAACATTTAGACGTGGAATTTTATAATTATCATCTTTTCTTGAAGCCTTTCTATAATCTTTTCTAGTAGGCCCATAAGCAAAAGCAAGTAATCCATCACTAGATTCCCAACTATTTATTAAATCCTCATTATATTGTCCAAATGGATAAGCAAGAAATTTTGTATTAGCAATATTATTATTAAATACAGAAAAATCTTTTTCCATTTGTTCTTTTGAAACTTCATTTATTGAATTATGATAATGTAATCCATATGTATGAGAGCAAAAATCAATATTAGGATACTCCTCTTTAGACTTTTCAACTAACTCTAAAGGCATATATGTTTTTATATTTCCATTCCAGTCTGTTTGAGTGGCATTTTGAACATATTCACCAATTAAAAATACAGTAGCATTCATATTGTATTTTTTTAATAGGGGAAAGGCATAATGATAATTAGATAAAAATCCATCATCAAAAGTAATTAAAACACTTTTTTGAGGTAAATTAAGCATACCTTGTTTCCACTCATAAAACTCTTCCATAGTCAATGTTTTATAATTATGTTTTTTAAAATATTTTAATTGTTCTTCAAAATTTTTAACATCAATTGTCCAATCCTTTTCACTTTCAAAATTTGTTTTTTCTTCTGCGGTCGCTAAATTGTGATAACATAGTACTGGTATTTTATTTTTGTTTATTATATATATATAACAACTTATTAATATAAATAAAGTACATATTGCAATTAATACTATAATAATGTTTCTTTTCATTTTTTTACCTCCTACAGGTATTATTCTATCAATTATTATTAATTTTGTCAAAAGTTGCATTTTACTGTAAAAATAATTGTAAACCAACGAAAACAGGGTAAAATAGAATGATTGACAAATTATGTAAAATATGCTAAGATATGTAACATAAAAATGCAATATGGAATAAAAAATAAGGAGAGTGTAAAAATGTTAGAACTTGAAGAAAATATTAGATTACTAGAAGAATTAAAATCAAAATTGCAGAATTTAGGTGAGTCTCTTTGACATTGCCAAATTAGAAGAAGAACTTAGCAAACTAGAAGAGAAAACGGCAAACCCAGATTTTTGGGCAACAAATAATGAAGAAACAAAAAAGGTATTATCAGAAATAAAAAAAATAAAAAGCAAAGTCATAAAATATAGAGAACTTGAAAAAGAAATAAACGATTCATTAGAACTATCCGAATTAGTAAAAGAAAGTTTTGAAGAAGAACTTTTAAAAGACATAATAAAGAGTACAAAAAAGGAGCAAAAGGAATTAGAAAGGTTAGAACTAGAAACACTTTTATCAGGCAAATATGATGCAAATAATGCTATTGTCACAATACATCCAGGTGCAGGTGGAACGGAATCACAAGACTGGGCAGAAATGTTATATAGAATGTACACAAGATGGGCCACAAAAAATGAATATGAAGTAAAAGAATTAGACTATCTTGAAGGAGAAGAGGCAGGAATAAAAAGCGTTACATTTGAAATAATAGGTCAAAATGCGTACGGATACATGAAAAGCGAAAAAGGTGTACATAGATTAGTTAGAATTTCACCATTTGATAGTGGTGGAAGAAGACATACATCATTTGCATCAGTTGAAGTTTTACCAGAAATAACAGAAGATATAGAAATAAATATTAATCCAGATGACTTAAGAATAGATACATACCGCGCATCTGGAGCAGGTGGTCAGCACATAAATAAAACATCATCCGCAGTAAGAATTA
Organism: Clostridium sp. 28_17; assembly: GCA_001916065.1. Taxonomy (GTDB): domain Bacteria; phylum Bacillota; class Clostridia; order TANB77; family CAG-508; genus CAG-269. Next base: position 97,729 of record MNRS01000019.1, read on the forward strand.
CGCATATTCCAACAAATACAGTAGTTGCCTGTCAATCAGAACGTTCGCAAATTCAAAATAGAGAAACTGCTATGAGAATGTTAAAATCCAAATTATTTGATTTAAAAGAGCAAGAACACAAAGAAAAAATTGAAGATTTAAAAGGTGAACAAAGAGACATTGCATGGGGAAGCCAAATTCGTTCTTATGTTTTCTGTCCTTACACAATGGTCAAAGACCACAGAACAAATTATGAAGTTGGTAATGTTCAGGCAGTTATGGACGGAGATTTAGATGGTTTTATGGAAAGCTATTTAAAACAAAATTTATAAATTTTAAAGTGAACAAAAAATATGTAAATCAGTTTACTTAACAATAAGTTTAAATAAAAGAATTATGGAAACATAGTTCTTTTTTTGCATAATATATAAAGAGCCATATTTTTACTAAAATAAGGCTTTATATATTATTTAAAAGAGGTGGTCCATATGGACACAATAGTAATGAAATTTGGAGGAAGTTCAGTAGCAAACAATGATAAGTTAAAAATTGTAGCTCAAAAAATTATAGATATGTATAATAAAGAAAATAACATAGTCGTAATACTATCAGCTCAAGGAAAAACAACAGATAAATTAATAAACGAAGCTTCACAAATAATAGAAGAAAATACAGAATATGATAAAAACACAAAGAATTCTGACATTGAGAAATGCTCATCAAGTACTAAAAAAAACGCATCAACAAATCTTGAAATTTTTCGAGAAATGGATATGTTGCTCAGTTCAGGAGAGCAAATATCAATTTCTAAATTAAGTATATTATTAAATAAAATGGGATATAAATCAATATCACTTACAGGTTGGCAGGCAGGAATACTTACAGACAATACAAATCAAAATGCAATTATAAAAAACATAGATACAACAAGAATTTTACAAGAACTTGGAAAAAGAAAAATTGTTATAATAGCAGGATTCCAAGGTTATAACGAAAATCTTGATATTACTACATTGGGGAGAGGAGGCTCAGATACATCTGCTATTGCAATTGCTGCAGCACTAAAGGCAAAAGAATGTTATATTTTTTCTGATGTAGATGGAGTATACACAGCAGACCCTAATAAAATTCCAAAAGCAAAAAAAATCCCTGCACTATCATATAATGAAATGATGGAAATTTCCAGTGAAGGAGCTAAAGTACTTCACAATAGATGTGCTGAAATAGGTGATAAGTTTAAAATTCCTATTATAACAAAATCAACTTTTAATAATAAAGCAGGTACTATTATTACTGATATTATTGAAGAAAATACTATTAAAAGTATTGTTAAAAAGGATATTTCGAGAATTTCTATCGTTGGTAATGGAGTTATAAGAAATTATGATTTTATTAAAAATTTATTAGATATTATTCAAAAGAATAAACTAGAAATGCTTGAGTTTAATGTTTCTGAATCTAAGATTTCAGTTGATTTTAAGGGGATAGTAGATGATAAAATTTTAAAAGAAATTCATGACAAAATTTTTTAGTAATATAGCAAAAAGGTAAAGCAAAAAGCCTTAACTTTTTTAGATTTTTTATAAAACCGATTCAAAGTGTGTTTCAAAGATATCTGTTATACCACAAGATTCAATTCTAACTCCAAACTGTGGTTCTGCAACCGTTATCTGATCTTCTGGTAAATCCAGATGATCTAATAGATATTCTCTAAATGAACGCTGTACATCTGGTTCGCCATGATTTATTGAAACAGATGCTATATTAGGAAAATACAGTAAAAATCTCAATAAAACATTACGAGGTGCATGTGACGACATTTCTGAAGTTTGCTTTACCATGCATTTCTTTACTACTTCCTCGCCTTGATACATTAGGGATTCTCCATCACCAGTATTAAGTAACTTATACATAGTTGACTCTGGAGAACAATATCCTAGAGAATGAATTAGAACATCATCTCTTGAAATACAATATTTAATGTATGAGGTAATTGGGCCATATGACGCCATTCCACCAGGAGCTAAAATAATTTTAGGTCCACTTTCTTTAAGAATTTGTTTCCTAAACATATTCTTATTTTTCGTTCTTGGAATAAACATGCATCCCTTTGGCATAAAATTTTTCATAATTTTTTTAATGCCAAGATCACCATATCTATACATCATATTATACTCTTGAGAGCTCTTTCCATCTACTACAATTGCAGTATCTTCCGGTATAAATCCTTTATCCTTCCACATTTTTATATTGTACAAAGCTTCTTGATGTCTGCCCTGTGCAAATGTAGGATAGATAACAGTCATTCCATTATTGAGAGCTTCTACAGTGTTATTTTTCAAACACTTTTTAAACATAGGATCTGTTGAATCCACGCCTCCATAAGTTGATTCACAAACTATATTTGAGATATTAAGTTCACGTACTTCTTTTGGCGGTGTTTCCACATTGAAGAAAACATTTTTGTCTTTGTAATCTCCTGTATGAAGTATTGTTATTGGTTCACGTCCAGGATAAGTTATAACAATAAAAACAACAGCTGCACCAACAAGGTGTCCATTAGAATAAAATACAATTCTAATATTCTTATGTGGCTTAACCTGTTTCTTATAGCTTGTTCCAATTATCAAATCTAGTGCCCGTTCCATATCATCTTCTGAAGCAATAGGTCTACCCAAATCCTTATCTCGAATTGTCACTGTATCATTTAAAGCTATTCCCATAAGATCATCTGTTGAATAGCTAGTAAACACAGGACAATTTAGACCTTGATGTGCCAGAACAGGTAGCATACCGATATGATCCATATGAGCATGAGTTAAAATGCCAAAAGAAATCTTTTCAGTATTAAATGGGACAAAAGCATTGTAAAATCCAATATTGTCTTCTCCTTGTTTGATTCCTGCATCAACAAAAAAACGAACATTTTCACCATTAGGTAAGTGAACAGAGTACAAAGTAAAGGATCCTGTCACTTTATTATGCCTCATATACCGATTCGCATAAAAGTCATTTTTGTCTTTTACAATCATAAAAAATCCTCCTAAAATTTTTTAAAAAGCCTATATAGATATAAGCATATTAATAAGTTACAATAATATTATATACCATTGTTTTACATAATTCAATATATTAAAGAAAAGTTTTTTATTAAAAAGAAAAGTCATTTTAGAATACAAGTTCTAAAAAAGACAACCCATGAATATATATAAATATCAGGGAAATAAAAAGATTTTTGAAAGGAATGTGATTACGATGACAATAGATGAAAGAAAAACAATAAACACTGGAGTAATACAAAACCTAATATTAGAAAATAGGGGAAAGCTAAGCATATCAGGCGTAAATGATGTATTAAGCTTTGATGATCAAGTAGTAATGGTAGAAACAGAACTTGGCCTATTAACAGTAAAAGGTGAAAACTTAAGAATAAATAAACTAAGCATTGACACATCTGAAGTAATAATAGAAGGAGATATCTCATACTTGGCATATAGTGATAAAGAACTTGAAAAAAACAAAGGAAGCATCTTAAATAAGATATTTAAATAATTTAAAGGACTGATGAAAATGGTGGCAAATCAAGCAAATCTATTTTTAATATTTACAATAAATGGCATATTAATAGGATTATTATTTGATATATTTAGAATTTTGAGAAAAAGTTTCAAAACACCAGATATTATAACATACATAGAGGATTTTTTCTTTTGGCTTATAACAGGGCTCATTTTATTATACTCAATATTTACATTTAGTAATGGTGAGGTAAGGTTTTATATGTTTATAGCAATTTTTTTAGGATGCTTAATATATATGATCATATTTAGTAAAGCAGTTATACATATAAACGTAAGTATAATAAAATTTATAATAAAAATATTGAACATAATAATAAAAATTTTTGCAATTCCGTTAAAGGCTTTAATAAACATTCTACAAAAAATTTCATTAAAGCCAATACATTTTATTACAATAAATATCAAAAAAATACACATATACAGAAATAAAAAATTAAAAACACACAATACTTAATAAAAATTAAATTTTTTAATCATTTATGAAGGATTTTATAAAAAAATGTAGAATTATATAGTATATGTATTATTTAGAGGTGAAATTACTTATGAAAAAGAAAAAATTATACAAAAGTTTATTAATATTATTAGTTTTAATATATGCATTAATTACACTAGTAAGTCAGCAAAAAGTTATTAATCAATATTCAACAAATAGCAAGGAACTTGCAAGTAAAATAAGTGAACAAGAAACGCAAAAAGCAGAACTTACAGATAAAAAGAAAAATGTAAATTCTAAAGAGTATATTGAGCAAGTAGCAAGAGAAAAACTTGATATGTATTATCCAAATGAAAAAATTTATGTAGATAAGGGAATGTAAATATCATAAAATCAATATATAAAATAAATTATAAAAAAAATAGATTATCAAATAATTCAAAAAGCACAATTATGTGCTTTTTTTAAAAAACTCTTCCTTTTTCTGGAAAATTATGCTATAATATAAATATGTTATATTTATTTCGAAAAAAATCCCATTAAAAATAATATAAAAATTTAGGAGGAATTATGATAAATTTGGAAGATAAAACTCTTGCAGAGTTAAAGGAATTAGCAAAAGAAAACAATATTAAGAACATATCAAAATTAAAGAAAGAAGAATTAGTACAAGTCTTAGAACAAGTTATAAATAGTGAAACTATTAGTACTACCGAAATAACAAAGAAAAATGAAACAAATATAAAAGAAGACGAAAACAATAATCAAGAAGGATATAAACTTACAAACGAGGGAGACGAAATTGTAGAAGGAATATTAGACATATTACCAGATGGATATGGATTCTTAAGAGGTGAAAACTATCTATCAAGTCCAAAAGATGTTTATATTTCAGTAATTCAAATAAGAAGATTCAAACTAGACAAAGGTGACGTAATTAAGGGAATTGCAAGATGTAAAGAAGGAGAAAAATTTCCTTCATTAATATTTGTTGGTGAAGTTAATGGGGAATCACCAGAAAAAGCAGCAAGAAGAAAAAGATTTGATGAATTAACACCTATATATCCAACTGAAAGAATTAAACTGGAAACAGATAGCAAAGAATACGCTATGAGAATGATAGACCTAATGTCACCAATTGGAAAAGGGCAAAGAGGTATGATAGTTGCTCCACCTAAAGTAGGTAAAACAACATTATTAAAGAAAATTGCAAACAGTATTTCAAAAAATAATCCAGAAGAAAAACTAATTGTATTGCTTATAGACGAAAGACCAGAAGAAGTTACAGACATGAAACGTTCTATTAATGGAGAAGTTATATACTCAACATTTGATGAATTACCAGAACATCACGTAAAAGTAGCAGAAATGGTACTTGAAAGAGCGAAAAGATTAGTTGAGCAAGGACAAGATGTTGTTATATTATTGGACAGTATTACAAGACTTGCAAGAGCCTACAACCTTACAATACCATCTTCAGGAAGAACACTATCAGGTGGTTTAGACCCTGCAGCATTACATAAACCTAAAAAATTCTTTGGTGCTGCTAGAAATATTGAATTTGGTGGAAGCCTTACAATTCTTGCTACCGCATTAGTTGAAACAGGTAGTAGAATGGATGATGTTATATTCGAGGAATTTAAAGGTACAGGTAATATGGAAGTTCACCTTGACAGAAAATTGTCTGAAAAACGTATATTCCCTGCTATCGATATTAATAAATCAGGTACTAGACGTGAAGACTTATTACTTACTCCAAAGGAAAAAGAAACTGTTTTTGCATTGCGTAAGGCTATGAATAGTATGCCAGTTGCAGATGTTACTGAACAAGTAATTTCTATGATGGTTAAAACTGCAAATAATCAAGAATTTTTAAATAATATTGATGATTATATTAGAAGATTTAAATAATAAAATTATAAAAAACAGCTAAAATATAACAAATTTTAGTTGTTTTTTTATAATTTTTTCAATATAATTGAAAGATTGCAAAATTTGTGATAAAATATTAACATAAAAAGTATCAATATTTTATTATTTTATAAAATATTAACTAATAGTTTGATAATTTAAGGAAAGGAGAAATTTTAAATCAAGAAACGTAACAAATTAATTATTGTTTTAGCATTTACGGAGGAAAGATAATATGAGTAAAGAAACAAAATATGAAGTACATTTTGACGAAACAATGCAGAATTTATTTTTAGATATGAACCGTATCCAGAAAGATTTTGGATTAAAACGGATTAATTCAATCATCCTGTTAAAAGCACTTTTAGAAGAAAAAAATAGCATTTTATATGATTTCTTATGTGCGACAACAATCAGTAAAAACCCTTACAAGAACATAATACAAGATTGTGACCAAGAACTCAAAAAGCTGAAAAAGGCAGATTGCCTTGATGGAACGGAAAAGGATTTTCAGATAATTCTTCCAGATAACCAAGATCCAATTACATCAGTTCTTACGGTAGAAGTTTACAACGCTTTAGTAAAAACTATTAGTACTTCAATGACATCAGATCAATTTGATGAGGAAACTGAAAAAGATAATAAAGATGAAGAAAACAATGAAATTTTGATTAACTCAGAAGATCTCTTATCAATCTTCGCTGATGACATGCCAAAAGAACCACTTACAATACTAAAAAATAATGGTGTATACTTGGATGGTCTTTTTGATTATTTCGATCTTTTAGATGAAATATATAATCTTAATGAAGTTGAAGGTTATGAAAATGAAGTTTCTAGCAATTCTGAAAAATTACCAAAAAATCTTTCTGATTTTGTTACTGTTCTCAGCAGCAAATATAAGGGAGTCTCTGAATGCGAAATTCTTGGAAGAGACAAAGAATGTAGAGACACAATGAGAATATTGCAGAAAAGAGGTAAAAAGAATGTAATTCTTGTTGGAGAAGCAGGAGTTGGAAAATCATCAATTGCAGAAAAAATTGCATATGACATTGCAAATGGAAACTGTCCAGACTCTTTAAAAGACAATGTTGTATTTCAGTTAAATGTAAACTCTTCTATAGCCGGAACAACACTTCGAGGAATGGCCGAAGAACGTTTTAAATTTCTTATTGAGTATCTTGAAAAGCATGAAAATGTAATTTTGTTTATTGATGAAATACATATGGCAATTGGAGCTGGTGAGACATCTGCAAAGGGAGAAAACGACATGTCAAATGCATTAAAACCTTTTCTTGCAAGTTCCAAAGCAAAAGTCATTGGAGCAACGACAGAAGAAGAATACAATAAAATCATTGCAACGGATTCCGCTTTTAAACGAAGATTTAAAAAAATTGTAGTAAAAGAGCCAAAATCAAAAGATGTATATCCAATGCTTAAGAACGCCATAAAGGCACATGAAAAATTTCATGGCGTAACAATCAGCAAAGAAATGGTAGAATATGCAATATTAATTTCAGCTTGTTTCAATAATACGACCAAGAACCCTGATAGAACTAATGACCTTATTGATACATCAATGGTAATCGCAAAAGAAAAAGGACTTAAAGAAGTCACCAGAGAATGTATTCTAGAAAACTTTGATATTAACTTTGAAAAATTCAAAAATATGAGTATCGAAGAAAAAAAGGCAACTGCATATCATGAAGCAGGTCATTATCTAGTTTGGAGATTATCTTCAAACATTTTAAAAGGTGAAAAAGGTATTGCAGTATCTATAATGCCGGCAGAAGGTTATTTAGGAGTAACTGTATTTGATGACATGACTGATGAAGTCAACATTAATCCAAATCGTGATTATTTTATCAAGTCTTTTGCAAGTGATTTGGCCGGAAGAATAGCTGAGGAGCTTTTTGTCCTTGATGTTAATTCAGGTGCAAGTGCAGATTTAAAAAATGCTAATAAAAAAGCATATACCATGATTTGCAATTATGCAATGAATAATAAAGATGATTACTTAACATTTATTGAAGATAATAATTATCACATGATAAATGAAAAAACAATTGATTATATCAATCAAGAAAGAGCAAAGCTTTTAAAAGATGCTTCTGAATATGCAAAGGGTATCTTAAATGACAACAGGGAATTACTCGACAAATTGGTCAATGCATTATTGGAAAAAGGCATTTTGGATGAAAATGACCTTAATGAAATTTTCTCAAAATAATTAGATTATCAATATCTGGAAGTACAGCATATAACTGTACTTCCTTTCTTCTTGTATAAATTGTCGAAAATCAAATTATTCAAATTTCTATTTTTATTGACAAAATCTACTAAAAATATGATATACTATAAAAAAATCGCGAAAATTTCAGATGCTATTATGAAAAAATAAAAGGGGAAAAATTCTATGGAAGAAAAAGAAAATTTTAAGAAAAAAACTAAAAAAATAGTATCAAATATCACACAAAAATCAAAAGAGTACAACAAGGCTTAACAAAGACTATGGACAGAAATGGTGATGGAAAAATTGACATTGAGAACATAATAATTATAAGTCTAGGTATACCAGGTATCAGAATTAACAGAGCAGAATTTTTGCAAAAAGAATTACAAAGATATTGTACACAAGAAGAAATAAGCAATGCAATAGAACATAATCCGACATATGAAAAATTTCAAATGAAATAATTGATAAAATAGCTGACCAAGTAATAAAATATGAAAGAAATTGTGTTTCTGGAATTTCTACAGTATTAAGTATGCCTGGCGGATTGGCAATGGCAACAGGACTTGCTAATGGAATAAGTAAAAAAATAATGAGCACAGCTCTTACTAAGGGAACATTATATCCGATAGTAAAAAATATTGCTAAATGGTTTGGTGTAAAAATGACAAAAAAGATGTTAGTTGGTGTCGTACAAAAGACTGTACCAGTTATTGGTGGTGTAGTTGGAGGAGGTATTACATTTGTTACATTTAAGCCTTGTTGTGATAAACTAAAAAAATCACTACAAAATACATCTTTAAGTAATCCAAATTATGTACCATCAAAAGATGATATTATTGTTATTAATGATGTCGACGACGAAGAATGTATTAAAAATTAAAAACAAAAGATAATGTAGGTGAGAATTATATAATATGAAATTTTTTAAAGAATTTGAAAGAATATCCAGAATTTATTTTAAGAGAAATTGTGCTAAATTCTCTTATACACAGAGATTATGGAAACATAACACTTGATGATATACTAGCAGGTCTATCAACTTCAAGAAATCCTTACTTACAATCTATTTTTATGAGAATAAAGAGGGTAGAAGCA
>MNRS01000008.1 GCA_001916065.1 Clostridium sp. 28_17
TTTCTATTTTTTCAGTATTATAATGAAGTCCAAATCCACTACAATTATGATTTTTACATCTTAAATGGTAATAAACTTTTTGCTTTCCGTTAGGATATTTAAAAGATTCTGATGATGACATTATCTCACCACAAATAGGGCATTTTACTAAACCAGAAAACAAATGAATATATTCTCCATAGTTAGAATGTTTGTTTTTTACTAAAACATTTCTAGTAGCATTCCATGTTACTTCATCAATAATTGGTTCACAATAATTTTCAACTCTTAAAATATCTTGTGAAATATCTTGTGGCTTTCTTTTATATTTCCCGTATTCAAAAACTCCAATATAAATAGAATTAGAAAGTATTTTATAAACTCTATCAGATTTCCATTTTCCTTGTTTTAGATACGCATTATTATCTTTCATAATAGTTGCAATACTTCTTGTAGAATTACCTTGTTTGCATAATTCAAATATTTCTTTTACAACTTCTGCTTCAATAGGTTCTACTTCTAAATGACCTGTTTCCTTATTTCTAATATAGCCATAAGGTGCTTTGCTAGGATGAATACGTTCTAATGCCATTTCTTCCATAGCACGTTTAGTTCTTGCACCAATCTCTTTTCTTTCTCTTTGACCAAATACTAAATTCATTCCAAAAATCATTTCACCATTAGCAGTAGACACATCATAAGGTTCGAGTATTAGTTCTATTTTTACATCATGTTCCTCACAATAATTAAGTAGCCAAAAACCATCATAATTATTACGAGTAAGTCTATCAACTTTAATTGCAACTAACTTATCAATTTTTTTAGATTTAATATCTTTTAGTAATCTTTGCATTTCAGGTCTCATTAAATCTTTTCCAGAATGTCCAGCATCATTATAAATATCAACAATATTATATTCATTCTTTTCACAATATTCTTTAATCATTCTAAGTTGTGAATCAATAGAATAACCATTATCTCTTTGGTCATCAGTAGATACTCTTACATAAATACCACATCTCATAGTTTTCCTCCTTTCATTAAATTTCAGGAAATATTAAAATACTTCTCGTATGTTTCCTCACAAATAAGTAAAATGTATAGTCTAAAATTAAAATTTTTTCAAAAATTGCGCAATTTCTTTAAAATTATACTTTTGATTATGTTCTTTAATATAAAAAGTCTTATTTGATATTTCATTAACTTTGTATTCAAGTATTGTAAGAGTAGTAGGATATGTAACCTGGTACTCAGTAGGTATTACTACCTGTAGGTTGGTGTGCAATATAGTTTTTGTTTGTCCTAATTTAACCTTATATTTAAATTTAAATTTGCAATTACTTTAAATTCAAGCATGAAAAAAGTCCTCATTTCTGTGATAAGAGAACTTTTAAAGTTTTATATAAAATAAAAACTCACGAATTTTTAAGTCCGTAAGTTGATTTCAAATGGAGCGGGTAGCGAGAATCGAACTCGCGCAACCAGGTCGGAAGCATGGGATTCTACCACTAAACTATACCCGCATCAACATATTCATTATACAACAAATATAACAAATATGCAAATAAAAACTTAAAATTTAACATCCTTTAAAACAAACTCTTTGCCATTCAAATAATCAAGCAAACCACTATCAGAAGAAAAAGCAAACCTCAATTTATAACTACAAAGCATTTGGTGAGCCTTCTTAAACAATTTATTAATATCATTTTTCCCATATTTACCATCACCAACAATAGGAAAACCTAAATAAGCCAAATGAGCCCTAATTTGATGAGTTTTTCCAGTTTCAATTTCAACATCTAAAAGAGATGTATTGTCTTTACGTCTTTCCAAAACAGAAAAAGAAGTAATAATTTTAACATACCCTTTTTGGGGAGTATTAGAAATATATACCATCGACTTTTTATTATCTTTAAACAAATACGCTTCATCTCTTTTAAAATTCGTAGAAGGAATTCCATACACTAAAGCAAGATAATGTTTTTCAATCTCATGTTTTTTAAATTTTTCAAGAAGAATATTTAAAGACGTTTCATTTTTTGCAAATAAAACCAAACCAGTAGTATTTCTATCTAATCTATGACATGGCATAGGTTTAAAAATATAATCTGAGTATTTTTTATGTACTATAGTAGTTAAAGAATTTTCACCAGTAACTTCAATATTTGAAGGCTTATTTATAACTAAAATATTGTCATCTTCAAAAATGATATTTAAATTAATAGAAGATTTTGAGTCTAACAAAGAATCTGATATATAAACTAAAATTTCATCTCCTTCAAAAACAGAAATATCTTTGTTTACGCGTTTTCCGTTAATTTTAATATCTTTTTTTCGCAATGTATTACAAAAAAGACCATAAGTCAAATTTGGAACATTATCCAATAAAAATTTATTCAATTTTTTTTCATCATATTTTTTATTAACAACTAATTTTTTCATATCTATATTATACTGTATAAAATTAAAAAAAACAATAGACAGAAAAGCAAATAAAATGTATAATAGACAAAGAAAAGAATTTAAACGAGAGGACAAAAACAGAATGAAAAAAAGAGTATTATTCATATCAAGTACTGGTGGCCATTTAAGCGAATTATTACAATTATCACCATTATTTGAAAAATATGATTATCATATAATAACAGAAAAAGATAAATCAAATGAAAAGTTAAAAGAGCAATATGGAAACAAATTAGACTTTTTGCCATATGGAACAAGAGCAAAATTATTCACATACATATTCAAGTATTTTTATTTGTGTTTAAAAACGGTATATTTTTATTTTAAATTAAGACCAAATGTGATAGTAACAACTGGAACACACACGGCAGGGCCAATGTGTTATTTAGGAAAGATTTTTGGAAGTAAAATAATTTATATAGAAACATTTGCAAATAAAAATAAAAAAACTGCCACGGGTAGATTGATTTACCCAATTGCTGATTTATTTATTGTGCAATGGGAAGAAATGTTAAAATTATATCCTAAAGCAGTATATGGAGGATCAATTTATTAATTTTTATATATTAGGAAATATAGACAACTTTCTTAATATATAAAATTACAATGCATTGAATACTGTAAATGGATAACTCAAACGGAAAGCCAAATGGACAATGAAAAATGAATACTTAAAATGGAGGAAATATGATATTAGTATTATTAGGAACGCAAAATAATAGTTTCCATAGATTATTAGAAGAAGTGGAAAAAAATATAAAAAATAAAACAATACAAGAAGAAGTAATAGTTCAAGCAGGATATACAAAATTTGAATCAAAAAACATGAAAATTATAGATTTGATGTCAAAAGAAGAGTTGGCAGAATATCAAGATAAAGCAAGTTTAATAATAACACATGGTGGTGTTGGGTCAATTATATCTTCAATAGAAAAAGGAAAAAAAGTAATCGCAGTACCACGTAAACATGAATATGGAGAACATGTAAACAACCATCAAATACAAATAATAAAAGATTTTACAGATAAGGGATATATAATAGGAATTGAAAATGTTGAAGATTTGCATGATGCAATTATAAAATCAAAAACATTTGAACCTATAAAATATCAACCTAATAATAGCAAAATGCTAAAAATAATAGAGAATTTTATAGAAAATATTTAAAAAGATTTAAGGAGTGTCCCAATGTCCCTAAAAAAAGGGGTTTTAAGGAACGTCCCTAAATCCCGAAAGGATAAAAGAATGAATGAGGATAGATTAATAAATCCAGGGTTAGAAGATGTGGGAGAAGAAAGGCTAGAGAACACATTAAGGCCTCAAACTTTGGATGAATATATAGGACAAGACAAAGTAAAAGAAAATATGAAGGTATATATAGAAGCAGCAAAAAAAAGAGGAGAAGCATTGGACCATGTTTTATTATATGGACCTCCGGGACTTGGAAAAACTACACTTTCAAATATAATTGCAAATGAAATGGGAGCAAATATAAAAATTACGTCTGGACCGGCAATTGAAAGACCAGGAGACTTGGCATCTTTGCTTACAAATTTGGCAGAAAATGATGTATTATTCATTGACGAAATTCATAGATTAAGCAAAAATGTAGAAGAAATATTGTATCCTGCACTTGAGGATTATACAATTGATATTATGATTGGAAAAGGACCAAGTGCAAGGTCAATAAGACTAGACTTACCGAAATTCACATTAATTGGTGCAACAACAAAAGCGGGTTCTTTAACAACACCATTAAGAGATAGATTTGGAATTGTAAACAGACTTGAATTATATTCAGTAGAAAATTTAAAGAAAATTGTAAAAAGGTCTGCAAAGATTTTGGATGTTGAAGTTGATGACCAAGCGGCAGAAGAGATTGCAAGAAGGTCAAGGGGAACACCAAGAATTGCAAATAGATTGTTAAAAAGGGTTAGAGATTATGCAGCAGTTTTAGGTGATGGAGATATAGATTTAAAAATTGCAAAACATGCATTAAATAAACTTGAAATTGATGAGTTGGGACTAGATGAAATTGATAGAAAATTGTTAGATACAATGATAGTACAATATGCGGGTAGACCTGTTGGAATAGAGGCCTTGGCAGTAACTGTTGGTGAGGAAGTTGATACAATAGAAGATGTATATGAACCTTACTTAATCCAAATAGGTTTTATATCAAGAACTTTAAGAGGAAGAGTTGTTTTGCCACCAGCATATAAACATTTAGGATATAATTATAATGGTGATTTAGGACAACAAAGTTTTATATAAATGTGTTAATATATTGATTATGTGAAACATGTGTAAATAAAAAGTAAAATAAGACAAATATATAAAAGGGGATTAACAAATGAAAAAAGATACAGAAATGATTATTGTAAAGAAAACACGTGATTCCAATATAGAATTATTACGAATAGTTGCAATGATGATGATTATAATGCATCATTTAGTATATCATACAGGTGTATATAAAATTATAGGAGAAAAGCATTTCATAACATCAATAATGTTAAGTGGTGGTAAAATTGCTGTTGTGGTATATATCTTAATAATGGGATATTACTCAAAAAAATCAAGATTTAATATAGTTAGACCAATAAATATAATAATTAAAGTTATAATATATTCAATAATTTTTATGTGTATATTTAATTTTGAAAATATAAAAAATTTTTCATTAAAAGAATTTATGCAGTATTGGTTTATAAATGTATGGCTACTTTTATTTATGATAGAACCGATAATTAAAATATGCGAAAATAAATTACCTAAAACAATAAAGAGGATAATATTTGTTTGGATGACAATATTATTTATTCTGCCAAATGTACACTTGAATGATATACAATCATTTATATATTTTTACTTATGTGGTAGGCATTTTTTGCACAAAATTGTTGAAGAATTTGATAATCAAAAATTAAATATATTAATATTAATAATATTATATTTTTTTATAGTTGCAAAGAGAATGGAATTAGCACAAAATTCAATTACGACATGGGTAACTGCAATTACTTTATTTACAATATTTGCTAATATAAAAATAAAAAGTAAGATTATAAATAATGTTGCAAAACATACTTTGGGTGTATATTTAATACATGATAATAAATATGTGGAAGATAATATTATAGTAAATGGATTAAATATACCAAAAATGTACTATACAAATTATTTTTATATTTATACACTTGGAATAGGAGTTGCTATTTTTGTTGTTTGTTCAATTATAGATTTTATTATAAGCAAAATTATAGCAAAAATAATTTTAGAAAATCGTTATGTAAAAGAGTCTTTTGAAGAAATAAACAAATTTGTTAATAAATTTCTGCTTAAAAGTGCAACAAAAAATAATTATATATAGGATACTGGGAGATTAGGATGAAAAAAAAAGATATATTAAAAATACTATTTATATTTATTGTAATATTTTCAATAATAATTATAAAACCAATAAGTGATTTAGATGAAATATGGAATTATAACACTGCAAGAGCAATATCGCAAGGATTAATACCATACAAAGATATAAGTATGATTACAACACCTGTATTACCAATGCTTACAGCGATAATTTTAAAAGTTACAGCAAATGAAATTATTGTCTCAAGAATATTGGCAGCAATTTTATGGACAGGGATACTTTTTACAATATATAAAATATTTAACAAATTAATGAAAGAAGAAAATATATCTCTAATATTTACAGCGTTGATAGGAATTATTTGTAGAGACATTTATTGTATTGACTATAATGTAGCAGTGTTATTTATTACATTAACTATATTATATCAGGAGTTAAAAAACATAGAAAACGTAAAAAAATATGACAAAAAAAGAGATTTTATGATGCGGATTGCTTGCAGGAATTGCTATTTGTACAAAACAAAGTATAGGTGTAACGTTAGCAATTATAGTTGTAGGATATAAATTGATGTTCGTAGATAGCAAAGAGCAATTTAAAGAATATGTAAAAATAGCAATTACTCGAATAATAGGAATACTAATACCTGCTTTAATTTTTATAGTATATCTTATTGTTACACACTCATTAGTAGATTTTATAAATTATGCTATATTAGGAATAAAAACATTTTCAAATAAAATAAATTATATATCCTTATTTAGTAATGATAAAATAGAAATAAGAGCATTAGCACTATGGGTGCCTATTTCTATTCTTGTAATGTCTATAGTGTTGATAATAACAAATATACAAAAAAAAGAAAATGAAATTATTTATAATTTAACAACTTTATTGGTATATGGTTTAGCAATTATAATTGTAATGTATCCAATTTCGGACAAGATTCATTTTTTAATAGGTGGATTAATAGCAATTATTGGAATGTTATATATGTTCTTTTTATTGGGAAAATTAGTATATGACAAGATAAATGGTGAAAAAAAACTAAAAAATTATAAGATGGTAACAAGTTTAATATGGTTAGTTATGTTTGCAATTATTTTAAGTATTGGATTAATAAACTTATACAATTATGCAAAAAATGAAAAAAATACAGAAATAAAACATTATAAATATATTGAAATGTCACAAGGATTAAGAGATAAAATCAAGAGTATCGATAATTATATTTTAGAGGCAGAGCAAAATGGTGATAGAGTATATATTTTGGATGCAGAAGCGGCTATATATATGATTCCAATAGATAAATATAATAAAGACTATGATATGTTTTTAAAAGGAAATATTGGAAAAGATGGCGAACAGGGACAAATAGAAAAAATAAAGCAAAAAAATGATAATGAAATAATATTGGTAAGAAAGTCTAATTTAAAAACTAATTGGCAAACACCTAAAGAAGTAGTAAAATATGTAAGAGAAAATTTAGAAAAAATAGGGGAAATAAATATATTCGAAATTTATAAATAAAAGGAATAAAAATAAATATAAATGATTTATGCCTTTGGAAAGGAAAAACAAAAATGAAATTATTAATGCATACATGTTGTGCACCATGCAGTGTTTACTGTATAGATACATTAAAGAAAGAAGGGATAGAGCCAACAATATATTGGTATAATCCCAATATACATCCATATATGGAATATAAAGCAAGAAGAGATACTTTAAAAGAATATGCAGAAAGTTTGAAATTAAAGGCAATATTTGAAGAAGATTATGGATTAGATGAATTTTGCAAAAATGTAGTTGGAGATTTACAAAATAGATGTAAAAATTATTGTTATCCAGTAAGATTGAGGAAAACTTTTGAATATGCAAAAGCAAATGGATATGATGCGGTTACAACAACACTTTTATATAGTATCTATCAAAATCATGATTTTATAAAAGAGTACATGGAAAAGTTAAGTGAAGAGTTTGGAATAGAATTTTTATATAGAGATTTTAGAGTTGGCTTCAGAGAAGGACAAAATAAGGCAAGAGAATTAGGACTATATATGCAGAAGTATTGTGGTTGTATTTTTTCTGAAGAAGATAGATATTCAAAAAAGATAAAAAAAGATAAGGAAAAAATGTTCTTTTTATTGTAGAAAAAAAGAAATCCATATGATATAATTCCAGAAAATATTGAATTATATCATATTTTGGGGGAATTATGAAAGAGAAAAAAAGAAATTTAATAATATATTTAATATTGATTTTGATTACAATTATAATGTGTTTTCCATATTTAACAGAACACTATTCCTCAGATGATTATACAATAATTGGGTATGGTTATTATAAATACGGAATCGAAAAATTTTTAAATGATGGAAGAGTATTTTCAAGTGTAATTACACTACTAGCAGGATACTGGAATTTACCAATAAAAGTATTTATACAAGGATTATTTTACATAGGAATATTAATATCATGTTTATGTGTAATAAAAATAAAAAATATAATAACAAAAATAAAACCAGAAAAAAATCTTAAAGAAACAGTTTTGGTATTGGGAATTTCATATTGTATAATTTTTAATTTTATGTACTTGGAAAATATGTATTTTGCTGAAATACCAATTATGGCATTGGGAATTTTATTATTTATAAAATCAAGTGAAAAATTAGTAGAAAGTAAATATTTAAAAAGTTTAGCATATTTAATAATTGGAGAGTTATGCTATCAGGGAACAATAAATTTCTTTATAACATTTACATTTTTGCTACTAATAATAAAAAATAAAGGAATAGATAAAGAGGTAATAAAAAAAGTTATAATTTCTGGACTATTTTGTTTAATATCAGTAGGAATTAATTTGATTCAAATAAAAATATGTGGAAAAATATTTGGATTGGAACAAAGTAGACTAGGGGGAATACAAAAAATTCCAGGGAATATAATTTATATAATGTTACATATAGGAAATGTATTAACTGATACATGTGATTTTTTCCCTAAGTATGGATTTTTAATTTTTTTATTAATATTGTATATAACTACATTTATATATGACTTAGTGAAGATAAAAGAATATAGTAATAGTTTTAATTTGTTATTAATTAGTATAGTTGCAATATTTAGTTCTGTAGCAATAAATATTGTATCGTTGTCAAGCTTTGGATTAGGAAGAATGGTATTTTCAATAGGAGCATTAATAGGATTAATTTTTATGTATTTATATTGTAGTACGAATATCTTTGGTGAAAGTAAGATTTTTAAATATTTTTTATTGTTTGCTTTATCAATTTATATAATCATGAACTTTTTAAATTATACGTTGCAAATGTATTGCAATAAAAAGGCAAATGAAATGGATAAAGAAGAAGCACTACAGGTAAATGAATATATTTTGGAATATGAAAAAAATAATAATATTGAGGTAAAAAATATAGCGTTTACTTATGATAAAAATATAACATGGAATTATAATTTGTTTTTTGATACATCATATACAAGTAGGGCACTAATGATATGGTGGTGCAATATAGATGCCTTAAATTATTATACTGGTAGAAAGTTAGAAACGGTGCAAATGGATAAAAATATTTATTACGCTTATTTTAAAGGCAAAGATTGGGATAAGTTAGACAAAGAACAATTTGTGTTTAAGGGTGATACAGTTTTTTATTGTGTGTATTAGTAATAAAATAAAGGAGTGCTTATGAAAAATTATTTAAAGCAAAATAAAGTAAATATAATAATATTTGTAATAATATTTACTATAACATCAGCAATATATTTCCCATTATTAAAAGGACATTATTCAACAGACACATACAACATAATAAATAAAGGATTTGAAACGTATGCAATAACATATTCGTTAGTGCCCNNNNTATTCGTTAAATGATGGAAGACCAATAATGTGTTTAATATCATTAATAGCACAAAAACTAAATATGCCAATAATGGTTTATGTTATAATATTAACGGCAATAGCACTAATAGTCTCAAATATAAGTGTAATAAAATTAAAAAATATAACAGTAAAGTATATTGAAGAAAAAAACAAAAAAACAGAATATATAATATTAGCAATAGCATATATAATAATATTCAATTTTGCATATTTAGAAAATCTGCAATTTGCAGAATGTGCTATAATGTCAGTAAGTATATTACTAAATATAATAGCGGCACAACAAATAGTAGAAAAAAAGAAAAATTATATATTAAAAAGTATAATTATATCAATATTATCAATACAATTTTATCAAGGCACAATGAACTGGTTATTTACAATAACATTTGTATTATCTTTACTAAAAGAAAAAAAGATAAATATGCAAGTGATAAAAAATGTATTGTTTAGTGTTTTATGTGGAGCATTAGGTTGTGGAGTTAATATGATTCAGATAAAAATAACAGGAAAAATTTTTGGCTTAACACAATCTAGAATGGGAAGTATAAAAAATATATTTAGTAATATTAATGTTATACTAGAAAGTCTAAATGGAATATTACAGAGCACATACGGATTATTTCCTAAAAATATGTTATATATATTTCTTATAGTAATTTTGGTTTATTCATTAATATTTATGAGAAAAAATAAATGTAATATAACATTAAACTTGTTGACTATAATTTTAATATGTATTGGAACTGTATATGGACCAAGTTTATTTACTTTATCTGCATTTGGAACAGGCAGGATGGCATTTTCGATAGGCGCAATGATTGGATTAATGCTTTTATACATATATTGTAATTTAGAAAATAATAAAATTGAGGAAGCAATATTATATTCAATAATGTTTTTGTATATATTTATTTCAATTGGAAGTTCAATTATTCTAATGGAAGAACACAAAATAGTGAATAATTTAGATAAACAAGAAAGTCAAACAGTAGGAAAATGGATAGAAGAATATGAAGAACAAAATAATATAGAAGTAAAAAATGTTGTATTTATGTATAATAGCAATAGTAAATTATTTTATAGTGGTTTAAGTAGTGAATCTGCATTATGCTATAAATCATTGGTAAAAGAATGGTCAAGAATAGGAGCACTTAATTATTATAATAATAGGAAATTTGTAGAACAAAAAAATAAATCGGCATATTATCAAAAATATTTTTCTAATAAAAAATGGGACAAGTTAGATAAAGAACAATTGATATTTGATGGGGATACTTTATATTATTGTTTGTATTAAAGGAAAATATAGAAAGGAAAAATTTAAAATGAAACAGTTAAAGGAAGATTACAAAAATACAGTTAAATATTTTTGCAAAAGTAAAATATTTATTGCAACAGTTATTTTGGTAACAGTACTAAGTTTTGGATATGTAATAACTAATACGGCAGTGGGGATGGACGATACGGCGTTTGATAGATATTATTTAGAAAATGAAATGTTAGCAATCGGAAGATGGGGCGCATATATTGTTTATAATATTTTAAATGTAACAGAATTTATACCATTTTGGTTAGATTTTATTGCTGCAAGTGTAATAATGTTTACATCAGTATTATGGTGTCTATTTTTGAAGAAAAATTTAAAAGAAAAATTGCCAATAGGAGCATATATTATATTTGCATCAGTGTTTATATCATTTCCAATAATAAATGAAATATTTATATTTGAAAATTGTAATATTGCTGTTATGCTTGGAACTTTTTTAGCATCATTAGGAGTAATGTTATTTTATGAAAATTATAACAATATTCATAAAAAAAGTATATATGTATTATCAGCACTAATATTAACATTTGCAGTATCAATGTACGAGGCTTGTGCACAGGTAATGCTAGTTTCAATTTGCATTACATCAATTTTAATGACATATACAGATAAAAATAAAAAAATAAAAGACATATTTAAATATATTTTTTGCGCGTTAGGAATTGTTGCAATAAGTGTGGTTTTAGACCAAATTGTTGTAAAACTAATATATTTAGCGGGGGTTAAAACTTCAGATGTAGCAGAAAAACAAATAAATTGGGGAAGTTATGGAATATTAGAAAGTTTGCAATTAATAGTGTTAAACATTATAAATGCAATAAAAAATATCAAATATTATCCAGTATTAATATTTGACGTTGCATCAATAATAGGAATTGCAATAGGAATTTTGCAATCAGATAAAAACAAAAATTGGATGATTTTAGTAATATTTATAGCAATGTTTTTATCAAATTTTGCCATAAGTGTATTACAACTTGGTTCTGTTTTATATAGAACATGTACATCTTGGGGATTATTTGTTGCTATTATTATGATGGCAGTATATTATTTCTTAAATGAATATAAAATAACAAAAATATTAGCAAGTATAGCAATTACAATTTTAGTATTACAACAAACAGTATCATTAAATAAATTATTTTATAATGATTATAAAAGATATCAAAAAGATTTGCATATTGCCTATGATTTGGTGTATAATTTGGAAAAAAATTGTGATATATCAAAACCATTGGTTATTATGGGAACACCATATAAAGGAATGGGAGATTATGGTGCACAATCTAATAGTTTATCTGTTCTTTGGTGGGGGAAAAAGGCATTTGATGATAAAGGAAGTGAGTTTATAAAATTCTTAAATTCACTTGGATATAGTTTCCAAAATCCTACAGATGAAGAATATGGAAAAGGAAAAATAGAGGCAGAAAATATGGAAAGATACCCTAAAGATGGTTCTATTAGAGAATTAGATGATTGCATCATTATTAATTTTTAAAAATTAGGGATTGGGGGACGGGTCTTAAAATCCCTAAAAATTTAATAAATAAAAAATTAGGGATTTTAAGACCCGTCCCCTAATCCCTAAAAATTCAGGAGGATAAAATTTTGAAAAAACTAGTATTGATAGACGGAAATAGTATAATGAATAGAGCATTTTATGGAATAATGGGTAGTAAAGCATTGACAACAAAAGATGGAAAATACACAAATGCTATTTATGGATTTCTGGCAATTTTATTTAAATTACTAGAAGAGGAAAAGCCGGATTATATTGGTGTGACATTTGACTTAAAGGCACCAACGGCGAGACATAAAATGTATGAAGGATATAAAGCAAATAGAAAAGGAATGCCAACAGAACTTGCAGAGCAAATGCCAATTATAAAAGATGTTCTAAGAGCGATGAATATTGATATAATTGAAAAAGAAGGTTATGAAGGTGATGATGTAATTGGTACACTTTCTAGATATGGGGAACAAAAAGGTCTTGAGGTTGTAATACTTTCAGGAGATAGAGATACCTTCCAATTGGCAACAGATAATGTAAGAATAAATATTCCTAGAACAAAAGGTGGAAAAACTGAAACAGAAATATTCAATAGAGAAAAAGTAAAAGAAGTTTATGGAATTGAGCCAAAGCAATTAATAGAAGTTAAAGGCTTGCAAGGTGATGCATCTGATAACATTCCAGGTGTTCCAGGAATTGGTGAAAAAACGGCACTTTCTTTGGTTCAAAAATATGAAACAATTGATAATTTGTATAAAAAATTGGAGTCTGGAGAAGCAGATGTAAAGGGAAAACAAAAAGAAAAACTAGAGCAAAATAAAGATTTAGCATATCTTTCAAGAACATTAGGAGAGATTAATACTAAAGTTCCTATTGAAGATACTTTGGAAGAGTTAAAACTTGAAGAATGGGACAAGCCAAAAGTTTTAGAACTATTTAAAGAGTTGAATTTTAAAAGATATATAGATAGATTTAATTTACAAAATGAAGCCGAAAAAGGTGATAATTTTAGTGAAGAAAATAATATAGAGAATCAATATAAAGTTGTAGAAAAATCAATAGAAGAAATAAAAACTATTATTGAAAAACAAGGTAAAATGATTTTTTATATAGAAACTGAAAAAGTTAATGATGAAGATAAAATTATAAAGGAAAAAATAACAGGAATTTCAATTTTCAATTCTTCTGAAAATGAAGCATATTATATAGATATTAAAAATGGTGAAAAAATTCAAGAATTAAAAGAAATTTTTGAAAATGATAAAATACTAAAAATTGGCATAGATTTGGGAAGAGTTTATATACTATTAAGACAAGAGGAAATAGACTTTAAAGGAATAAATTATGATGCAAGTATTGCTGCATACATTTTAAATCCAACAAATAATAAACTAAAATTAATTGATTTAGCCGAACAATATTTAGAAATAGATGTTAATGAAATTTTAGGAGATTCAAAATCATCAAAAGTAGAACAAATCAATTTATTTGATGCAATGCAAGGTGCGGGGCTATCTGGTTCAAATGAAGAGAAGTCAGAAGAAGAAAAAATTAAAGAAGAACAAGAAAAGACTCAAAAAGCGGAAGAAAAAAAATGTACATTATATGCATATATAATTTATAAATTACAAGAAATTACAATGAAAAAACTAGAAGAAATAAATGCGGTAGATTTATTTAACAACATAGATATGCCAACAGTAACAGTTCTTGCAAATATGCAATGGAATGGGATGTATGCAGATTTAGAAGAACTTAATAAATTTGGAAAACAATTAAAAGAACAACTAGAAATAAAAACAAAAATGATATATGAAATGGCCGGAGAAGAATTCAATATAAATTCAACAAAACAATTAGGTGAAATATTATTTGAAAAAATGAAATTACCGGTCGTAAAGAAAACAAAAAGTGGATATTCAACAGATGTAGATGTATTAGAAAAATTAAAATCGGAAGATCCAATAATATCAGAAATATTAGATTATAGACAATTAATGAAATTAAATTCAACATATGTTGAAGGATTAAAACCATATATTAATCCAAAAACAAAAAGAATACACTCATTCTTCCATCAAACAATAACAGCAACAGGAAGAATAAGTTCAACAGAACCAAACTTGCAAAACATACCAACAAGATTTGAGTTAGGAAAACAAGTTAGAAAAATATTTAAACCAGAACAAGGGAAAGTTTACATTGATGCCGATTATTCACAAATTGAATTAAGAGTTTTAGCACATATGTCAGAGGACACACATATGGTTCAAGCATTTAAAGATGGAGAAGACATTCACAGGCAAGCAGCTTCAAAGGTATTTAAAACACCAATGGAGGAAGTAACCAAAGAACAAAGAAGTAATGCAAAAGCAGTAAACTTCGGAATTGTTTATGGAATAAGTGATTTTGGACTAGGAGAACAATTAGGAATATCAAGAAAAATAGCAAAACAATATATAGAAGAATATTTGCAAGAATATGCTGGAATAAAGAACTTTATGGATGATATGAAAGAAAAAGCAAAAGAAACTGGATATGTAGAAACATTATTTAACAGAAGAAGATATATTCCAGAACTAAAATCTAATAATTATATGGTAAGACAATTTGGAGAAAGAGCCGCAATGAACACACCAATACAAGGAACAGCAGCAGACATTATGAAAATTGCTATGATAAATGTGTATAAAAAATTGATAGAAGAAAATTTAGAGGCTAAAATAGTTTTACAAGTTCATGATGAAATGATGATAGAGGCACCTTTAGCAGAGGCAGAAAAAGTAAAAGAAATTGTTAAAACAGAAATGGAAAGTGCAATAAAACTTAATGTGCCACTAATTGCGGAAGTTTCTGAAGCAGAAAATTGGTACGAATGCAAATAAAGCATTTGCTTTTCGATTATTGGGGACGTTCTTAAGTTGATTGGACCACCCAATGGTCGAAAAATAAAAGAAAAGGAGTGATTAAAGATGTTTATTGTAAATATAACGAAAAAGCAAATAATAACTGTAGCAATAATACTAATTTTATGTATTTTAATAGCATTTTTAAACATTCCTATTAGAATACAAAAAATAATATACAAAAAAGATTATCGAGAATATGTTCAGAAATATTCTCAAGAATATGATGTTGACGAAAATTTAGTATATGCGTTAATAAAAGCAGAAAGTAATTTTAATGCAAATGCCGAATCTGGAAAAGGTGCAATAGGACTAATGCAATTAATGGAAAGTACAGCACAAGATGTTTGTAAAAAGACAGATTTAAATATTTCAAACGAGGATGTAAAAGATAAACTATTAGAACCTGAAATAAATATAAATATAGGAACAAAATATTTATCAATATTGATACAAAAATATGGAAATGTTGAAATAGCAATTACTGCGTATAATGCAGGTATTGGTACAGTTGATACTTGGATAGAAAAGGAAATAATAAAAGCAGATGGTTCAGATGTTGAGAATATTCCTTATAAAGAAACTAATAATTATGTTAGAAAAATATTAAGAGATTACAAAATCTACACTAATTTAGAATAGTGTAGATTTTATAATTACAAATACTTTTTTAGTGTTTCAACACTATCTTCTTGCATAACAACAAAATCATTCAAAATATTTTTAACATCAGGTTCAATATTTTGATTTTGATTTAGCAAACGACGACCCTCAATAATACCCATATTAGTACCTTGCATAAGTAATTCAGAAAGCTTAGAAGTAGTATCATCAACCATAGTTTTCATTTGAATACCATACCAAGTCATCATTTTATTCATAGCATTTGTTTCATGAGGTTCTTTACTACTATAATTATCATATAAATTATTCACTCTATTAGAAATATCTTTATATTTATTATATTCTGTATCTAAAACTTGTTTAAAATCATTATCTTCAACTTTTTTTGAAACATATGAAATTGCATCCATTCCCATAGTTGCACCTTTATTAACTTCATCTAAAATATTTAAATTTTGATTTTCCATGTTTTTTAAACCTCCTAACATTATTATAAACAGAAATTCGAAAATTATACAAAAATACTGGACAAATGACAAAAAATGAAATAAAATATTATAGTAAAAAACGGACATAATAAACGTAAAAGTTTTTAACAACAAAAAAGGAGAAAAGCATGATTTTAGAACAATTAATTTTTACAGTATTAGCATTTGGAATATTCGTATATATGTTTTTTAAAATGTTTAAAGAAAATGACACAAATTATATAGGAATTTTAATAATTGAAGCAATAGGAATATCCTTAAACTTTGTGGAAGTATTAAAAAGAATAGAATTCGGACCATTTTGGACAATAATAAAATACATATTGGCAATATTGATACCAATAGCAATAATGATATTAGATAAAAAACAAATACCATTAATACAAATTTTAAGTGTAGTAAAAGCAAAATTTTATTTAAAACTAGGAAACAACAAAAAGGCAAAAGAACAATTAATAAACCTAGTAAGCAAATATCCAGAAAACTATATAGGGCATAAAATGTTAGCAGAAATTTACGAGTTAGAAGGTGGAATGAGAAAAGCAATTGACGAATATGTACAAGCAATTGATGTGAATAAACAAGATTACGACTCATATTATAAAATTGCAGAATTATTAAATAATTTAGAAAAGCCTGACGAGGCAGCAGAAATGTTATTTAATTTATTAAATAAAAAACCTGATTATTATAATGCAACAGAACTTTTAGGTGAAATATTATTATCAAAAGAGATGTACAAAGAAGCAGTAAATGTATATCAAAATGCTTTAAAATTTAATCCATTAAGTTTTGACTTAAATTATAATTTAGGAATTGCATATACAATGTTAAATGACTTCCAAAATGCAAAAATATGTTATGAGAGAGCAGCAGATATAAATTCACTTTCATATAATTCAAAATATTCATTGGCAGAAATTGCTTTGATTTATAAAGAATTAGAGGAGGCTGAAAAATACTTTATGGAAGCATTGGAAGATGAAGAACTTTCGGCAGATAGTTATTTTGAACTTTCAAAAATAGCAATGATAAAAAATGATAAAGAAAAGGCAATACAATATGCAAATGTTGCAATAGATATTGATGCGGCAAAAGTAGTACCTAAAATAAAAAAAGATCCAATTTTTATACCAGTTATTGCAAGAATTTCAATGCCATTTAATATCAATGCAAATGAAGAAATAGAACATAAATTAACTGAAAAAGAATTGATGGCAAAAGAACATTTGGAAGATATGTTTGATATTACTAGAAATTTGAGTTATGCTGATATTAAATTGTTAAAAAAGGAACCAGAAGGCAGAAAACCAAAAAGTATAGAAGAAAATCAAAATGAAAATCAAAATGAAAATCAAAAACAGAGGGATTTTTAATAGTTATATTTTAGGGTTTTATATTTAAAAATAAAAAAACTCATAAAATTCACAAAATTTAATATACTAATAAAAGAATACAATTGTGATTATAAAAAATATAATTGTAATAAAAGTATTTTAGAAAGAGTGATTTTATGAGTACAAATTTTACGGTTGTAGGTGGAGATTTAAGAATAATAAAACTTGCTAAAATGTTGGCAGACGATGGAAACAAAATATATACATTTGGTGTAGAAAAAGCAGAAGAACTAAAAGAAAACAAAAATATCATTATGTGCAATAAATTGCAAGAGGCTGTTAAAAATTCAGAAATAATAATAGGGCCAATTCCATTTTCAAGTAATGGGAAAGATATAAATGCACCATTTAGTGATAACACAATATCAATAAGGGAACTTATGCATGTAATAAATGCAAAAATTTTAATTGCAGGAAGCATAACACCTGATGTATATGACTTAGCAAATGATGAGTATATAGAAATTATTGATATAATGAAAAGGGAAGAATTAGCAGTTTTAAATACAGTCTCAACAGCTGAAGGTACAATAGAAATAATTATTGCAAATACTAATAAAATAATTCATGGAAGTAAGGTTCTAATCTTGGGATTTGGAAGAATAGGAAAAGTATTAGCAAGAAAACTTGCGGGACTTTCAGCAAAAGTTACATGTGCTGCAAGAAAAGACGAAGATTTAGCATGGATTAGAGCGTATGGACACATGGAAACAAACATAAATACAATAGGTGAAAATTTATCAGATTTTGATGTTATTATAAATACGGTACCACATTTAGTATTAACAGAAGAACGCATAAAATATGTAAGAGATGATTGTTTATTAGTTGATTTAGCGTCAAACCCAGGTGGGATTGATAAAAAGGCTGCAAAAAATAAAAATCTAAAATTGATTTGGGCATTGGCATTGCCAGGAAAAGTTGCACCTGTTACAACAGCAGAATTTATAAAAGATACAGTTTATAATATTTTGAAAGAAATATATAAAAAATAGTTATAATTAAAAGTTGCTATTGCAGTTAGAATTTATCTTTCTGTTAAATAAGAACAATGATTTAATTATAACTAAATAAAAAACGAAAGAGAGGAACAAAAAATGAACGAAATTTTTCAAGCACTAATATTAGGAATAGTTCAAGGACTAACAGAGTTATTACCAATATCAAGCTCAGCACATTTAAACTTATTTCCATGGATATTTGGATGGAACGAAATAAGCCCATCATTTGATGTGGCATTACATATAGGAACATTATTTGCAATAGTTCTATTTTTCTTTAAAGACTGGATAAATTTAATAAAAGGAGGATATAACCAAGTTATCAAAAAGAAAAAATCAACAGATGGAAAAATCTTTTGGTACATAGTAATATCAACAATTCCAACAGGAATTTTGTGTTTGGTATTAGATAAACTTTCAGAAAAATTAATAGAAAAATTAGCAACTACATTTAGTGTACAAGAAAAACTTATAGAAATGTTTATGATAGCAATAGCATTAATTGTAATGGGCATAATTTTATATGTTGTAGATAAAAAATCAAAATCTGAAGTAGAATATAAAGATATAACATTTAAACAATCACTTTGGATAGCAATGTCACAAGCACTTGCTGCTGCATTTCCAGGAGTTTCTAGGTCAGGAATTACAATGACAGTAGGAAGGGGAATGGGCTTAAAAAGAGAATCTGTTGCAAAATATTCATTTTTATTATCAACACCTGTTGTTGCGGCTGCTGCATTAGTTGATTTAAAAGATTTTGTATTTGGTCCTGCATTTTTTGTAGGTGTATTTGCTAGTTTTATAGTTGGTGTTTTGGTAATTAAATTTTTACTTAATTATTTACAAAAAGGCAGTTTTAAAGTATTTGCAGTATATAGAGTAATTTTGGGACTATTTGTAATTGGATTATGTATTTCAAGATTATAAAATTCTATACATATTATTAAAAGGTATCATTCTTTAATAGGTGATACCTTTTAATTAGACATAAAATAAAAATCCTGTTTATATTAACAGGATTTATTTCATACTATTTTTTACTACAACATATTTAATTCCACATGCAACTGCAATTACTAAAACGATTCCTATAAAACTAAAGAATATAGTTGATCCTGCTTTTGGTAATACAGTAGGTAATTTTTCTGTAAGTTTAACTTGTGGTGTTATATCAGTTGATTTTGTATCAGTTTTATTTTCTGAATCTGTATAAGTAACATCAAGTTTTGTATTTGTATCTAAAACTTTGTTTACAATATTTGTATCGTAATTTGTTTTTAATTTTAATTTGTATTGAACTATAGCAGTTTCACCAGATTTTAATTCTGGAATAGTCCATGTAATTGAATTTGTTGTTGTATCAATTTTGTCTGATATTGTACCAATATTAGGTTCTTTTACATATGAAAAATCGAAGTTTTTAACAATTTCATCTGTAAAGTAATCTTTAACATTTATATTTGTAATTGATTTTGAAATAGGTAGTAAGGCTTTATAAATGTTTGTAATAGTATCTGTTATTTTATCATCAGATATATAATAAAAGTTTCCTATTGTTGGTTTTGCTTGTGTACCAAAAATTTCTTCTACGATTTGGTTATAAGTTTTTGTTGAAGGATTTGCTACTGCATCTCCATCTGTAATACCTGTAAGCATAATATAAATATTATCTGCTACACTTGAAAGTGATTGTAATTCTGTTTTTGTTTTTGTTATAACATCATCTGAATAATATTGTTTGTTGTAATTTAATGCAACGTTTGGAACACCATCAGATAAAACAATTATATATTTATGTGCTTTATCTGTATTGCTTGTAAATTGTGATTTTGCTAAATTAATTCCAGCTTGTAAGTCTGTTCTTGGACCTGTATATTCAATATTAGAAATTGCAGTATTTAATGTATTTGCATCATTGCTTAATGCAGAAACTAAATTTGCATCTTTTTTTGTTCCTTCGTTTGAAACTTCAGTTGCTGTTGAAAAACTTACAACTCCAATTTTTAATTTTGTGTTATCTTTTAAAAGATTTGTAATTAATGTTTTTGCAGATTCTGTTACAAATTCTTTTCTTGTTTTATCTGCAGTAACCTTATTATCAATCATACTTTTTGAGTTATCTAGAACAAGCATTACTTCACCTGTTGGTTTAGAAGAACCTTCGTTATTTGTAACTTTTAATTGTAAGGTTATTTCTTTATTGTCTAAGTCTTTTGATATTACGCTTCTTTCTACAATTGAATTATCACCATAATTGATTGTTGCTGTTGGCTCTTTTATGACAGACATTGTTACATCTGCATATGCTGCACTTGATATTGTTGTAATTAGTGCTATTAATAAAAATAGTGTTAATAAAATTTTTGTTTTTTTCATTTGAATCCTTCTTTCTTTTTTTAAATTTACATACACATATATTGTAAAACAAAAAATCGAAAAAAACAACCGTTTTTTTCGATTTTTATGGTAAAATTTTTTATGCCATTTTTTGTGTATTGTTTGAAGTATCACCATCTTCTAAAGGAGCAAATAATAATCTTATATCAATTTCTAGTGCTTGTGCAATTTTTGAAAGTGTATCTAAAGAAAATGTATTTCTACAGGCACTTTTTGATTCTATTTTTCGTATAAATTCATAACTAAAAAATGTTTTGTTTGCTAATTGTAATTGTGTTAGACCTTTTATTTTTCTTTGTTTTTTTATGTTTTGACCAACTAAATAATAAATATCTTTTTCCATTTCTTCTCCAATTTCCTTTTATTACAATATTATAATATTCATTAATATTATCAAAAAATACACGACAAAATGTTGCAATATACCACCGGCTTGTGCTATAATTTTTTTGGAATTAGAAAATATACAAAAGAGGAGGGAAAAAATTTTAGTGTATTAAAATTGGAAAATCACAAATAATAAGAAAAATTAAGGAAAAAACAAAGGAGGATTTTATAGTAATGTTAAGAAAAGAAAATAAAGGTATAACACTTGTGGCGTTAGTGATTACAATTATTATTTTATTGATATTAGCCGGTATTTCGATATCTGCGTTAACGAATACTGGAATATTTGAAAAAGCGAAAGATGCAAAAGAAAAAAGTGAAGTGGCGGAAAAACAACAAAGTGAAACATTAGATAGTTATGAAAAAGAATTAAATAAATATACGTCAGATAATTTAGAAGAAAATAT
>MNRS01000009.1 GCA_001916065.1 Clostridium sp. 28_17
CAATACTGGAGTTTCATGGACAGACGAAAATTTATTAAAAACAAATGAAGCAAACTATAAAAAGAATACAAAATATGGAGATGCAATAAAAGAAACATCTACAGCAGGTACAGAAAATACTTCATGGAATGGGGACTACTCTTACTTTGCAGGTTTGTACGGTCCGTTCTTCGTACGTGGAGGCGCTTATTGGGACCGTAGTGGGGCCGGTTTGTTCTCTTTCAGTCGTTCTGATGGTTATAGCACTTACACTGCTGGGTTCCGCTCAGTGCTGGTCGCTCAGTAGCACTTTGAAAAATTCTTGTACCTAGATCGAGATTGTCAAGTTTTACGGAAAGTTCTAAAACTTGACAATCTCGATAAACAAAAAAATATAAGGGTGTTAAAATATAACTATGTAAATATAAAATTTAATTTTTGAATTTACATAGTTATATTTTTTTGAAAAAATTTCTAGAAATCCATCAAACAATATGATATAATTCAAAACAGAAAAAACAAAAAGGAGCGGAAGCAATTGGTAGCAGAAGTAATAATAAATAGCAAAGCAAAACAACTAAACAGAACATTTGACTACAACATACCAAAAGAAATGGAAGAACTAATACTAATAGGAAGCAAAGTATTAGTACCATTTGGAAAAATGAAAACACTAGAAGAAGCACATGTAGTCAAAATAAAAGAAAAATCACAATACGAAATAAAAGACATAGCAAAAGTAGAAAATGGACTAACAAACAAGCAAATAGAACTAGCAAACTGGATGGCAAAAAGATACTTCTGCACTATATCAGACTGTATCAGGTTAATGCAAACACCAGGAACAAATGCAAAAGACGTAAATAAAAGAATACAAGACAAAAAAATAAATGTAGTATATTTAAAAAAAGACTTTGAAGAAATCAATTTTGAAATAGAAACTAAGAAAATAAAATCAGAAAAGCAAATAAGAATCTTAAATTTTGTAAAAGACAATGAAGGATGTACAATACCAGACATAGAGGCATTTACAGACTGTTCAAGAGCTATGGTAAATACATTAATAAAAAATGAATATCTAGAATTAGTTGAACAAAAAGTGGAAAGAAATCCATTAGAAAACAAAAACATAGAAAATACAAATAACTTAAAATTAACAGAAGAACAACAAAATGCTTTCAACAAAATATCAACAAGTATGGATAGAAAAAAATATGAAGAATTTTTGCTATATGGTGTTACAGGTTCAGGAAAAACAGAAGTATATTTACAGTTAATAGATAAGGCTCAAAAAGTCGGAAAATCTGCAATTGTCTTAGTACCAGAAATATCATTAACACCACAAATGTTAGATAGATTTATATCAAGATTTGGAAAAGAAACAATAGCGGTTTTACATAGTAAATTATCAATAGGAGAAAGACATGATGAATGGGAAAGAATAAAAGAAAATAAAGCAAAAATTGTTATAGGTGCAAGGTCTGCAATATTCGCACCAGTCAAAGATTTGGGGATAATCATAATTGATGAAGAGCATGACAGTTCATATAAATCAGAAGCAAGCCCAAAGTATGATGCAAAAGAAGTTGCAAAGAAAATTGCAAAACAAGAAAATGTTCCGTTGGTCCTAGGAAGTGCAACACCTGATTTAAGAACATTTTATAATGCAAAAGAAACAGAAAAAATTACATTATTGGAATTAACTAAAAGAGCAAATAATTCTAATTTACCCAAAGTAGAAATTGTAGATTTAAAACAAGAACTTGCAAATGGAAACAGGTCAATGTTAAGTTTTGATTTATATCAAGCAATAGAACAGAATTTAAAAGATAAATTACAAACAATTTTGTTTTTAAATAGAAGAGGATATTCAACATTTATAATGTGTAGAAATTGTGGGTACACTGTTAAATGTAAGAATTGCAATA
The DNA here is from genome assembly GCA_001916065.1 of Clostridium sp. 28_17. Lineage (GTDB taxonomy): Bacteria > Bacillota > Clostridia > TANB77 > CAG-508 > CAG-269. The sequence continues at coordinate 1,908 of MNRS01000009.1, forward strand.
TCAGTATGACATATCATAGTTATGAAAATAAATTAAAATGTCATTATTGTGGATATGAAGAAAAAGTTGTTACAAAATGTCCAGAGTGTGGAAGTGATAAAATAAGATATTTTGGAACAGGAACACAAAAATTAGAGCAAGAAATATTAAAACAATTTCCACAGGCTAAAACAATAAGAATGGATGTAGATACAGTAACAAAGAAAAATTCACATGAACAAATTTTAAACAAATTTAAAAATGATGGTATTGATATATTAATTGGAACACAGATGGTTGTAAAAGGACATCATTTTCCAAAAGTAACATTAGTAGGTGTTATAGCTGCAGATAGTTCATTAAATATTGATGATTACAGGGCGACAGAAAGGACGTTTCAAATTTTAACACAGGTTGCTGGAAGAGCCGGAAGAGAGAATTTGCCGGGAAAAGTTATAATACAAACATATAATCCAGAAAATTTTAGTATTCAAGATGCACAAAAACAAAATTATCAAGAATTTTACGAAACTGAAATCACTTTAAGAAAACAGTTGAAATATCCGCCATTTTGCGATATAATAATAATTGGATTTAATAGTTTGAACGAAGCGGAGATAAAAAAAGTTTCAAATAAAGCATATGAATATCTAATTAAAAATTTAAATAATGAAGAATTTAAAACTTTTAAACCAATGCCATCACCAATAGATAAAATTCAAAATAGGTTTAGGTGGAGAATTATTATAAAAGGCAATATGAATGAACAGGCAAACGGAGTTTTAAATGATTTGTTAAAAGAGATATATAGTGAAAATTACAAAAATACTAAGGTTTCAGTTGATGTAAATCCAAATAGTATGGTATAAATTAATAATATAGAAGTGGGGGAAGAAAAGTGGCAATAAGAAATCTAAGATATGAAGGAGACGAAATTTTAAGTAAAAAATCAAGAGAAATTGAAACAATAGATGAAAAACTACAAACATTAATAGATGATATGATAGATACAATGCATAAATACAATGGTGTGGGACTTGCAGCAGTGCAGGTTGGAATTTTAAAAAGAGTTTTTGTTATAGATTTATATGACGACAAAGGACCAATTGTTTTTATAAATCCGATTATTTTAAAAACAAAAGGTGAAAGAGAAGTTGAAGAAGGATGTTTAAGTTTTCCAAATCAATTTGCAAAAGTTGTAAGACCAGATGAAGTTACGGCAGAATATACTGATAGAAATGGAAAAAGAGTTAAAGTTAAGGCTAAAGACTTGTTGGCACAGGCTATTTGTCACGAGTATGACCATTTAGAGGGAGAAGTTTTTGTTGATAAAATTGTTCCTGGTACTTTGGAATATGTGGAGCCTGAAAAATAAGGACTTTGTTGAAAAATAATTACAATTTTGGGCTACGGTGTAATTCCAAAATTTAATTCTTTTCCAACAATTAAGTTAGAGAGGATGTGCTTAAAATGAATATTTTATTTATGGGAACACCTGATTTTGCAAGAGACAGTTTAGAGGCAGTATATAATGCAGGTTATAATATATTAGGAGTTGTAACAAATCCAGACAGACCAAAAGGAAGAGGTATGAAATTAGTTGCGTCACCTGTGAAAGAATTTGCGTTAGAAAAAAAATTAGAAATATTTCAACCGGAAAAAGTAAGAAAAAATGAAGAATTTATAGAACAAATAAAAGCCTTGAATCCAGATGTTATATGTGTTGTAGCATATGGAAAAATATTACCAAAAGAAATATTAGATATACCAAGATTAGGTTGTATAAATGTACATGGTTCTTTACTTCCAAAATATAGAGGTGCTGCACCAATCCAATGGGCTGTTTTAAATGGCGATAAAACAACTGGTGTAACAACAATGTATATGGATGTTGGAATGGATACAGGTGATATGATTTTAAAACAAGAAGTTGAAATTGGTGAAAACGAAACAACAGGAGAATTGTGGGATAGGTTATCTAAAATTGGTGGAGAATTATTAGTTGAAACATTAAAACAAATTGAAAATGGAACTGCACCAAGAGAAAAACAAGGAGATGATTTTTCAGTTGCACCAATGCTTAGTAAAGATATGGCTAAAATTGACTGGAAAAATAAAACTGCTCAAGAAATAAAAAATCTTGTTAGAGGTTTAAATCCTATTATGGGTGCATATACATTTTTGAATGGTTCTAAAATAAAATTCTGGAAAGTTGATATTGCTAAAAATATTGGATATGATGAGGATAATATTAAGATTTTTAGAAATGGAACTGTTCTTATTTCTGACCAAAGAGATGGACTATTTATTAAGACAAAACAAGGTATTTTAAGTGTTTTAGAAATTCAAGGTGAAAATGCTAAAAGAATGAGTATTGGAGATTTCTTGAGAGGTAATAAAATAGAAGAATTTCAAGTCTTTGAATAAGAATAATTAGTTCTTATTACACTTCATGGCACAAACAATAATTTTACTAACTGTGAATTGTAACGATTTTTAAAGAATTAGTAAAAAAATGCATAAAAAGGTTGTAAAAAATACCAAAAATTGATATACTTATAAAGTATTAAGTATATCAATTTTTTATATTATAAAAAACAATAATATAAAAACTTTGCACATTCTTAAAATTTCAAAAAAGGAGGAATTGAAATGGAAGAAAATGAAAGCAAGGAAGAAGTTGTAAAAAAAGAAGAACAACAAGCAGAAATTGAAACAAGCGAAAATACAGAAAAAATAGAGAAACAAGATGAAACAAATCAACAAAAAGAAGAAACAAAACAAAATGAAGAAGTAGAAGACACAGAAAATGGAATAGAAATATCAAATGATGTAATTGCAGTAATTGCAGGAGTTGCAGTATCAGAAGTACAAGGCGTAGCATCAATGGCAGGAGGATTTGCAGGAGGAATATCAGAAGTATTTAGTGGAAAGAAAAATATGTCTAAAGGAATAAAAGTAGACAAAACAGAAAATAAAGCAAAAATAGATGTAAACATCATTGTAGAATATGGCTCAAGAATACCAGATGTAGCATACGAAATACAAAACAGAGTAAAAAAATCAGTAGAAGGAATGACAGGATTTAAAGTAGAAGAAGTAAATGTACATGTACAAGGAGTAGATACAAATATTTCTAAAAACGAAAATACTTCAAAAGAACAAAAAAGCAACGAAGAACAAAACTAAAAATTGCAAATGAAAACAAAAATAAAAAAATTAAGAAAAAAGCCAATAAAATTGGCCTGCGAAAGGAATGGAATAAAAAATGAAATTTATAGAAAAACTTACACTAATAATATATTCAAATATAATATTAATATTATCAATAATAGCATGTTTATTAATCTTTGGATGGTTGGACATAAATGTAGTACAAAATTTAGTTAAAAACTTATTACTATATGGAACATCATCAAGAATAATTTTAGGAGTTAGCATAGTATTTATACTATTATCAATTAGATGTATTTTCTTTGACCCAACATCAAAACAAGAAATGAAAGATAAACAAGGTGTTTTATTAGCAAACGAAAATGGTAAATTAATGATATCAAAAGAAACAATAGAAAATTTAGTAGAAGCAGTAACAAAACAATACAAAATGGCAAAAGATGTATCATCAAAAGTAGAATTAGACAAAGACAACAATGTAAATATTTTTGTTAATTTAGTAGTTGGTTCAGACACAGTAATAAAAGATTTATCAAAAGATTTACAAGATAAAATAAAAAGTAAAGTTAAAGAAACAACAGATTTAGAGGTAAAACAAGTAAATATAACAGTAAAAAAAGCAGTTCAAGAAAAACAAAAAACAGAGGCTTAAAATTGGAGTTCTATGTTGTGAAAGGGTGAGATAATATGGACGATTTCAAAAAATTTATTAATCAATACAAAGGAGCAATAATTGGAGTAATAATTGCAATAGTTTTATTAGCAACTAGATTATATGATGTAATTATTGGAATTTTAATAATATTAGCAGGTGCATTTGTTGGAAATTATGTACAACAAAATAAAGATGATGTTAAGGCAAAATTAAAAAAATTCATAGACAGAATGTAGTTTATAAAATGCAATATTAAAAATAATTATAATTTTGGAAAATTGTGCTTTGAGGAAGGAATGAAAAATAGAAATGAATAGAACAGAAATGAGAGAAAATGCTTTCAAATTGATATATAGTTTAGAAATTCAAAAAGTAGAAAATGTACAAGAACAAATCGACTTATATTTTGAAAGCAACAACATAACAGACGAAGAAGCAAAAAAATATATAGCAAATGCAGTAAATGGAATAGAAGAACATCAAGAAGAAATTTTAAAAGATATTGAAACAAACTTAAAAGAAGAATGGAAATTAAGCAGAATTTCTAAAATGGATTTAACTATTTTAAAACTTGCAATTTATGAAATTAAATTTACAGATGTACCATATAAAGTTTCAATAAATGAAGCAGTTGAATTAGCAAAAAAATATGGAGAAGATAAATCTAAAAACTTTGTAAATGGAATATTAGCAAGTGTAGTAAAGGAAATGTAATTTTATGAGATATGAGGATATGGCAATAAGTGTAACTGAGTTAAATAGTTATATAAAAAATAAAATTGCTGATGATGAATATTTAAATAATGTTTTGATAAAAGGGGAAATATCAAACTTTAAAAATCACTATACAGGGCATATGTATTTTACACTAAAAGATGAAAATTCATTAATCAAATGTGTAATGTTTAAAACATATGCTCAAAAACTTAATTTTATGCCAAAAGATGGAATGAAAGTTTTTGTACTTGGTGGAGTATCAGTTTTTGAAAGAGATGGTGTATATCAAATTTATGTAAAAGCAATGCAGGAAGATGGCGTAGGAATTTTATATAAAAAATATGAAGAACTTAAACAAAGACTAGAGCAAGAAGGATATTTTGAAGAAGAACATAAAAAAGCAATACCACAAATGCCTAAAATAATAGGTGTTTTAACATCACAAACAGGCTCAGTAATAAGAGATATAATTAATGTAAGTACACGTAGAAATCCAAATGTAAATATTAGATTATATCCAGTGCCTGTACAAGGTGAAGGGGCTGCAGAAAAGATAGCAGATGGTATAAAATTTATGAATAAAAACCAATTAGCAGATGTTCTAATTCTTGCAAGAGGTGGTGGTTCATTAGAAGATTTATGGCCATTTAACGAAGAAATTGTTGCACATGCAATTTATAATTCAGAAATACCTGTAATTTCTGCAGTAGGACATGAAACAGATTTTTCAATATCAGACTTTGTAGCAGATTTGCGAGCACCAACACCATCTGCAGCAGCAGAACTTGCGGTACCTGATGTGTACGAGGTTAAACAAAAAATAAATTTATATCAAAATAGATTGAGATTAAGTTTAGTAAAAAAAGTTGAAATAATGAAATTAAGATATGAAAAATGTATGTCAAGTAGAGTATTTAAAGAGCCTTTAAGAAATATAAATGATAATTATTTAAAGGTAGATACATATATTAAAAAATTAGAAAATATTATTAAAACAAAACAAAAAGAAGAAAAGACTAAGTATGTGGAATTAGTTGCAAAACTTGATACACTAAGCCCTTTAAAAACATTAACAAGAGGATATTCTTTAGTTGAAAAAAATAATAATATAATAAAGAGTGCAAAAGATGTAAATACAGGAGATAAAATAGATTTAAAATTTTCAGATGGAACAAAACAGGCTGAAATTTTATAGAAAGGAAATTGAAATGACAAATGGTGCAAAAATTTTAATAACTATTGCCACAATAATAACACTAATAATAGTTGTTAGAGCGAAAATATCAAATAAAAAAGAAGAAAATGTTGTATCAAATAATAATGATGAAACAATAATGTATTTTGAAGAATTTGATAGAAGAGATTCAGAAAATACAAAATAAAAATGAAAGGATAATTAAAATGGCTACATCAAATTTTGAAAAAAATATGAGTGACTTAGAGAATATAGTAACAGAATTAGAAAAAGGCGACTTAAATTTAGATGAATCAATATCTAAATTTGAAGAAGGAATAAAAATATCAAAACAATGTAATAAAATTTTAGAAGAGGCAGAAAAGAAAATAACAATTTTACTTGAAAAAGATGGAGAAGTAAAAGAGGAAAATTTCGTGTCTGAAGAATAAGGAGAATGTCAGTGAATACTTTTAACCAGTTTATACAAAATAAATACATATATATACCATTTTTATTATGGTTTTTTATCCAATTGTATAAGGTTTTATATGATTTAATAACAACAAAAAAATTTAATTTTAAAAGAATAATAGGAGCAGGTGGTATGCCAAGTTCACACTCTGCAATAGTAGTGTCATTGGCAACTTTAATAGGAAAATACCAAGGAGTTGACACACCAATTTTTGCATTGGCATTAATAATGGCATTTGTTGTTATGTATGATGCATGTGGAGTTAGAAGGGCGGCAGGTAAACAAGCAGCTCTGTTAAATAAAATAATAGAAACTCCCGGACTTACAGGTGTTCAAGTTTCAGAGAGATTAGTAGAAGTTTTAGGACACACACCTGTCCAAGTTTTTGTGGGTGCATTGCTTGGTGTTATAGTAGGAATTATAGCATAAAAATAAGACGATTACTTTTGGAAAAAATATCTAAAGCAATCGTCTTTAAAATAAGAAAAAGAGAGGTGCAGGTAAATGACAGATATTGAAATAGCAGAAAAAGTGGAATTAGAAAGAATAGATAAAATAGCAAAAAAATTGAATATAGATGAAGATGACATAGAATGTTATGGAAAGTATAAAGCAAAGATTTCTAATAATGTATATAAAAAATTAGAAAATAAAAAAGATGGAAAATTAATACTTGTAACTGCAATAAATCCTACACCATTAGGAGAAGGAAAAACTACAGTTTCAATAGCTATTGCAGATGGACTTTCTAGAATAGGAAAAAAATCAATATTAGCCTTAAGGGAACCATCATTAGGACCTGTGTTTGGAATAAAAGGTGGAGCAACTGGTGGCGGATATGTTCAAGTGGCTCCAATGGAAGATATAAACCTTCATTTTACAGGTGATATACATGCAATAACATCAGCAAATAATTTATTATCAAGTATGATAGATAACCACATTTATTTTGGAAATGAACTTGATATAAAAAAAGTAACATGGAAGAGATGTGTAGATTTAAATGACAGACAACTAAGAAAAATAGAAACTGGACTTTCGGGAGAAAAAAATATAGTTCCAAGGGAGGATGGTTTTGATATTTCTGTTGCATCTGAAATAATGGCTATATTATGCTTGGCAGAAAACATGGAAGATTTAAAAGAAAAACTTGGAAATATAATAATTGGTTATAATTCAAAAGAAGAACCAGTATATGCAAAAAATTTAAATGCACAAGGTGCAATGGCAGTTCTTTTAAAGGATGCAATAAAGCCTAACTTGGTTCAAACATTAGAACATACACCTGCAATAATTCATGGAGGACCTTTTGCGAATATTGCTCATGGATGTAATAGCATAATTGCTACAAAAATGGCAATGAAATTAGCAGACTATACAATTACAGAGGCTGGATTTGGTGCAGATTTGGGAGCAGAAAAATTCATGGATATAAAATGTAGAAAAGCAGGAATAAAGCCTGACGCTGTTGTTATTGTTGCAACAATAAAGGCATTAAAATACCATGGTGGAGTTGAAAAAGATAAAATCCAAGAAGAAAATATTGCAGGATTACAACAGGGAATGAATAATTTATTTAGACATATAGAAAATTTGAAAGATAAATTTGGCTTAAATGTAATTGTTGCAATAAATAAATATAATACAGATACAATAGCAGAAATAGAGTATGTCCAAGGAACTTTGAAAGAAAAAAATGTTGAGGTTAGTCTTGTAGAAGGCTGGGCAAAAGGCGGGGAAGGCGCTATAGACATTGCTCAAAAAATAGCAAATATTGTTGATGGAAAAGATTGTAGTTCTGTGGACGAGGAATGCAATGATGGAACAGATAAGAATATAAATTTTGAAAATGGAAAACAAGAAAATAATCTAAAATTTATTTATGATTTATCAGATGGAATAAAAGAAAAAATTGAGAAAATAGCAAAGGAAATTTACGGTGCAGAAGGTGTAAAATTTGAAGAAGAGGCACTTACTGAAATTGAAAGAATAGAAAAAATGGGATACAAAGAATTGCCTGTTTGTATTGCAAAAACTCAATATTCATTTTCAGATGATAGCAAAAATTTGGAATGTAAAGAGCCTTTTAAAATTACAATTAGAGAGATTAATTTGAAAGCGGGTGCAGGATTTGTGGTTGCTATTGCAGGTAAAATAATGACTATGCCTGGACTTCCAAGGATTCCTGCTGCGGAACAAATTGATATTGATGGTGATGGAAAAATAGTAGGGATTTTTTAAAGTGTTGAAATTTGTAGTTATTAAATTAGATATTTTTGAATTATAATAAGGGGTACATTTAGAGGTGTATCCCTTTTGAAATTGTGATTTTTTGAAAAAAATTTTTATGCTTCATAGTATTTATCTGTGTTAGAATATAATTCTTCAAGAGTAATTCCTAGAACTTTGCAAAAAGCCAAAACTTCAAAATCTTTAACAGTTTTTTTACCATATTCGATTTCATAAATATCACAGTTATACATTGTAACACCTAATAAATCAAGTTGCCTGCATATTTCTGGTTGTGACATTTTTTTTGCTTTTCTATATTTTTTGATATTTTGTCCTATTATGTTTTTGTTTCCGTTTAATGTTTTTACTTTCATTTTTATATATTTCCTTTCATAAAAAATTAATTTATATGTTAAATAAACAATTAAAAATCAATCTAAACTTCTAGAATAATTTTGATTTAATAGGTTAAACCTATGAGTTAATTAATTTCTTTTTATTTTATAATAAAATTTAATAATATCTTACAGGAACATACTGTAAATGTTACAAAAATGTTTCTTCTTTTTTACAAATATATGACATTTTGCTTAAATATTGATTACAATAGGGAAATATGTTATATTTATAATTACAGGAACAACCTGCAAAAAGAATGACATAATAATGTAAAGGAGAATTATTCATTATGGAAAACAGGGATGATTTTGATAATAAAAGTAAAAATATAAAAAATAGAAAAACGTTGAAACCCTTGAGGGAGCATACATGTAATTTAAAGGAAAAAAACGGAATAACAATGGTAGCACTTGTGGTGACTATAGTAGTGCTATTAATTTTATCAACTATTACAATACAAGGAATAACGCATACAGGATTATTTAGTTCAGCAGAAAATGCAAAATTAGAACATAAAAGAGCATACATAGCTACAACATTAGAAACTAAATTAAAAATAAGTCAATCTGAGCAGATTAGGGGAACGGATGAAGAGATAATTAAAGCAACATACGAAGATGTTAAAAATGATTTAGATGAAATAAAAAAAGCCGGAGGAAAAGACATAGAGGTAGGCGAGGTTACATCAGAAGAGAGAGAAGGAAAAACAGAATGGTTTTTTGAAGTAAAAGTAGATGGAGATGTATATAAAGTCGCATTAGATGGTTCGGATTATTTGGGAAAAGAAAATGAACTATCACCATTAATACAGATAAAAACAGTAAAATCAACAACCAATACAATATCGGTATCAGTAACCACCAAAAGAAATGAAGGTGGAAAAGTAGAATATTACATAAAAGAAAAAGCAGCTTCAAAGTTTACTTTGGCAAAAACAACAGATCAAAACGAATATACATATACGGGATTAAAACAAGATACAACATTTGTAATTAAGGCAATTGCAATAGGAAAAAATGGAAAGGAAAAAGAATCAAAAGAGGTAGAAATTGAAACAAGTACAGTACCAAAATTTGATTCAAAAGAAATAGAATTTGCAGTAGAACCAAATACATGGACAAATAAAAGTGTAAAAGTAACAGCAAAACCAAAAGTAGATACACAAGGATTTACATTAGTAACAAGTAAAAATCCAACATCAAGTTGGACAAAA